>RFQA01000017.1 GCA_009925925.1 Betaproteobacteria bacterium
GTGTCACGCGACAGGAAGTAACTGGTTGACATGGCATCTAGCGCGCAACCCCGGCCGCGCATCTGCTCCAGGGCCTTGGGCACATCCGGGTCGTTCTTGAAGCCGTAGTTGATGGTGACCTGCCAGCAGTCGTGACCCAAAGACTCGATCTGCAAGCGCTTGTCCAGCCCGATCCAAGGCACCTCATGGTTGCGCACCGTTACAAACAAGTTGTTGGTGTGCAGCACCTTGTTGTGCTTGAGGTTGTGCAGCAGCGCGTTGGGCACGCTGCCCTTGTCCGCCGTCAGGAACACCGCCGTTCCCTCGACCCGGGCCGGCGGGCTGACAAACACCGCTTCCAAAAAGCTTTCCAGATCCAGAGAGTCGGCACGCAGCTTTTCATTCAGCAAACGGCGGCCGTCCTTCCAGGTCATCATCAACGTGAAGATAGCGCCACCGATCGCCAATGGGAACCAGCCACCGTCGAACAGCTTGAACATATTGGATGCCCAGAACGCAAAGTCCACCACGAAGAAGAAGCCGGTGGCGGCAATGCACAGCCACAGGGGGTATTTCCAGCCATATCGAATGACGTAGAACGTCAGGATGGTGGTGATCAGCATGTCAGTGCAGACCGCAATGCCGTAAGCCGCAGCCAGGTTGCTGGAGGACTTGAACATCACCACCGCCAACACAATCGCCACGAACAGCCCCCAGTTCACAAAGGGCAGATAAATCTGGCCGGTGTCTTTGACGCTGGTGTGGGTGACCTGCAAACGCGGCAGATAGCCCAACTGAATGACCTGTTTGGTGACCGAGAAGGCACCGGAAATCAGGGCTTGGGATGCGATGACGGTGGCCATGGTGGCCAGTCCGACCAAAGGCAACAATGCCCAGTCAGGAGCCATCAGATAGAAAGGGTTCTTGACGGCCTCAGGGTGGTCCAACAGAAGCGCACCTTGGCCAAAATAGTTCAGGGTCAATGCGGGCATGACCACACTGAACCAAGCAATACGGATGGGCTTCTTGCCGAAGTGGCCCATGTCGGCATACAGCGCTTCGCCACCCGTCACGCACAACACCACAGCGCCCAGAATGATGAAAGTGGTTCCCGGGTGATTCCAGATGAAGTCCAGGGCATACCAGGGACTGATGGCCCACAGGATGCGTGGTTGATCGACGATATGGCTGACACCCAACACGGCGATCGCAACAAACCAAACCACCGTGATCGGCCCGAAAAACTTGCCGATCCCTGCGGTGCCGCGCTTTTGCACCGCAAACAGGCAGAACAAGATGACCAAGGTGAGAGGAATCACGAAGCGCTTGAAGCCCGGAGAAATGACCTCCAGACCTTCGACCGCGGACAACACCGAGATAGCCGGGGTAATGACCCCATCCCCATAAAACAGGCAGGTCCCAAAAATACCAATGAGCAGCAGTCCCCGGCGCAAGCGGGGCTTGTCTTTGACCGACTGGGATGCAAGAGCCAGCATAGCCACCAGCCCGCCTTCACCGTGGTTGTCGGCGCGCAGCACCAGCACCACGTATTTGATGGAGACGATGACTGTCAGGGTCCAGAAGAAAATCGAGAGGATGCCGTAGACGTTGGCTTCCGTGAAAGGCACATGACCGGAGCCGAAGACCTCTTTCAGTGCGTACAGCACGCTGGTGCCGATGTCGCCGTATACAACGCCGATGGCACCGAGCGTAAGTGCCGTGAGAGACGATTTGGATGCAGACACAAAAACACCCGGCCTGCGATAGACGCCGGGTTCCGTTCCTTGAGGGAACGCTATTTGGCCGATCACGCCATACATATAAAACCGATTAGGGGCACTTGCACCGGGGCGCACACCCGGCTGAGGTAAGTGCGTACTATCCGCAAAAGCCAATGGCACATAGCTGGAGCCCGGCGCGCTGAGGTTTTCATCCACTCCGCGCTCTGCATGCATGCGGTAGAAGCCGCCCACGACATACCGGTCCATCAAATACACCACCGGCTCAGCCACCGCGTCGTTCACCCGCTCGTTGGTGAGCACCCCTTCCTGAAGAATCAGCTCCAAGGGATCGGGGGCATCTTCCACGCCCGCACCCATTTTGCGCAGTTTGGCTTCCAGGTCCTTGGTGTCCCGCACCGACAAAATGGTGTTTCCGCTGGTGCGGTTGTCCGCTTTGATGACGAGGAAGGGCTTCTCCTTGATGCCATATTCCTTGTACTTCTTCTTGACCTTGGTCAGCATGCCGTCGATGCGGCTGGCCAAAGCGGCCAGCCCCTCGGGGGTGCGCAAGTCCGCCACGCCGTACTTCTCAAACATGGGCGTTATCAGCCAGTGGTCCACGCCGATCAGTTTGCCGAAGCGCTTGGCCACTTCCTCATAGCAACGGAAGTGGGTGCTCTTGCGGCGCGTGGTCCAGCTGGCATGCAGGGGCGGCAACAAATACTGTTCGTGCAGGTCTTCCAGAATGCCGGGCACGCCGGCACGCAAGTCGTTGTTCAGCAGAATGGTGCAGGGATCGAAATCTTTGAGACCCAAGCGGCCTTTGGTCCGCACCACCGGCTCCAAGGTAATGGACTCCCCGTCGGGCAGCTCAATGGTGGTGCTTTTCTTGATGTCGGGGCTGATGGAGCCGATACGCACATTCAGACCGGCCATGTTGAAGATCCGGCGCAACTGCGCCAGATTCATCAAATAAAAGGTGCTGCGGCTGTTGTTCTCGGGAACGATCAGCAGGTTGCGGGCTTCGGGGCAGATTTTTTCAATCGCTGCCTGGGCCGCTTGCACGGCCAGCGGCAGCATGGCAGGAGTGAGGTTGTTCCAGCCGCCGGGAAAAAAGTTGGTATCTACCGGCGCGAGTTTGAAGCCTGCATTGCGCACATCCACCGCCGTATAGAACGGGGGGGTGTGCTCCATCCACTCAAGGCGGAACCAGCGCTCGATGGCCGGCATGGAGTCCAGCACCCGCTGCTCCAGTTCATTGATGGGCCCGGTCAGGGCGGTGATGAGATGCGGAACCATGCGCTGTGGGCTTTCTTGGTGGGGGGACGGGCTTCATTCTAGAAGCGCCTTCGTACTTGGGGTTGACCAAGGTTTTTGCAAGCGCCCGTCAGTCTTAAAAAAGCTCGGTGGATCCGTAGCGCATGTCTTGGATCAGTCCCCGTTGTAACAAATCGCTGAACGATTGCACCTGATTGCGCCCCATTTCTTTGGCGCAGTACAAAGCCCGGTCAGCCCGGCCGATGTTTTCCGAGGGAGACAAGGCGGGATCGATGATGGCGTAGCCCACGCTCACCGTCACGCTTTCAACTTGCGGAAAGTAATGCCCCTCCACCTTGCTGCGCACCCGCTCAAACAGGGTGTGCATGGCCTGCGGCGACTCCGCACCAGCCACCACCAGGAACTCTTCGCCGCCATACCGGTAGACCGGATCGCTTTTGCGAAAGCAGCTGGAAATCAGTCGGGACACCAATAGCAGGATCTCATCCCCAAGGATGTGTCCGTACTGGTCGTTGACCTTTTTGAAGTGATCAATATCGATCACCGCCAGGGCATACATCTGCACCACGCTGTTGCGCCGGGCATCCGATTGCGTGGACTCCCGGCCCAGCACCGACCACATGCGGTCGATGTTCAGATCCATGGCATGGCGGTTGTAGAGGCCAGTCAGCCGGTCCCGCTGGCTTTCGTCCAAAAGGGCGTGGTAGTTGGAATAGACCCGCAATATGCCGTTGATCAGCTCCTGGTCATGCTCACCCATCGGCTGATTCAGGCGCATGCTGATCAAGCCACTCAGGCCGTGTGAGCCGATGAGAGGGAACATCTGCAGACCGCCGGTCTCCGTTTTTCGGGCGGCAGGTTTGAGGCTCAGTGCCACGGTCTGTGCCAAGCTACGCACGTCGGCGGGGACTTCGATGTTCGCGTACACCGTGTCGACCTGCTCGGTATCGCGTCCCATGCTTCCACCGCGGACCTCAATCTGGCGGTAGTAATGCAGTACCTTGGAAACCTCGTGATTGGTGTCTAGTGTCCATAGCGACAGGTCCTCGACATGAACCGTGGAGCCTATGGCCCGCAAAAGACTATGTTCGATCGCGACGAAGTCACGGGTAGCGGTAATTTTCTCCAGTTTGGAGAGAAGCGAGATGCTCACGTTATTAACTTTCCGGTTCCAACTGCGCTTATCAGGCGCATGTTTTGTAATAAGCGTCTTGCTAGTCGCTTAAGTTACACCCGGAAATCAGCCAAAACAAGGAAATATTCCACAACTAGGGTTTGTCAGTAGAGGAAGTAGAGGACTTCCTCCCACTTCACTTCCGCACTTCGCCCTCACCCAGAACCACGTATTTCAGGGAGGTAAGCCCCTCGATGCCTACCGGACCACGGGCATGGAATTTGTCAGTGCTGATACCGATTTCTGCCCCCAAGCCGTACTCAAAGCCATCGGCAAAACGGGTACTGGCATTCACCATGACGCTGGCGGAATCCACCTCGCGCAAGAAGCGCTGGGCATGCACATGGTTGGTGGTGAGGATCGCGTCGGTATGGTGGCTGCTGTACTGGTTGATATGGGCAATGGCCTCATCCACACCAGCCACCACTTTCACGCTGACGATAGGGGCCAAATACTCTTCGTACCAGTCCTGCTCAGTCGCGTCATTCACCTTGGCACCTGCCACGGATTCGAGGATAGCCCGCCCTTCGGCATCGCATCGCATCTCCACGCCCTTGTCCGCGTAGACCTTGCCGATCAAGGGCAGGAACTCAGCAGCCACGCCGCGCGCCACCAGCAAACCCTCAGTCGCATTGCAGGGGCTGTATTTGTGGGTCTTGGCGTTGTCCGCCACCTTGACGGCCATGGCGATATCGCAAGGGTCGTCCACATAGGTGTGGCAGTTGCCGTCCAGGTGCTTGATGACTGGCACCTTGGCATCGCGGCTGATGCGCTCGATCAGGCCCTTGCCACCACGGGGAATGATCACATCCACAAACTGCGGCATGGCTATCAACTGCCCCACCACCTCGCGGTCGGTGGTTTGCACCAGCTGCACGGCGTCAGAGGGCAAACCGCTCTCAGTGAGTGCCTGTTGCACCAGCTTGGCCAGCGCCTTGTTGGAGTCAATGGCTTCAGAGCCACCGCGCAAGATGCAGGCGTTGCCGCTCTTGATGGAGAGGCTGGCAGCCTCGATGGTCACGTTCGGACGGCTCTCGAAAATCATGCCGAACACACCAATCGGCACGCGCATCTGGCCCACACGGATCCCGCTAGGCTGCTGCTTCATGCCGATGATTTCGCCGATGACATCGGCCATGGCAGCAAGTTGTTCGCAGCCTTCGGCGCAGGTTTCCAGCACTTTGGGGGTAAGTTTCAGGCGATCCACCATCGGGGCGGACAGGCCGTTGGCCACGGCGCGCTCAATATCCTTGGCGTTGTCCACCTGCAGGGCTTCGGTGTTCTCGCGCAGCAGCTCCGTCAAACGACGAAGTGCTCTGTTTTTCATAGCTGCCGGCGCACGCGCCATGAGGGCTGATGCCGCTTTTGCTTGAGAACCGAGGGCCAGGGTGTATTCGGTGGTGTTGGACGCGTTCATGCCATGATTTTCGCAGATGTCCGGGTGCGGGGCATTTCCACGCACTTTCTCTAGAATTCAATCACGCTTTATGCCAAACCGATGAAATCCGCGGCCCTCTGCATTGCCCTCGCCATAGGCAGCCTTGTCGTGGGCGGATACCTGGCCGGGCTTTTTGGCATTGTGCTGGCCGCTCCACTGGCGGGCGCGCTGCTCTCGCGTGTGTTGATCGATGGGGTTGCCGGGGGCTACGGGGCCATGCGGGCGCATGCCTATGCGAGTGTTCAAGGACGCCACTACGCGTACAAAAGCATCCCGATCTCCATCGAAGAGGACGGAGACGGACACCGGTGGATCAGGATCAAAGACGTTCGCCGCGTGTTGCCACACCTGCCCAAAGACGCCACCTTGGGACACATTGAGCCGGAACGCACCAATTCAGGCCCCGATGGCAAGAACATGCATATTCGTGCCGATGCCCTGCTCCATTGGCTATCCAAGGCGCAGTCGAGTGAATCCATCCGGTTCAAACTGTGGATTGAGCGAACCGTCCACTTTCCTTCATCAGCCGCCATAAGCGGTAGAGCGCACGCGGCGCCGTCATTGAACGATGCTGGTGATTGAAAGGTATTCAACTGCCACCCAAGGTGCCAGACCATCGCTCCAGATCCTGCACCACACCGCCTAAGGCCAGTGCATCGGTCACCACTGAGGACCACACGGGGGAAGCCACACGCACGCCGGATTGAAACAGCGCTTCTTGCATGCGCTGCTGGATTTGTTGCTGCCACTTGGAGTCTTCCGGCATTCCCCCGAGGGAGGCCAACACCCGCTGCTTGGCGTCCACCATGCCCTGTACGCGCATCAGCCGCAGCAAGCGTTGCTGCATGTCGGACTGGGAAGACAAGCGGTCTGCCTGGCGATGGATGGCCTCGTTGAGGAGCATCTCTGTCACTTGCGCTTGGTCCTGGCAAGTGCGCGTCCAGACGATCTCGCCCTCGAAGTGCTGCAGGCTGCGTTTGAAGGCGACCGAGCCTGCCTGCAACGCATGCGTATGGAAAAAGCAAAATCCGCGCTCATTCCACTGCTGGGCCTCCAAGCGGTGCCAATCTGCATCCAGCCGGTAATGCAGGCGAATGGAGATCTGGTTGTGGCGCTGCACATGCCGCTGGGCAGGGGTGGCATCAGTCACAGGCGTCTCCGACCGGTCCCTTAGCGGAGTGGACCGCCTGCGGGTGCCGCCTTGGTTTGCCCGGCGCACAGTGCACACACCTGCAATGCAAGACGGTGCAGCGCCTGCCAGCCGGAGCTGGGCCAGTCCGGCTGCTTCAGGCCTTTGACAATGCCGTCCACCACATGGGCTGACTGCAACAGCTCCGCCAAGGTGCGCTCGGACAACTTGGGCAACACCCGTTCAAACAGGCGCTCTTTGGCGCCCCAGATGCGGTTTTCGCGCAGCGCCATCGGCAGAGGGCGGCCTTGGCCCATGGCGTCTTTTACGCGCTTGAGGGCGCGGATGTCTTCTGCCAGGGTGTAGTGCACGAGAACTTCGGCCTCTCCCTCGGCCTGCAAACCATCGAGCATGCGTTGCACCCGCCCGGCCTGGCCGGCGAGCACCGCCTCGGACAACTTGAACACGTCGTAGCGTGCCACATTGAGCACGGCACTCTCCACCTGCTCCAGGCTCAGCACGCCGCCGTGGGCATCGGCGGGAAACAGCAAACCCAACTTCTGGATTTCCTGGTGCGCGGCTAACAAGTTGCCTTCCACCCGATCCGCAAAAAACTGCAAAGTGCGCTGCCCCTCTTCCCCGGCCGCCACCCGTTGGCCCTGCGCACCCAGACGCTGGGCGATCCATTGCGGCAAGGCGCTGCGCTCCACCGGATCCACCTGGATGGTGACGCCATAGCTCTCCAACGCAGAAAACCAGGCGCCGGATTTGGTCATCTTATCCAGCCGGGGCAAGAGCACGATGGTCAAAGTGGAATCATTGCCCTGCGACGCTTCAGCCAGCTGCTGCAAAGCGACACTGCCATCCTTGCCGGGCTTGCCACTGGGAATGCGGATTTCAACAATCTGTTTGTCTGCAAACAAACTCAGGGAACCACCGGCGGCCAGCACCTCGCTCCAGTCGAAGTGGGCCCCGGCGACCGTGTGCGAAGTACGCTCGGTATAGCCCTGCGTGCGCGCGTGGGCGCGAATCGCGTCCAGCGCCTCCTGCTGCAGCAAAGGCTCATCGCCATGCACCGTGTACAGGCTCTTAAACCCGCGCTGCAGGTGGTTGCTGAGTTGATTCGCTGCGAGTTGCATAGGGGCACGAGTTTAAGGCCCCCGCGCTTCACCGGCGGTTCAAGCTGCCAGCTCCATAGTCGCCCGCTCGGGCGCCAAGACGGCGCACACCAGATCGGTAGCAGCTTGGGCGGTGCGGCCACCAAAGTCGCGCAACGGGTTGTACTCGGTGAGCTCCATGGCCACAAAGCCAGCTTGCTGCTGGCAACCCGCGAGCACAGCCAAAGCATCCGCCAGGCGAATGCCCTGCTCCACCGGTGTGCCGGTGCCCGGGGCGTCCCGCGGGTCCAGGCCATCGAGGTCCAAACTGATGCCCCAGCCCGCGGTGCCGCTTTGCGCAATGGCCTGCGCCTCGGCAAAGCAAGCGGCGAATCCGCGCTCCAGTACTTCCGGCATGTACATCACCCGCACGCCCAAGCGCTCGAGCAGTGCCTGCTCAGCGGGCTCATAACTGCGGGCACCGATGATGGCCACATGCTCCGGACGCAGTTTTCCGCTCCAACCGAAAAGCCCGACCATGCCCGGCGCGCCATGACCCAACAGTGCTGCCAAAGGCATTCCGTGCGGGGCCTGGGTGTCGGAGGTATCCGGCGTGTGAGCATCCAAGTGGGCATCAATCCAGATCAGCCCCAAAGCGCCTTGCGGGCGCACATGGTCTGCCACCGCACTCCAGGTGCCGACGGCGCAGGAGTGGTCGCCACCCACGACCAGCGGCTGCTGGCCATGTCTCAGAACTTGCTGCACGGCCATGGAAAGGTGGTCCGAAAACACCTCGATCGCATGCAACCGGCTGGTGGCCAGCATGGGCTGCGCACTAACCGTGTCACCCCAGGTTACCGTGCGCCCGGTGGCCGCGAGTGCGCGCGCCATGCCGTGCTCTTTGAGCGCAGTAGCGCCCCATTTGCAACCGCCATCACTGGCCCCTTCACCGACGGCCGCGCCGATGATGTGCAGGACTTGATCGTTCATGCTGCTTTGCGCAAAACAGGACGGGCCGCCGTGGCGCAGGCAAACAGGTCCTTGGGGTCCGCCATCTCCGGCACCAGCTGCACCGTGCTGCCCACGCCCAGCTTCTGGGACAAGGCATGCACATAGCGCAGGGCAGACAGGTCTTCCAGCGCAAAACCCACCGAGTCAAACAAGGTCACTTGCGAGGCGTTGTCGCGCCCGACCGCGGTGCCGGCCAGCACTTTCCAGAGTGGATGGGTCACAAAGTCTGCAGGCATCTGCTGCAGCTCGCCCTCGATACGGGTCTGGGGTTCAAATTCCACAAACACTTTGGCGCGGTTCAGAATGGCTGCTTCCAATTCGGTCTTGCCGGGGCAATCTCCACCCACGGCGTTGAGGTGCATGCCCGGTTCGATCATGTCGGCGGTCAGGATGGTGGCATTGGTCTTGTCCGCCGTGACGGTGGTGACGATGTCGGCGCCGCGCACTGCCTCCCGGGTGGAAGCGCAACGCACGATGTGCAGCTTGCCCGCATCGGTGTAGGGGCGCAGGTTGGAGACCAGTTTGCCGGTGGCTTTGGCATCCACATCAAATACGCGCAACGTCGTAATGCCCAGCTGCGTCATAAAGGCAATAGCCTGGAACTCGCTCTGCGACCCATTGCCGATCAGGGCCATGGTTTGGCTGTCCGGACGGGCCAAGACCTTGGCCGCCATGGCGGAAGTAGCGGCGGTGCGCAGCGCGGTGGTGATGGTGAGCTCGCTAAGCAGTTCGGGGTAGCCGGTAGCTACATCTGCCAGAACGCCAAAGGCCATCACGGTAGACAGCCCTTGCAAAGGGTTCTTGGGGTGGCCGTTCACGTACTTGAACGCGTAGAGCGCGTTGTCAGAGACCGGCATCAGCTCAATCACGCCGTCGCGGCTATGGTTGGCGGTGCGGGGGGATTTGTCAAAATCTTCCCAGCGCAGAAAGTCTTCACGGATGGTCTGGGCCATCTCCGACATCATGGGAGCCAGGCCGTGCTGGTGCACCAGGGCTTGCATGTCGTGAACGTCGATATAGCGGGTCATGGGGTTCTCCTCGGGGCCGAGCGCCGGCGGAGGATGCGGAATCCGCATCTACTGCACTGCCGGCTGCTGCGTCTAGTCTAGGAGAGACACAGAGGCATGAAACGACGAACTCCGCATGGCAAAGCGCGCAAAGCGCTGCACACCCGAAGAATTACTTCCGAATCGGAAGCAACCTGCAAACTATTACCGGGTCGTGCGGACCATCAATGGGAAGCCGGCGAACTCTTTGACGGTTTGCAACTCGGTGCTGGTAACCACCTTGTCGATGCCCAACCCCACGTCGTCAATCCAGGTGTTGGTCAGGTCCCGGTAGTGCGCCAGATCGCGACAGGCCAGGCGCACCAGGTAGTCGTAGCGACCGCTCACCAGGTAGCAGGCAATGACTTCCGGGCAGGCCACCATCGCCTGCTCGAAGCGCTGCACCGTGGCCTGACGCTGGTCCTTGAGCGCGATCTCGGCAAACACCGACACATGCTCGCCGATGGACTGGCGCGCCAACAAGGCACGATAGCCTTCGATATGCCCATTGTCCTCCAGCTTGTGAATGCGGTTCAGGGTGGCTCGGGCTGAGAGGTTGACCACTTCCGACAATGCCTGCGCGCTCAGGCGCCCGTCGCGCTGCAGCAGCTCCAGCAAGGTCTGGTCCACCCGATCCAAGGCCATGACTCAGGGCTCCAGCGTCTTGACGGCCGCAATCCGGCGCAGCAACTGCTGCACGATGTCGGACTGCATGTCGCGGTAGAGCAGCGCCTCTTCCGCCTCTTTGGCCAGCACGGCAGATTCGTTGAAGCTGATATCCCGCTCCTGCAGGATGTCGGTGGGCGCTATCAGGTCGCGTCCCTTGGCGCTGCGCATGCGAAAGCGCACCTTGATGCGCAGCTGGTACTCCCGCACCTGGCCCGAGGCGTTCAGCGCCACGATCACCTTTTCACGGGTCTCGCCCAGGATGTCAACAATCACATCCGGCAAAGCGCCTCCCGCCGCAGGCGCCGCCGGGCGCACCATGCTGCCCAGGTAGCGGCTCAGCTCGGACGCGACCGCAGCCCCCTTTTCGGGAGTCACCGCAATCGTTTCAAACGCAAAGTTCTGCTTGCCGCGCAGCTTGAAGCCGCAGCCCCCCAGCAAGGCGGCGGCAGGCAGGGCTACAAGTTGGCGGCGATTCAGCATGGAACTCAGACGACGATGTTGACCAAACGGCCCGGCACCACAATGACTTTCTTGGCAGGGGCGCCTGCAGCATGGCTCACAAACACCTCATTGGCCAGGGCCGCAGCTTCGATGGCAGCCTTGTCAGCGCCTGCCGGCACGCGCACGGCACCACGCAACTTGCCGTTGATTTGCAGCACCAGCTCGATCTCATCTTGCACCAAGGCTGCCACGTCCACCTGGGGCCAAGGCGCATCCAGCAGATCGCCGAGGGCGGAGGCATAGCCCAGCTCGGACCACAGGGCGTGCGAGAGGTGTGGCGTAGCGGGGTACAGGCAGCGCAGCAGGATGCCGAAACCATCAATCAAAGCCACTTGTGCACCCGCGCTGTCCAAGGCCTTGAAGCCTTCCAGCGCGTTGATCATCTTCATCGTACCTGACACCACCGTGTTGTATTGCATGCGCTGGTAGTCAAAGTCCACCTGTTTGAGCACCGTGTGCATTTCCAGCCGCAGGGCCTTGGCTTCCTTGCCGAATTCCACATCATTCAGGCTCTTGGCGCCCGCCACACTTGCGCGAGCAGCTACTGAATCCATAGCAGACAGTTTGTAGCCAAAGTTCCAGACACGGCGCAGGAAGCGGTAGCTGCCTTCCACCGCCGAGTCATTCCACTCCAGCGTGGCCTCAGGTGGCGAGGTGAACATGGTGTAGATGCGGGCGGTGTCTGCGCCGTACTTGGCGATCAGCTCCTGCGGGTCCACACCGTTGTTCTTGGACTTGGACATGGTGCCCACGCCCTCGTAGTCGATGGCAGTGCCCACCGGCAGCAAGCCATCGGCACTGTCCACCTCGGCAATCAGCTTGGCACCCACCACCTTGCCCGACGCATCGTGCACATGCTCCACATCCTTGGGCCAGAAGTATTCCTTGCCGCCCTTGGCAGTGCGGCGGCTGTAGATGTGGTTGAGCACCATGCCTTGGGTCAGCAGCTTGGTGAAAGGCTCGTCCACCTTGACCAGCCCCAGATCGCGCATGACCTTGGTCCAGAAACGGGCATACAGCAAGTGCAGGATGGCGTGTTCGATACCGCCGATGTACTGATCCATCGGCATCCAGTAGTCTGCGCCGCCGGCCACCATGGCGTCCGGGTTCTTCGGATCGCAATAGCGCATGAAATACCAGGACGAGTCCACAAAGGTGTCCATGGTGTCGGTCTCACGCCGCGCTGGCTTGCCGCACACCGGGCAGACCACGCCGGCATGGAAGCCTTCGTGCTTGTGCAGCGGGTTGCCGGAGCCATCGGGCACGCAGTCCTGCGGCAGCACCACGGGCAGGTCTTTCTCGGGCACCGGCACGGCGCCGTGTTCCTCGCAATGGATGATCGGGATGGGCGTGCCCCAATAGCGCTGGCGGCTCACGCCCCAGTCGCGCAGGCGCCAAGTGGTTTTCTTTTCGCCCAAGCCTTTGGCGGCCAACAGTTCGACGACTTTGTTGACGGCCGACGAAAAACTAAGACCGTTTAGCGGGCCACTTAAAACGCACACTCCACGCTCGGCATGACTGTCATGCCAGCTTGCCCAGTGAACGGTACGAAACTTTTCTGGTTTATCGGGTTCTGCGCTGGGCGCTTGAAGAATCGGGCCAGATTTTTCGCCACTGCCATCGTTCCAGTAGAACTGACTTGGGCTCAGCGTGACTTCTGCCGCAGGCCAATCCAGAGGCGCGATGACTGGCTTAATTTCAATTCCATATTTGTGGGCAAACGCAAAGTCACGCTCGTCGTGCGCAGGCACGCCCATCACAGCGCCATCGCCATAGCCCATCAACACATAGTTGCCGACCCACACCGGCACGTGGGCGCCGGTCAGCGGATGGGTCACGAACAAGCCGGTGTTCAGGCCCTTCTTTTCTTGCGTGGCCAGCTCAGCCTCTGTAGTACCACCGGTCTTGCACTCTTCAATGAAGGCCGCCAGCGCGGGGTTGGAGGCTGCAGCGTGTGCAGCCAGAGGGTGCTCAGGCGCCACGGCGCAGAAGGTCACGCCCATCACCGTGTCAGCCCGCGTGGTGAACACGTACATGCGGCCGTCGCCGATCAATGCCCCAGTCGAATCCTTGATGTCGTGGGTGAACGCAAAGCGCACGCCCTCGGACTTGCCGATCCAGTTTTCCTGCATCAGGCGCACACGGTCGGGCCAGCCAGTGAGCGTGGCCTTGTCGTTGCCCATCTGCACGTGGTCCAAAAGCTCTTGCGCGTAGTCTGTGATCTTGAGGTAGTAGCCGGGGATCTCGCGCTTCTCCACCACCGCACCGGTGCGCCAGCCCTTGCCGTCAATCACCTGCTCGTTGGCCAGCACGGTCTGATCCACGGGGTCCCAGTTCACGACTTGCGTCTTGCGGTAGGCAATGCCTTTTTCCAGCATCTTCAGGAACAACCACTGGTTCCACTTGTAATAGCTCGGGTCACAGGTGGCGACTTCACGGCTCCAGTCGATGGCCAGGCCCATGGCCTGCATCTGGCTCTTCATGTAAGCGATGTTCTCGTAGGTCCACTTGGCAGGGGGCACTTTGTTTTTGAGCGCCGCGTTTTCGGCAGGCAGGCCAAACGCGTCCCAGCCCATGGGCATCAAAACATTGTGGCCGTTCATGCGCAGGTAACGCGCCAGCATGTCGTTGATGGTGTAGTTGCGCACGTGGCCCATGTGCAGCTTGCCGCTGGGGTATGGCAGCATGGAGCAGGCATAGAACTTCTTCTTGGGCTTGCCGTCCACGCCCACGGCGTTTTCGGTGACACGGTAGGCGGTATCGCCATTCCACAAAGGCTGTGCCCAATGGGCTTGCGCGGCTTGTTCTACGTCGAGGTGCTGGTACTTGTCTTGCATGGGGAATGGGCAGCGGTCACGCTGCCGTGAAGAGAGGCTTGGTGCGATTTTAGGCGCTGCACTGCGCGCGGGGTTCAGGGAGCGGCGGACGCCTCGGGTTCGGCCACAAATCCAATCTGGCTCAAGCCCGCCTTTTGGGCCAAACCCATGACCTCCACCACGCGGCCGTAAGGCACGGTGGAGTCAGCGCGCAGACGGACTTCGGTATTCGGGTTGCGCTTGGCAGCGTCGGCCAAAGCAATTGCCAAAGCGGGCTTGTCCATGGGCGCATCGTTCACATAGGTCTGCCCTGCAGGATCAATAGTGACCGCTATAAATTTGGGAGCATCCGTCGCTTGCGTGCCCTGCGCCTGAGGCAAATCTACCTTCACAGCGCTCACCATCAGGGGAGCAGTGATGATGAAGATCACCAGCAACACCAGCATCACGTCAATCAGCGGCGTCATGTTGATGTCGCTCATCGGCTGCGCGCCGGACGGGCGTTCCAAGCGGCCGAATGCCATTCAGTCCGCCTTGGGGCTGCTCAGCAGCAGTTCGCGCAGGTCCAGGGCAAAGCCCTCGAGATCGGCCTCCAGACGGGCGACCAGACGGCCGAACACGTTGTAGGCCAACACAGCGGGAATCGCCACGGCCAAGCCAGCCGCTGTCATGATGAGCGCCTCGCCCACCGGGCCTGAGATTTTGTCGATGCTGACCTGCCCGCCACCGGTAATGCTGATCAACGCATGGTAGATGCCCCACACCGTGCCCAACAGTCCCACAAAGGGGGCGGTCGATCCCACCGTAGCCAGCAGCACCTGACCGGACTGCAGACGTTGCAGCACGCCGTGCAAAGCGTCACGCAGGACGCGGGTGAGTTGTTGGCCCCTGTCACCGGCAGCTGCCAGCGTCCCAGTGCCTTGGGTCTGCGTGGCTTGGACCAGGGGCAAGACCAGGCCCTCCCGGTCAAATGCGGGTAACGCCGCCAATGCGGCATTCACATCCGCCGCCTGCCAAAAGGCCGCGGTGCTGCGGGATACGTCGGTCAGCGCCCGCTGCAGCAACCAGCTTTTCCAGAAAATCACAAACCAAGCGGCGATGGACATGCACAACAGTGTCAGCGCCACAGCGGTGTGAACAGCGTCTCCCTGGAATAGCAGCTGCAAGGGGCTCATTTCAAATTCAGGACATCAAACATGTCATACAGCCCCGGCGCACGACCCGCCAAGAAACGCACAGCGCGCAAGCTGCCCTGGGCATACGTGGCGCGACTGGACGACTTGTGGCTGATCTCAATCCGCTCGCCGGTGCCAGCGAACAGCACGGTGTGGTCACCCACGATATCGCCTCCGCGAATGGTGGCAAAGCCGATGCTGGAAGGCTCGCGCTCGCCGGTCACGCCGTAGCGCTCGTAGACAGCACATTCCTTCAAGTCGCGGCCCAAGGCGTCGGCAATCACTTCGCCCATCTTGAGTGCGGTGCCGGAAGGCGCATCCACTTTGTGACGGTGGTGGGCTTCCACGATTTCAATGTCATAGCCGGTGGCAAGCGCCTTGGCTGCCATCTCCAGCAGCTTCAAGGTCACGTTTACCCCGACGCTCATGTTGGGCGCCATCATGATGGGGATGGACTTGGCAATCTCGGCGATTTCGGCTTTTTGCTCGTCGGTAAATCCGGTGGTACCGATCACGGCTGCAACACCCAATTCGCGGCACATCTGCAAGTGGGCGAGCGTGCCTTCCGGGCGGGTGAAATCAATGAGCGCCTGGCTGTTCTTCAAGCCTTCACGCACATCTGCCGTGATCAGCACCCCGGTGACTTGGCCAGAGAACGCACCTGCGTCCAGACCCAGCGAAGAACTACCGGCAATATCCAACGCGCCGGCCAGGGTGCAATCGTCCGCAGCACGGACAGCATCAATCAGCATCTGGCCCATGCGGCCTGAAGCGCCGGCAATGGCAATGGTGTGGGTCATGGTCAAAAGAGAAAAGAAAAATCAGAGGCCGCCGGGTTCCAGCGGTGGGTAGGAGGTAGCAGCCGCTGGTGCGGTGTTGCCGGAGACTGGTGCCTCCGCCTTTTTAGGCGCCGGGAATTTTTTGAGCGCTTCTTCAGAAGCTGTCAAAGAAGGCACCGGCCCCAGCACCGTTTTCGAACGCAAGGTCGACACAAACTCTGTTTCGCTGGGCAGCTCGTCCGCTTCAATCTTGCTGATCACTTCGTTGCTAAAGAATACGGTCACCTTGCGTGACTGAGGCTCACTGCCCGGGCGTTTGAGGGTGAACACATAGTCCCAACGGTCTGCATGGAACACGCTGGTGAGCAACGGGGTGCCGAGTACATCCTGCGCGACGGCACGCGGCATGCCCACTCGCAAGACGGCCAACTGCTCGCGGGTGACCACGTTGCCCTGAACGATGTCAATTTTGTAGGGCGTCATCACCCCAGCGACTTTTTCTCCTGTGGTGCTGACGGAACCGCACGCGGCAAGAGTTGCCACAACCAGAGCCAATGCGGCTGAGCGGAGACTAAGGCAAGAGGTAAGGAGCATGAAAATTGAAGGGCGATATGATCATGTCATTGTAGCGGTTGGCCCCTGTCGGCCTGTTTGATGACCATGCCAGGAATGTGCTGATGAGCAATATCGAAGAATTGAAAAATACGGGCCTCAAGGCCACGGTCCCCCGTCTGAAAATTCTGGAAGTCTTTCAACGCGGCACCCAACGCCACATGACGGCGGAAGATGTGTTCCGTGTTTTGTTGCAAGAACGCTCAGATGTGGGCTTGGCCACCGTCTACCGGGTCTTGACCCAATTCGAGCAGGCTAGCATTTTGAGCCGCAGCCACTTTGAGAGCGGCAAAGCGGTGTACGAACTGAACGAAGGCCAGCACCATGACCATCTGGTGTGTCTGGACTGCGGACGGGTGGAAGAGTTTTACGACGCAGAAATCGAAAAACGCCAACATGCCGTAGCCAAAGCCAAGGGATTTGCGATTTCCGACCACGCCCTGAGTTTGTACGCCAATTGCACCAAGGGCGCGTGCCCTCACCGCAACAGCAGCAATTAGCCGCCTTGGGCCATCGCCTTGCGGTGGCGCTCCACGAATTCCTGATAAGTATCAATCCCGCGCAACTGCAGGATCGTGTTGCGGACAGCGGCCTCCACCAGTACCGCAATGTTGCGGCCAGCCACCACTTGAATCACCACCTTGCGCACCGGTATGCCCAGCACATCCTGCGTCAAAGGTTCATAGGGAATGCGCTCGTAATCCCGCTCCAGGGTTTCTCTGCGCACGAGGTGCACGATCAATTTCAAGCGCATTTTGCGGCGCACCGCCGTTTCACCAAATATCCCGCGGATATCAAGCAAACCGATGCCGCGCACTTCCAGCAGGTTCTGCAGCAACTCCGGGCAGCGCCCCTCGATCGTGGTCTGATTGATGCGATAGAGGTCTACGGCATCGTCGGCCACCAAGCCGTTGCCGCGTGAAATCAGCTCAAGACCGAGCTCACTCTTGCCAAGACCGGATTCACCGGTAATTAACACCCCCAGCCCCAGGATGTCCATGAACACCCCGTGCATGGACATGCGGTCCGCAAAGTGTTTGGACAGATAGGCCCGAAGTACGTCAATAACGAAGGCAGACGACTCCTTGGTCGCAAACATGGGGATTTGTGCTCGCTCGCACATGGCCAACAGAGCCTGCGGAGCAACTTGCCCATCTGCCAGTACAAGCACTGGCGGCTCCAATGTCACGATGCGGGAAATGCGGCGGGCGCAGTCTTCGGGAGTGGCGTTGGTGATGTACGTGATCTCACGCTCACCGAGAATCTGGACGCGGTACGGGTGGATGTAGTTCAGGTAACCCACCAGATCGGCACCGGACCGGGCAGCCTTGATGGCAACCTCATCGAACCGACGTTCAGAGGCACCCAGACCGGCAACCCACTCCCAGCGCAAATGCCCCCTGAATTCCTCAAAGAGTGCGTCTGCACTGACTGCGGTGGGTTTCAATGCGGCACCTGAAGGTGGGAAAGGACTTAAGCCGCTCTGGCGGACTGCCAGCCGGCAATCAGGGAGTGCAATAGGGCCGCGTCTGCGCAGGTAGTGATTTGCTCACGGAGAGCGGAATCACTCAAGAGCTCAGCGATTTCAGAGAGGATTTCCAAGTGTTTCTGGGTCGCTGCTTCGGGCACCAGAAGGAATATCAGCAGACTCACAGGAACATCGTCCGGTGAATCAAAGCCGATGGGGTGTGCCAACTGGAACACTGCGGCCATCGGTGACTTCAGGCCCTTGATACGGCCATGGGGGATAGCTACGCCATGCCCCAACCCTGTGGAACCCAAACGTTCACGGGAAAAAAGACTGTCGGTCACGAGCGCGCGGCTCAGACCGTGCAGGTTCTCGAACAGCAGGCCTGCCTCTTCAAATGCACGCTTTTTGCTGGTGACATCAACTTGCGCAAGTACTTGCGAAGGAGGAAGGATAGACGCTAGGCGGTTCATGGTAAGGAGCGGATTATGCACATAAAAAAACCGCCCGTGTCAGGGCGGTTTTAGTGTTGTCGTCTCTATTGCAACACTACATCAGGCGCTTGGGGGCCTCATGGTGATGATTTTGCAAACGGTCCTTGTGACGAACCACTTGGCGATCGAGCTTGTCGACCAGATCATCCACGGCGGCATACAAGTCGGCATGGGCGCTTTCGGCAAACATGTCACTGCCTTTGACATGAATGTTGCACTCGGCACGCTGCCGTCGTTCCTTCTCCTTCTGCTTTTCAACGGTGAGTAGCACCTTGACGTCTACCACTTGATCGAAGTGGCGCATGATGCGATCGAGCTTGGTCGTGACATAACTACGCAGGGCCGGGGTAACTTCCAGGTGATGACCGCTGATCGTCAAATTCATAAATAGCCTCCAGTTGCTCTCAGGGTTGAAAATGCCTTCTGCAAAAGTAGCAGTCGGCGCTCAAACTTGTTAAACGATTTGCGCTGTTTATGAATCCACTATGCGCTCGAATCAGGCCAATTGCAAAGTCTTTTTTGTAATGCACTGCAGCAATGAAATGACTTCGAATTTCACGATTTTCCAGCTGCTTGATGCAGGTTCAGCCTTCCGGCAACAACCACCGCCAAAACGCTGGCAACAGCGCCGATCAAGGCAGAGCCCCAGTAGTTTTGAACCAGGCCAGCCGCGTCGCGGCTGATGATGGCGCCACCCACCAGGGCCGCAAGCCCCATCGCCGCTGACTGCACCGAGGCATTCAGGGTCATGAAGGTGCCGCGCAGTGCCGGGTTGGCCGCAGAGGTGAGCATGGCCATACCGGGAATCATGCGTCCGCTTCCACACACGAAAAATAGGGTCGATACCGCCAATGCGCCCCACATGCCGACTGGACCCAACAGGGTGAGGCCGATCAGGGGCAGCAAAAACACCAGAGCGATAGCCCTGAAAGTCTGGAACTTGCCCCAGCTATCCGCCAGGTTTCCGAACCAGCGCGCAGTAATCAGCGTCGCCACACCACCGCACAGGTACACATAAGGCACCTGATCCGCACGCAATCCGACGTTGGACTGCATGAAGATGGTGATGTAGGGAATCACGGTAAAGCCGGAGAACATGAGCAAGGCGGAGAAAACAAAGGCGCGCAAGTGATTGCGGTCTTTCAAGACCTTGGAGATCCTAGACCACGCCGACACCGGCGCACGGGCCTGCAAGTGCGCATTCAGCGCGGGAAGCGTCAGGAAGGCAAACACAGCAAACAAAACGCACACCCCCGCAATCAGCAGGAACGGGATGTGCCACCCGAAATGCGCTGCCAAGAACAAGCCCAGCGGAACGCCTGCAACGGTAGAAACAGAAAACGAGGTCATAACGATGCCCATGGCATGACCTCTTCGCTCGAAGGGAATCACATCGCCCACAATGGTCTGGCTCAGAGCAGACAAGACGCCCCCAAAGATGCCGGCACTGACCCGGGCCAACAACAAAGTCTCATAGGTCGGCGCTACACCGCAAGCAAAAGTAGACAAGGCGAACAGACCGTACAACACCAATAGCAAGCGCTTGCGGTCAAAGCGATCAATGTAGGTGGATGCAAGCAGTCCAGAGGCCCCGCCCGCCAGGGTGTATGCCGAGACCAGCATCCCGAACTGGGCATCGCTGATGCGGAATAGCGCGGTCAGAGCCGGCCCCAAGGGCATCATGATCATGAAGTCTAGGATGTTGGTGAACTGGATGCCTGCAAGCGTGATCAGCAGCCAGCGTTCGCGCGTGGAACTCAATGGAATGGGCATGGGGAGTAAAAAAATGGGGAACCGGGATGGCGGGCCGTCACTCTATCACCCGGGGCAGTGCGATAATTTCCGCTTCTGAATTACCGGAGAACGCTCCTTGGAAACCTACCCTAGTCGGTAGCTTTCAACTCCCACCACTGCGCCGGGGTTGAAAGCACCCAACACCCGCCTGCAGCCAACCATTTTGGGAGTGAGCCATGCTCAACATCTTTACGCTCGCCAATGGCCGACTCTTTCAAGAAGAAATCGAGTCGCTCGAAGAGCTTTCCAAATTCCAGCCTATCTGGGTCGATCTGGAATCCCCCACGCTCGAAGAAAAGCGCTGGGTCAAGCAGTACTACGGCCTCTCCATCCCGGATGACGCGATGGACGAAGACATCGAAGAATCTGCGCGCTTCTACGCTGAAGACAATGGCGACGTACACATCCGCAGCGACTTTTTGATTGCGGACGACGACGAACCCCGCACCGTCCGGGCTGCGTTCATCTTGAACCTCGTCAATGACAATCTCAAAAGTAAAGGCGTGCTCTTTTCCATCCACGATGAAGACGTTCCCGTATTCCGGCTCCTGCGCATGCGCGCCCGCCGTGCACCCGGCCTGATCGAAGACGCCAAGGAAGTGTTGCTCAAGCTGTTCGATGCGGACGCCGAGTACTCCGCCGACACGCTGGAAGGCATCTACGACGAGCTGGAAAAAGTCAGCAAAAAGGTTTTGTCCGGCAACGTGACCGATGCCATCGCCGGTGAAGCGCTGGGTGCCATTGCGCGCCACGAGGACCTGAGTGGTCGTATCCGCCGCAACGTGATGGATACGCGCCGTGCAGTCAGCTTCATGATGCGCAGCAAGATGCTCAACGCCGAGCAGTTCGAACAGGCTCGGCAGATTTTGCGCGACATTGACTCGCTGGACTCGCACACCGCATTCCTGTTCGACAAGATCAACTTTTTGATGGATGCGACAGTAGGTTTCATCAACATCAACCAGAACAAGATCATCAAGATCTTCTCGGTGGCCAGCGTCGCCTTGCTGCCGCCGACCCTGGTCGCCAGCGTGTATGGCATGAACCTCAAGTTCCCTGAACTGGAGTTCCTGGGTGGGTGGAGCTACCCGTACACGGTAGCCCTGATGATCTCCAGTGCCTTGGTGCCCATGTGGTACTTCTACAAACGCGGCTGGCTGCGTTAACACTCTTTTGAGGTCGTAGCCCCCGTCGCTTATGTGCGGACAGCTATCTTTTCGATAGCAACTCAAGCATCTCCAACACAAAGGCACGGGCGTAAAGGCTCGCCGTTTCCCGCACGAACTGCGGGAAATCCACATGTGCGGTGTCATCCGCCCGGTCTGAAATGGTGCGCATCGCCACGAAAGGCACGCCATAGTCTGCGCACACTTGGGCTACGGCGGCGCCCTCCATCTCTACCGCCAATGGGCAATAGCCTGAGGAAGCCAGTGCGCTCAGCAATGCGCTGACTTCGGCAGTGCTGCTAACAAACCGGTCGCCACTGGCAATCAAACCGGTGTGCAGCTTTGCCGGGTAGCGCGCTGTACGCAACGCCGGCTGCACCCGAATGAAGGCCTCACAGGCAGTCGCCAAAAGCAGAGGATCCGCTGCAAAAAGTGCCTGCCCGCACAGCGGGATCTCAAAGCGGGGGAACAACGGCGAGGCGTCCATGTCATGCTGCACATAGTGGCCGCCCACCACCACATCGCCCACCCGGACTCCAGGCCCTACCCCGCCGGCGACGCCGGTAAACAGGACCCGGGAAGCGCCGAAGTGGGTGATTAAACCGGTAGCCGTCGTCGCGGCGGCCACTTTGCCGATGCGGGAAAGCGCCAACACCACAGGCAAGCCCTGCAAGCGGCCTGTCCAGAAAACACGCCCCCCATGATCCACTCGCCGGGCATCCTGCAAGTGCTCGAGCAGGCCCTCTTGTTCTTCAGCGAGGGCGCTCAGGATGGCAATGGGAGTTTCAGCGCTCATGGCAATGGATTCAGATGCAAAACACGGAGCTTAGCAAGCCACAAAGCAAAAGCGGCCCGAAGGCCGCCGTTGTTGCTGAGGTTTTCCTCCGGGAGGAGGAAACCAAGCTTATTTCTCGCGCAATTCGCGCCGCAGGATCTTGCCGACCGGGGTTTTGGGCAAATCGGCGCGGAACTCCACGACCTTCGGCTGTTTGTAGCCGGTCAGGTTCTCTTTGCAGAAGTTGCGCACATCTTCTTCGCTGAGGTTGGGGTCTTTCTTGACGATTACCAGCTTGACGGCCTCGCCGGACTTGGCATCGACCACGCCCACGCATGCGCACTCCAAGACGCCAGGCATCTGGGTGACCACGTCTTCGAGTTCGGTAGGGAACACGTTGAAGCCGCTGACCAGAATCATATCCTTCTTGCGATCCACAATTTTGAAGAAGCCACGGGCATCCACCACGCCGATGTCGCCGGTCTTGAAGTATCCATCCGGCGTCATGACCTTGGCGGTTTCATCCGGACGCTGCCAGTAACCCGCCATGACCTGAGGGCCCTTGATCGCTATTTCGCCGCTCTGGCCTTCCGCCACTTCCACACCGTCGTCGTCCAGCAGCTTCATGTAGGTGCTGGGCAAGGGCACGCCGATGGTGCCGGTGTATTCGTTGGAAGTGATGGGGTTGCAGCTCACCGTAGGCGAGGTTTCGCTCAGGCCATAGCCCTCACAGATGGGGCAGCCGGTCTTCTCAAACCACAACTTGGCCACACCGCTCTGCACCGCGGTGCCACCACCCACCGCCACCTTCAGGTGGCTCCAGTCCACGGTATTGAAGTCGGGGTGATTCGCCAAGCCATTGAACAAGGTGTTGACAGCGGGAAAGCTGTGGATGGTGTGCTTGGACAGCTCTTTCAGCACGCCGGGAATATCACGCGGGTTGGGGATCAGGATCAGTTTGCCGCCCGTGCGCATGGACAGCATCATGCCGACCGTAAAAGCAAACACGTGGTACAGCGGCAGCGCACACACCGTGGTGGGTTGCTGCTCCGCCGGCACCTTGGCCATGGCGGGTGCGTACCAAGCCTCGGACTGCAACGTATTGGCGATCACATTGCGGTGCAAGAGCACTGCTCCCTTGGACACACCAGTGGTGCCGCCGGTGTACTGCAATACCGCCACGTCATCCGCCTTGATGTCGGGCTTCTTGAAAGGAGCCTTGGTGCCGCGGGCCACCGCCTCGTTAAACCGTACCGCATGAGGCAGGTTGTAGGCAGGCACCATCTTCTTGACGTTGCGCACCATGTAATTCACAAGGGTGCCTTTGAGCAGACCCAGTCGGTCGCCCATGGAGCACAGCACCACATGCTTGACTGGCGTGGCGGCAATGCACTTTTCCAGGGTGTGAGCGAAGTTCTCAATGATGATGATGGCCTTGGAGCCGGAGTCCTTGAGTTGGTGTTCCAACTCCCGGGCGGTGTACAAGGGGTTCACATTCACCACCACAAACCCGGCACGAAGGATAGCAGCCACCGCAATCGGGTACTGAGGCACGTTGGGCATCATGATGGCGACGCGGTCACCCTTGACCAGGCCTAGACCCTGCAGATACGCCGCAACCGCCAGGCTCAGGCTGTCGGTTTGGCCGAAGCTAAGGTCCTTGCCCATGAAGTTGTAGGCCACGCGGCTTTCGTACTTGCGAAAGCTTTCTTCCAACAAGGCCACCAAGGAGGAGTATTTGGCAGGGTCGATGTCAGCAGGCACACCTTGTGGGTAGCTGCCAAGCCAAACGCGATCAGTCATGTCTTGTGTCTCCGGTCTATTTTTATGCAGCTTGCCATTTTCATGCAGGCCAACCAGCCCGCCCACGGTGTTTACCTTAGGCGGGCTGTCCTTAGGCGTACGCCTCTATTCGATGGCTTTGCCCATGTCTTCAACGACCTTCTTGGCGTCACCGAACACCATCATGGTCTTGTCCATGTAGAACAACTCATTGTCCAAGCCGGCATAGCCCGCGGCCATGGAGCGCTTGTTCACGATGATGGTCTTGGCCTTGTAGGCCTCGAGGATAGGCATGCCGTAAATCGGGCTGCCCTTGGTGTGGGCTGCAGGGTTCACCACGTCGTTGGCGCCCAGGATGATGGCCACATCCGCCTGGCCGAACTCGCCGTTGATGTCTTCCATCTCAAACACCTGGTCGTAAGGCACTTCGGCTTCGGCCAACAGTACGTTCATGTGGCCGGGCATACGCCCTGCGACCGGGTGAATGGCGTACTTGACGGTAATGCCCTTCTCGGTGAGCTTGGCAGCCAGTTCTTTGACGGCGTGTTGAGCGCGGGCCACTGCCAAGCCGTAGCCGGGCACGATCACTACAGTCTCAGCATTGCCCAACACGAAGGCTGCGTCGTCTGCGCTGCCGCTTTTGACCGTGCGCTGTACCGCGGCGCCTGCCGGGCCCGAGGATGCGTCGCCACCGAAGCCACCCAGAATCACGTTGAAGAACGAGCGGTTCATCGCCTTGCACATGATGTAACTCAGGATGGCGCCGCTGGACCCGACCAGTGAGCCGGCAATGATGAGCATGCTGTTGTTCAAACTGAAACCGATGCCTGCAGCCGCCCAGCCGGAATAGCTGTTGAGCATGGACACCACGACAGGCATGTCCGCGCCGCCGATGGGAATGATGATGAGCACACCCATCACAAAGCCCAGCGCCAGAATCAGGGCGAAGTCCATGGGGCTTTGGGAATGCCAGAAGCCGAACACAAAGAAGACCGACGCCAGGCCCAGCACCAGATTGAGCTTGTGCTGGCCGGGGAAGGTGACCGGGGCGCCCTGGAACAGGCGGAACTTGTACTTCCCGGACAACTTGCCGAAGGCAATCACGGAGCCGCTGAAGGTCACCGCGCCGATGAACGCGCCCAAGGCCAACTCAATCCGGTTGCCACCGGGAATGGCTCCCCCTTTTTCCGCAATGCTGAAGGCCCAAGGTTCTGCCACTGCAGCTACCGCAATGAATACTGCTGCCAAGCCGATCATGCTGTGCATGAAGGCCACCAGCTCTGGCATCTTGGTCATCTCCACGCGCTTGGCCATGACAGTACCAGCAGTGCCGCCTACCAGCAAGGCGCCCAACACCCAGGCCATGCCTGTCATGCCGTTCTGACCGAGCTGGCCTGCGAGCTTGAAGATCAGGGCGCCGGTCGTGAACACGGCCACTGCCATACCCACCATACCGAAGACATTGCCCCGGATCGAGGTCGTGGGATGGGACAGACCCTTGAGCGCCTGGATAAAGCAGACGCTGGCAAAGAGATACAACAGGGTGACGAGATTCAGGCTCATTCTTTGGCTCCTGCGGTGGGGGCTTTCTTTTCTTTCTTTTTGAACATTTCCAGCATGCGGCGGGTCACCATGAAACCGCCGAACACATTGACGGCCGCCAAAGCCACGGCCAGCACGCCCATGGATTTGCCCAAGGTGGTTTCCGTCAGCGCAGCGGCCAACATGGCGCCGACGATGACGATGGCAGAAATGGCGTTGGTCACGGCCATCAGCGGCGTATGCAGTGCAGGGGTCACGGTCCAGACCACGTGGTAGCCCACGTAGATGGCCAGCACAAAGATGATCAGGTTCAGTATGGTGGGGGAAACCATTTCCATGGTGTCGCTCCTTGATTGGGCTAAGTGAAAAAAGTGGGGCGTGAGGTTGCGTGCGCGGTTTACTTGCGACGCACTTCGCCGCCTTGGGTCACCAGGCAGGCTGCCACGATGTCGTCTTCCAGGTCCACGTGCAAGGCACCTTCCTTGTTGATGATCAACTTCAGGAAGTCCAGCACGTTGCGCGCATAGAGCGACGAAGCATCCGCCGCGACCAGCGCAGGCAGATTGGTTTCACCGATCAGTGTCACGCCGTGTTTGACCACGGTTTTGTCAGCCTCGGACAGCGGGCAGTTACCGCCACCGTTCGGGCCCTTGCCCGCAGCAATATCCACAATCACCGAACCGGGCTTCATGGACTTGACCATGTCCTCGGTAATCAGCGTGGGGGCTGCGCGACCGGGGATCAGCGCGGTGCTGATGACCACATCGGCCTGCGCCACACGCTTGGCAACTTCCGCCTTTTGGCGGTCCAGCCAGCTCTGGGGCATGGGCTTGGCGTATCCGCCCACGCCGACAGCGGCTTCTTTCTCTTCATCCGTCTCATAAGGCACGTCGATGAACTTGGCCCCGAGGGATTCGACCTGTTCTTTGACGCTGGGGCGCACATCCGAGGCTTCGATCACTGCGCCCAAGCGCTTGGCAGTGGCGATGGCCTGCAAACCGGCCACACCCACGCCGAGGATGACAACGCGCGCCGCTTTGACAGTGCCGGCAGCCGTCATCAACATGGGGAAAAAGCGTTGGTACTTGTCAGCCGCCATCATCACGGCTTTGTAGCCGGCGATGTTGGCTTGGCTGGAGAGCACGTCCATGCTTTGCGCACGGGTGGTGCGGGGTGCCGCTTCTAACGCGTAGGCATTGAGCTTGACAGCAGCCAGACGCTGCAGGCCCTCTGCATCGAACGGATTGAGCATGCCTACCAGCGTAGCACCAGGGGTGATCATTGCAGCCTCCGCGTCCACGGGGGTACGTACCTTGAGTACCAGCTCGCTCCCGAAGGCCCCTGCTGCATCGGTAATCTCTGCACCGGCGGCGACATAGGCCTCGTCAGTCACGCTGGCGGCAAGACCGGCTCCGGATTGAACACGCACCGTGTGCCCCTGGGATTTCAGTTTCTTCACTGTCTCCGGGGTCACGGCAACTCGGGTCTCTCCCGCCAGTGTTTCAGCGGGTACGCCTATGTGCATGGGGCACTCCTATAGAGTTGGATTCAAGCTGTCTGCTAGCTTACATGAGTTTCCCTGCATTCCATAGGGCTAAAGTTGCGGCTTTCGGCAAAGACTTTTGCGCTAAACACACATAATCATCTATGACCGAACGATGGAAACCCAGTGCCACAGTGGCGGCAGTGATTGAGCAGAACGGCCGATTTCTTCTGGTGGAGGAGCACACCCCCGAAGGCCTGCGGCTCAACAACCCCGCCGGTCACTTGGACCCGGGTGAGTCTCCTGTCCAAGGCTGCGCACGCGAGGTACTGGAAGAAACGGCTTACCCCTTTGTACCCGGCGCACTGGTAGGGATCTACCTGTCGCGGTTCGTGCGCGAGCTGCCGGACGGCCCGCAAGACATTACCTACCTGCGCTTTGCTTTTTGCGGCACCGTGGGTGAACGCTTCGAAGGCAAGGCGCTGGACCATGGCATCGTGCAGGCCCTGTGGCTGACACCGGAGGAAATCCGGACCAGCCGGGAGCGGCATCGCAGTCCCTTGTTGCTCCAGTGCATGGAAGACTATTTGCGCGGTCAACGCTACCCGTTGGACGTGGTTCACACAGACCCCAGCGTTTGGGCATCTTTGCAAACGCTACAAAAACAATAGCTGTTTGCGCATATTCCGCGGGCGCTAGGGGCAAATTTGACACTCCATGCTGACACTGGTAACGGGGACTAAAATCGGGGCATGAGTAAGCAACGTATTGTCGTGGGCCTGAGCGGTGGCGTGGATTCGGCTGTTACCGCCCATCTTTTGAAACAGCAAGGGCATGAGGTGGTCGGCATCTTCATGAAGAACTGGGAAGATGACGACGACAGCGAATACTGCTCCTCCAATATCGACTTCGTCGATGCCGCTGCAGTCGCCGATGTGCTGGGCATTGAGATCGAGCACGTCAACTTTGCGGCCGAGTATCGTGACCGCGTGTTTGCAGAGTTCCTGCACGAATACCAAGCTGGGCGTACCCCGAACCCCGACATCCTTTGCAATGCCGAAATCAAATTCAAGGCATTTTTGGACCATGCCATGCGTTTGGGCGCCGAAAAGATTGCTACCGGACACTACGCAAGAGTTCGCCTCAATGCTTCCCGCGGCAAGCACGAGTTACTCAAAGGCTTGGACCCGGCCAAGGACCAGAGCTATTTTTTGCACCGGTTGAACCAGGCTCAGCTGTCCAAAACGCTTTTCCCTGTGGGGGAGCTCCATAAAACCGAGGTGCGCCGCATCGCCGACGACATTGGTCTGCCCAATGCCAAGAAGAAAGACTCCACCGGTATCTGCTTCATCGGGGAGCGGCCGTTCCGCGAGTTTTTGAACCGCTACATCTCCAAGGAGCCGGGGCCCATCAAGAACCCCAAGGGCCACACCATCGGGGAACACGTGGGCCTGTCGTTCTACACATTGGGCCAACGCCAAGGCTTGGGCATAGGCGGCATCAAAGCCAAAGGTGCCCAGCGGGGCGGTGGCGAACACACGCCGTGGTTTGTGGCGCGCAAAGATCTACCGAATAACACGCTATGGGTCGTACAAGGGCACGATCACCCCTGGTTGCAATCGGAACGCTTGGAAGCCCTGAATGCCTCTTGGGTTAGCGGCGAAGCACCCTTACCCATGACAGCGGCTGCCAAAACGAGGTATCGCCAAGCTGACGCACCATGCGGATTCGAACCCCTAGGCGCTGATGCATTTGCCCTGCAGTTTCCCCAAGCCCAATGGGCAGTGACGCCCGGTCAATCCGCGGTGTTGTATGACGGGGATGTATGCCTTGGTGGGGGCATCATCCATAACGCTTCCGCCTTGCCGGCGACCTGAACTGCGCAATTACAACAAATATTCATGGAAAACATGGCATTTTTGCTACCTTGTTTTCACCATGCGGTGCTAGCATCCAAAGCCATCCGGGTTGGCATCCCCAACCCTATGTCCCAATTGAAAGCGGCTTGCCATGTTCCATGTGTTGCGTAATGAGGATGGATCGATTGCCTCCCTCTCCCGCGCGGAAAGGCCGGGCGGCGAGCTGCTGAGCGATGAGCACCCCGATATCCAAGCGTTTCTCGGGCACACCGCCAGTGGAAG
>RFQA01000161.1 GCA_009925925.1 Betaproteobacteria bacterium
ATGGCTACATCTGACGCTGCCTTGCTGCAGCAACTTGACAAGCTATCTGCGCCCGAACTTCGCCGCCTGCTGGCTGAACACCTGACAACCCGCAAACTGGGACTGACATGGGAACGCGACGCCATTGCGCACGACCGCGCCTTGAATGCTGATGTGGTGCTGCCGCGCGTGGTGCCCGAATGGAGCCACACGCCAGAGGGCTGCACGGCCCACCGAAATCTGGTCATTGAGGGGGATAACTTCGACAGCTTGCGCCTGCTGCGCAGCACCCATGCAGGCAAAGTGCGCATTATCTACATTGACCCGCCCTACAACACTGGCAACAAAGACTGGGTCTACAACGACAACTATGTAGGTGCGAATGACCGCTGGCGGCACAGCCAGTGGCTGGAGTTTTTGTACCAGCGCCTCAGCCTTGCGCGGGAGCTGCTGACAGCAGACGGGGTGATCTTGGTCAGCATCAACGACGAAAACCGCTCGCGGCTGGAGCTGCTGATGGACGAGGTGTTTCCGGGGCGACGGCTGGGTAGTCTGGTGTGGCGCACCAAGGACACCGGCAACGACTTGACGCAGCGCTTCAGCCATGTGCACGAGCATGTGTTGGTGTATGGCAATGCTGGTTTTTCCTTCAATGGACGAGCTACCGACCGCAGCAAGTTTCGAAATCCTGATAAAGATGTGCGCGGTGACTGGTCGCCACAGCCTTTGACCAAGGCACACGACTACACCGTTCGGGAGAACACCTACTACCCCATCCAAGACCCAGACACCGGTTACTGGTATCCCTGTGACCCCAATCGCGTTTGGGCGTACGCGTCAGAAGAAGTGATACGGCGGATGAAAAACGGCGATGAGGCTGCAGTGCAAGCCGCACTTGCAGCGTTGCGCAGTGACACGATGGAAGCCCTGATCGCCAAAAGGCTGATTTACTTCCCGCCCTGCAAGCTCGAAGACGTGATGATTTTCGACGCTAAGGCGGACTTGCTGGCAGCCATTGCTGCGGGCAAGGGGCCCATGCTGCCAAAGAAGAAAACTCCACTTTTGCGCGCAGACTTACCAGACATTGATTTTTGGGTGGGCAAGCCCATTGCACCAGGGCGACCCTCGCGAAAAGAGCATTGGTCAGCCAAACCGGAGGCAGAGCGACTGGCGCCGGTCAGCAGCTGGATTGCGGGCATGAACGAAGACAGCGACGACGAAGATGTCGATTTGGTGCTATTGCGCTCGGCACGCGGCGGTGTCGCTACCGAAGAAATCAAGAATGTGCTGGGTTCGAAGGCGTTTCCGTACCCAAAGCCGCTCTCGCTCATCAAAGGCCTGTTGTCTCAAGCCACTCGCCCCAGCGACATCGTGCTAGATTTCTTTGCCGGTTCGGGCACCACGGGCCAGGCAGTGTTGGAGCTGAACGCCGAAGACGGCGGCCAGCGCCGGTTTATCTTGTGCTCCAGCACTGAGGCGACGACCAAAGAGCCCGATAAAAACCTGTGCCGTGATGTGTGCGCCGAGCGGTTGCGTCGTGTCATCTCGGGCTATGGTGGCAAGCCCGGCTTCACGCTGGAGCAGGGTGGAGAGTTTGCTTACCTGCAGTTGGACAAGCTGGACGGCGCCGACGTGGCGCTGGACGCCACAGCGCAGCATGTCGCCACCTTACTTTCTATGCGAAATGCGGGTGTAGCGCCCGTGGAAACTGCGCAAGCAGCTATACAAATAATAGCAAAAGGGGCGGATTGGCTGCTGGTGCTATGCACACACACTGGGGCGGACGTGCTCAGCGCCCTACAAGCCTTGCCCACACAGCACAGCGTGGCGCGCCTGGTGGTGGTGGCCCCCCGACCCAAAGCGGTGGCTCTGTGGCTGGCCGAGCGTGGCATTGAGGCGCAAGCCCTGTCGCTCCGCGAAGTGCTGACTCAAGGCCAAGGTGACAAAAAAGCCCGCAATAAGGGTTAAGGGAAGATGATGAATCCAACTACGCAGATGTTAGAAACGTCGCTGGGTTTGGCCTTACAGGCCACCACGCTGCAGCCCGAGGCTTTTCAGGCCGAGTTGATTGACAACGTGAGTGCAGCACTGCTACGCAACCCGTCGCCACCGTGCTTGTTGCGTGCGCCCACGGGAGCAGGTAAAACTTTTGTGATCAGCCAAGTGCTGCAGCGCGTGGGGAGCCAGCGCGATGTGCTGTGGTTTTGGTTTGTGCCCTTCGTCACATTGGTGGGCCAAACCCTGGACGCGTTGTTGCAACATGCCCCAGGCTTGTCGCCCACCTTGTTTTCGCAGGGTCGCAATCAAGACCTGGGCGCTGGCACCGTGTTGATTTCTACAGCCCAGGGCGTGGCACGCGCCCAGTGGCGCACCAAAGGCTACGACGCCGATGGCGACGACGATGTGCGTACCCTGTCGGCATTGTTGGCGCGCGCCCGCGCCAGGGGCTTGCAAGTGGGCTTGGTAGTGGACGAGGCCCACATTGGCTTGGACAAGAGCACCGAATTCGGCAAATTTGCCCACTGGTTGCAAGCAGACTATTTGCTGATGGCCACCGCCACCCCCAAAGATCAGCGCTTGACCGACTTTTTGGCGCACGCGGGCTACAGCGCACAAGAGCACTTTGCCGTCAACCGCGACGAGGTGGTGAAGGCGCGACTCAACAAAAAATACATTGAGGCCGTGGTGTACAGCCTGGGAGCCAGTTTGGCGCAAGTCACCGACTTGCGCCGCACGGTGCTGCGCCAAGCGTGGGGCCGCAATGTGCGTATTGGGCAATTGCTTCAGCAGCACGGCGTGCCCTGCGAGCCGCTGCTGTTAGTGCAAGTTGCAAACGGTGAACGCACAGTAGACGAGGCAGCAGAAGAGTTGCAACGCTACTGCCACGTGCCACCTGAGGCGATTGGCAAACACTCTTCCGATGAGCCAGACCCGGTGCTCATGGCAGCGATTGCCAACGACACCCGCAAGCGGGTGCTGATCTTCAAGCAATCGGCAGGCACAGGGTTCGATGCGCCTAGGGCCTTTGTGTTGGCCAGTACCAAACCGGTGAACGATGTGGACTTTGCCATGCAGTTCATTGGCCGCGTGATGCGGGTGGCTCGCCAAGTGCGTGAAGGCTTTGCCAAGCCGCTGGATATCCCGCCTGAGCTGAACACGGCTTATGTGTATTTGGGCAATCAGCAGGCCCAGGCGGGATTTGAAGCTGCAGTGCAGGCAACCACTGCCGTAAAGAACCAGTTGGAAGGGCAAACCGAAAAGCTGATGACGCGACACACGGTGGCCGGAGGCGTGGTCTACACCAATCGCCCGACCCATGAGCAACCACTGACCTACGCGTTGGGTGTGCCTAGCTCCGTGCTGGAGGCATCGGCCATTCGGCATCTGGAAGAAGAAAGCGCGCTTCCGCCGTTGTCGGGTGCTGTGTTTGTGCACACCTCAGGCGGCACCGGGGACAGCCAAGATTTGTTCGCGGAATCGGGATGGGCTTTTGACAGCTTGGTACCCGCACCAATGGAAACCAAAGCGGCGAAGAAAGGTAAACCACGTACCCGTGCGGAAGTGTTAGAGGCCCTTTCCGAAAACCGGCTGCAAGCCTTTGCCCGCAAGCCGGATTTGGTCACTTTGAACGACCGACTCAAGCGGGAAGATAAACCTGACTTTGTGGATCTGTCAGAAATCACCCTGCAGGTCGCGCAGGGCTTGGCCATATCTGCCGCTCTGGCGCAAACCGCTGTGTCTGCGGCGCTCAACCGCAACCAAGGCAAAGAAACCCACAAAGAACTGACGGAGGGAGCCAGCTACGCACTCGACGTGGAAGTGGTTACCGACCGGCAAAGTCTCGCGCGCGAGGCCATGGCCGCATTGCAAGAGTTACCGCATGCAGAAGAAGAGGACTACCGCATCGTGGTGAACACCCTGTCAGCACGGTTGCGCCCCGTGTTGGACGAAGCCTTTGACGGGGAACTTAGCGAAGCAGAGCGCGTGCGCCTTTCGCGCGATGCTGCCCATTGGGTGATACGCGAGAGTGCACAGGAGTTGCGCGAGGCGATTTTTCAGGCGATTGCTGACAAAGCGCAGTTGGTAGACGCAGAGCGCTTGCCCGATTTCATGATTTTTCCGCAAGACATTGGGTTGGAGCCATCCGCGAAGAATGTCTACGGCGTATTGCCCCCGTCGAAAGAAGATTCACAAGATGTAGAAACGGTGCTGTTTATGGACGAACGGCATTGGTGGATAGATCAGGTGTTCAGCTTGGAGGACGGGTCGCAATTGAGCGTTGGGAGGTACGACGGAGCAGTGAAGCTCAACAACCTTGAGCGAGATTTCGCGAGGGCGTTAGACACCGCTGACTTTGTGCACTGGTGGCACCGCAACCCAGACAAGAAACCGTATGCGGTTCGCGTAGTACGCGCAGAGCATGAGCACTACTTCTACCCCGACTTTGTCGTATGCGTCGAGCATGCGCCAGGTGGTGTGCCCATGCAGCGATTATTGGAGACAAAGGAAAGCACCAAGGATGCTGCGCGTAAAGCAAAGCATTTTCCAGCTGCCTATGGAAAGGTGCTATTTTTAACGCCCGATGGCAATCGCCTACGTTGGGTCAATGACGACGGAAGTTTGGGTGACGCGGTAAAGCTCTCGGAGTTTGATGCAGTTCACCAGAGGCTTGCGTCAACGCGACCACCTCCGCTAACTCACGACACAAACAACCCTTGGTGATCCCGGCAATACTGCAACCCGCCAAAGCGCTTGGCGTTGTTCCAGCAAAACTTGCCTTCGGGGTAACTAATCTTCTCACGGCAGTGGGCGCAAATCAGCTTCTTGGCGAGCGTTGCATCGGGCGCTGCTGGCTCGGCTGTTGCCTTTGAAACTGCGGGTGCAGCAGGCTTGGGAACCTGAGCCACCGCAGCCAAATGGGGCTTGGGCTGCAAGTAGCTGGGCAGGGCCAGCAGGTCTGGAGCTTGGTGTTGGCGCTTGAGCTTTTCGCCCCATTCCTTGACGGTTTCTTGGCTGCGCATATTCACGGCCGCTTTCAGCAAAGCACCTACCCCGAACTTATCGGCAAACTTGGTGTGCCAACTGGGGAACTGGTCTGCCTTGATGAGGTACGACGTGTCCAGCACCTTGGGGTCTGGCCGCTGAATGATGGCCTTGGGGTGCAGCATGACCACGTGGTGAAAGTCCAGCTTTTTGTCGGTGCGGCCCACAATGCCCAAGGTTTCCATCAGCTTGAACAAGATGCGCTCATGACGCAGGCTCTGCTCTAGCGGGCTGGGGATGCCGTAGCGCCCTTCGTCATACACCGCGGTGAACTCGCCATGGGCGTTGACCTCGACGTTGGCCGCATAGTTTTTGGTTTCCAGCAAGAACAGGTGGCCGGCGCGGTTGATGATGAGGTGGTCGATTTGCGCCACATCGCCATCCACCACCACGCGCAAGTCGTGCAGCAGGGCGTGGTTTTCGCCGCCTTTGAAGTAGCTATTCAGGTAGAAGGCTGCGTCTTTTTCGCCCTGAATGCCTTTGCGCAGGCGCAGCAGCTCTTCACGCAGTTTGTTTTTTTGCCAAGCGTCCAGCACTGGCGAATTTTGCAAATCTTCCAAAAGCGCCAAGCGCTTGGATTTGTCATCGGCTGATTTGATCAGCATGTTGTTTCTCTCCCGTAGTGGGGTGCGACTATACCGAGTGAAATAGGGTGTCCTCGAATGCCCGGCGTCCCTGAATGTTGTCAGTCCATTTAGCTGACGCCAGGAAAATGGCTGGTCATTGGCTCAGCAAATCAACGTAGGCCTTGTAGCTGTAGCTGCGGTTCTTCTTCTGCCCCGTGAGCTCGACCACGACGCCCAAGTCTTCCAGCACCTTCACCGCCGCTGTAGCAGTGGGGAAAGTGGTGGCCAGTTTCTGGCGCACTTGGTCGATGGTGAAGCGCGGCATCATGGGCAGCATTTCAAACAAGCGGTAGCTGCTGGGGCCAGCCTTGGGCGCAGCCAGCAAGGCGCGGCGGTCGGAAGCCAGTAGCGTGGCAATGGCCACGATGTTGCGCTCGGCATCCTGCGCGGCCACAGCCACGCCTTCCAGAAAAAACGCCACCCAGCCTTCCCAGTCGCCCTCGATGCGCACGGTGGACAGGCGGCGGTAGTACTCGGCCTGATGCTGCTTGAGGTAGCCGCTGAGATACATCAGCGGCTCAGGCAGCAAGCGCCAATGTTCCAGCAGAGCAGCAATCAGCATGCGGCCAATGCGGCCGTTGCCATCCAGATAGGGGTGGATTGTCTCAAACTGTTGGTGGATGAGTGCAACCCTCACCAGCGGTGGCAAGACTTGCGTTTCGTCGTGGATGAAGCACTCCAGATCAGCCAGCAGCGAGGGCACATGCTCGGGTGGTGGTGGCACAAACACCGCGTTGCCGGGGCGGGTGCCGCCAATCCAATTTTGCGAACGGCGCAGTTCGCCCGGTTGTTTGCCGTTGCCACGCGCACCATCCAGCAGCAGGCGGTGAGCGTCGCACAGCAGGCGCACGCTGAGGGGCAGGCCCGCGGGATCGCGCAGCTGCGACTGCACCAAGCGGAAGGCGCGCAGGTAGTTGGTGACCTCTTCCACATCGTCGGTGTTGCTCACAGCGAAGCCGGCTTCCTCGTCAAACAGGTCATCCAGCGTGGCCTGGGTGCCTTCGATCTGAGAAGTCAACAGCGCCTCTTTGCGGATAGCGCTGTAGAGCAGCCAGTCCACCGAGGGCACCAAGCCGGCCACACCAGACAGGCGGGCCAGCGCCAGCTCTGCAGCCCGGTTGACTTCTGTGTAGCTCCCGGGGGCCAGCACGGGTTGGACTGGCGGCAATGGGTGCGGCACAAAGGCCTGCACCAACTCGCCCATGGTGGTGGAAGGAGCGTAGGTGCCGGTGCTGCGCATGGTGTGAAAGATGCCTTTAATACGGTTTCATCAAATTAAAGCATTCTTTAATGCGAGAGGCAAGGATGAAAGACGACTTGAATAGCCCATCAGCTACCCGAAAAGTTAAATACTGCATATCGATGCCAAACCAAACTCCAGCGCCCGTGAAATATGCGCGAGCAGCTATCAAAATAATAGTGAATTGCAAGCATTACCCCTACAGCCGTAGCACAATTTATGAATCCACCAAACCTGCCGATTTAATTGAAATACACAGGGCCCGTGGACTACACTAGCCCAGCCCATCAACACACCAGGAGTTTCAGGATGACCATTGCCAGACGCCCCCTCATTGCCGCAGCTTGTGTATGGATGGCAGCACAATCGTGTGCTTTCGCCCTGGAGCCTGCCAAGGGCAAAGTGATTTTGACCATCACCGGCAAGGTGGCTGAAAAGAACAGCGCCGAGGGCGCCGCATTTGACCTGGCCATGCTGGAAAAGCTGCCGCAGCAAACCTTCAGCACCAAAACTCCCTGGGACAAAAACCCCATCAAATTCAAGGGCCCTTTGCTGCGCGACGTTTTGGCCGCAGCCATGGCCAGCGGCACCACGCTCAAGGCGGCAGCCCTGAACGATTACCAGACCAGCATTCCGTTTGACGACGTCACCAAGTTCGACGTGATCGTGGCCCACCAGATGAACGACCAGGCCATTCCGGTGCGCACCAAGGGGCCGCTGTTCATCGTCTACCCTTTTGATACCAAGGCCGAGCTGCGCTCCAACGTGTACTACGAGCGCTCGGCCTGGCAGTTGAAGTCGATTGCGGTGGAATAAGGCCCATCCTTTGAGCGGCTCCAGTAAAAACAAGCGTTACCTGCTTTGGCTCGCCGTGGGCACCGGCGTGCTGGCGGTGGCCATGGCCATTTTGTTGGCTTTGCAGATCACCCAGAAACGGGCTATCGAGCGGGCCAACGACCTGCGGGCAGATTCCATCACCGCGCTGGTCTTCCAGTTTGAGCGGGAGTTTTTGCGCTTCCGCCAGACGCTGGAGGCCAATGTCATCCGCCCCGGAGCCCCAGACGAAGACAGCCTGACCCTGCGCTATGACT
>RFQA01000162.1 GCA_009925925.1 Betaproteobacteria bacterium
AACAGGGCGGGGTTGTTCCACACCTTCTGCTTGTCGGCACGCCAGTAGATATTGAGCGCCCAGCGCGGCAGTTGCTCGCCGGGGTACCACTTGCCCTGGCCGAAGTGAAGGAAGCCGCCCTGGCCATATTCATCGCGCAGTTTGTGCACCAGCTCAGTGGCGAATCCACGTTTGGTGGGGCCCAGAGCGTCGGTGTTCCACTCGGGCGCGTCGCGGTCGTTCACTGCGACAAAAGTGGGCTCGCCACCCATGGTCAGGCGCACATCGCCAGCCACGAGTTCTGCATCCACGGCATCGCCGAGCTTCATTACATCAGCCCACTGCTCGGGCGTGTAAGGCTTGGTGACGCGTGGGGATTCGTACATGCGGGTGACTTGCATGTGGTGGGCAAATTCCACCTCGCACTTGTCCACACCGCCTTCGATCGGGGCTGCGCCGCTGGGCTGCGGAGTGCAGGCCAGCGGAATGTGGCCCTCGCCGGCCAGCAAGCCGCTGGTCGCGTCCAGTCCTATCCAGCCTGCGCCGGGAAGATAAACCTCGCACCAGGCGTGCAGATCGGTGAAGTCCACCTCGGTGCCGCTAGGGCCATCCAGGGATTTGACGTCCGGTGCCAGCTGAATCAGGTAGCCAGACACAAATCGTGCTGCCAAGCCGCAGTGGCGCAGCAGTTGCACCAGCAGCCAGCCGGAGTCGCGACACGACCCGCTGGCCAGCGTCAGGGTTTCTTCCGGCGTTTGCACACCGGGTTCCATGCGGATGGTGTAGCTCACCGCCTTGTGCACCAGCTGGTTGATGTACACCAGAAAATCGATGGTTCGGCGTTCCTTGAGGTCAATGGCGTCCAGGAATTTCTTGAATGCCGGGGTCAGGGGCTCGGCCACGAGGTAGGGAGCCAGCTCCTGGCCCAGCAGCTTGTCGTACTTGAAGGGGAAATTCTCGGCCGTGGGTTCCAGGAAGAAGTCAAAGGGGTTGTACACCGCCATTTCGACCACTAAGTCGACCGTGACTTTGAACTCCTTGGTTTTCTCGGGAAACACCAGGCGGGCCTGGTAGTTGGCAAACGGGTCCTGCTGCCAGTTGATGAAGTGGGTGCTGGGCTCGACCTTGAGCGAGTAAGAAATGATTTTGCTGCGGCAGTGCGGGGCAGGACGCAGGCGGATGACTTGGGGACCGAGGTTGACCAGACGGTCGTACGAGTAATGGGTAACGTGGTTCAGCGCTGCGTGAATGGACATGGGCCGGTCTCGGTAGATCTCACAGGGGACGCCGTGCAGCGGTTGCCGCACGGCCCCCATACTAACAATCGGGTTTGACAGGCTTTCCAAGCAAGGTCCGCGCCATAGGCCTTGTGTGTGCTTCACACCACAATGTGGCTGGCGTTAGCATGAAGGCATGTATGCAGCGGCACCCCGACTGGCTGGAGGGTCCCGCACCGGCCTGGCGCTCGGTGCGGGCTTGTTGGCCGGCATCGCTTTGCAGCTGCAGCAGGCCGCATTGGCAGCATGGTGGGTTTACGCAGCATTTGTGCTGCTGGCGCCAGCTCTCTATGCGCGGGTAGCTACCAAAAGAGTAGCAAGTGCACGGGTGCAATGCCTGGTGCTGATCGCCGGGCTTGCGTTTGCCTGGGGCCTTACCGGTGTGCGGGCGGTGGTGTTTGTGAGCCAAGCCCTGAACCCGGCGCTTGAAGGGCGCGATGTGTGGGTGACCGGGGTGGTGGCCGACATGCCGCAGGCCACCGAGGCGGGGGTGCGCTTCCGCTTCGCCCCTGAAGAAGCCACTTTGGATGGTCAGCCCGTGCGCCTTCCCGCCTTGCTGGATCTGGGCTGGTACACCAGTGCCTACAACGCGCAAGCCCAGCTTCCTGAGCTGCAGCGCCCGCCGGCGGACGTGCGGGCCGGCCAGCGCTGGCGCCTGCAACTGCGCCTGAAAGCGCCACACGGCAGCGCCAACCCCCATGGGTTTGACTACGAGCTGTACTTGTGGGAGCAGGGCGTGCAGGCCACCGGCTATGTGCGCGCCACTGCCAGCACGCCGGTGCCGCAGTTGCTGGGGCAGACCTGGCAGGCGCCGGTCGCCCTAGCCCGCCAATGGACGCGGGAGCGCATCCTCACCCATGTGGCCGATGCCCGTTCGGCCGGATTGCTGGCAGCGCTGGTGGTGGGCGACCAGCGGGCCATAGACCGCAATGACTGGGATGTGTTCCGGGCGACCGGGGTGTCGCACTTGGTCAGCATTTCGGGCATGCACATCACCATGTTTGCGTGGGCGGCTACCCTGCTGGCAGGCCGTTTGTGGCGGCGCTCCGTGTGGCTGTGCAACCGGCTGCCGGCAGCGCATGCCGGCTGGCTGCTGGGGGTGACCTTGGCTTGCGCCTACGCGCTGTTTTCGGGCTGGGGTGTGCCGGCGCAGCGCACGTGTCTGATGCTGGCCATGGTGGTCGGCTTGCGCGTGGTGGGCGCGCGTTGGCCCTGGCCCTGGGTGGCGCTGTGGACGGCAGTCGTGGTGTTGATGTGGGACCCCTGGGCTCTGTTGCAGGCCGGTTTCTGGTTGAGTTTTGTGGCGGTAGGTATCCTGTTTGTCACCTCTGCTGCTACAAATACAGGAGCTGCTCGCGCAGATTCCACGTGCGCCAGAAGCCAAAATAGCCAAGAAACCGGAATGGCTGCCCCGCAGAAACTGTGGGCCCGCTTTGTCCGCGCCGCCGCCGGAATGTGGCGGGAGCAGTGGGTGATCACCCTCGCGCTGGCGCCACTGGTCTTGTTGTGGTTCGGGCAGGTGTCTTTGGTGGGGCTGGTGGCGAACGCGTTTGCCATTCCTTGGGTGACGCTGGTGATCACACCTTTGTCGCTGGCGGGCGTGTTGTGGCCGGAGGTGTGGACAGCGGCCACCGGAGCCGTAGCGCTGTTGTATGCGGCGCTCGATGGACTGGCCGCCTTGCCGTGGGCCACGCTCAGTCTGCCGCTGCCGCCCCTCGCATTGGGTATCTGGGCGGTGGCGGGCGGCGTGTTGCTGGTGTTGCCCCTGCCTTGGGCGGTGCGGGCCATGGGGGTGATGCCGGTGCTGGCTTGCCTGCTTTGGCGGCCGCCGCTGCCGGCGGAGGGCGAGTTTTCGCTTTTGGCGGCGGATATCGGGCAGGGCAACGCGGTCTTGGTGCAAACCGCCAGCCATGCCTTGCTGTTCGATGCCGGGCCGCGCTACAGCCTGGAGAGTGATGCAGGCAACCGTGTGCTGCTGCCCCTGCTCAAGGCGCTGGATGTGCGGCTGGACACGGTGGTGCTCAGCCACCGCGATACCGACCATGTGGGCGGCGCTGCCGCCGTGCTGATGATGCAGCCGCAAGCCGCCCTGCTGAGCTCCATAGACCCGCAACATGCCTTGCAGCAACTGCGCCGCTCCAGCCGCTGCGAAGCGGGGCAACGCTGGGTGTGGGAGGGGGTGGACTTCGAGGTGCTGCAGCCGCAGGCCGGTGCGTATGAGCAGCAACCGCCACCCAAACCCAACGCCTTGTCCTGCGTGCTGCGCATCAGCAACGGCAGGCAGACGGCCTTGCTCACCGGCGACATAGAGGCCCCCCAGGAGCTCCAGATGGTGGGCGACCGGTACACGGCTTCCAAGCTGCGCGCCGATGTGCTGTTGGTGCCGCACCACGGCAGCAAAACATCAAGCACGCCCGAGTTCCTGCAGGCGGTGCAACCGCGCCACGCGCTGGTGCAGGCGGGCTATCGCAACCGCTACGGCCACCCGGCCGTGCCGGTGCTGGAGCGCTATGCGGCTCTGGGCACCCATTTGGTGTTATCGCCCCGTTGTGGTGCGGCGCGCTGGCGCTCTGCAGAGCCCCAAAATGTGGCGTGTATGCGGGAAGACGAGCGGCATTATTGGGCTCATGATGTGCCATAGTGGTGCATCGGCGCTGTGGCCCGAAGTTTGCATAAGAGGTAATCAGAGAGGTCTTTTACATGCAGAAATTCGACGAGATGTACACCCAGCTCCCTTATGAATTTTTCAGCAAGGGCAGCCAGATAAGAGACCACTACAAGATTTACGACGAATGGCTCGCTCGCCAGCCCGGCGACATGATGGCCAAACGCCGTGAGGAAGCGGAAATGATCTTCCGCCGCGTGGGCATCACCTTCGCCGTGTACGGCGAAAAAGACGAGGACGGCTCCGGCACCGAGCGCCTGATCCCGTTTGACCTGATTCCCCGCATCATTCCGGCCCACGAGTGGTCCAGCATGGAAAAAGGCTTGGTGCAGCGCGTCAACGCGCTCAACCGCTTCATCCACGACATCTACCACGACCAGGAAATTCTGAAGGCCGGCGTCGTGCCGCGTGACCAGATTGAGGGCAACGCCCAGTTCCGCCCCGAGATGGTGGGTGTGGATGTTCCGCACCAGATTTACTCTCATATTTCCGGCATCGACATCGTGCGTGCGCCGGACGCTAAGGGCAACGGCGAGTACTACGTGCTCGAAGACAACCTGCGCGTACCCAGCGGCGTGAGCTATATGCTGGAAGACCGCAAGATGATGATGCGGTTGTTCCCCGACCTTTTTTCAGCCCACCGCGTGGCGCCGGTGGCTCATTACCCTGATTTGCTGCTGGAAACGCTTCGCCAAAGCAGCCCTGCCACCACGGCTGAGCCGACCGTAGTGGTGCTCACCCCCGGCATGTACAACAGTGCTTACTTTGAGCACGCCTTCCTGGCCCAGCAGATGGGTGTGGAGTTGGTCGAAGGCCAGGACCTCTTTGTCAAAGACAACTTTGTCTACATGCGCACCACCCGCGGCCCACGCCGTGTGGATGTGATCTACCGCCGTGTGGATGACGACTTCCTGGACCCCACTGTGTTCCGCCCCAGCTCTACGCTGGGTTGCGCCGGCCTCATCAACGCCTACCGCGCGGGCAATGTGACCATCTGCAACGCGGTGGGCACCGGCATTGCGGACGACAAGTCCATTTACCCCTACGTGCCCAAGATGATCGAGTTCTATTTGGGGGAAAAGCCCATCCTGAACAATGTGCCCACCTATATGTGCCGCAACAAGGATGACCTGGCGTACACCCTGGCCAACTTGAAAGATCTGGTCGTGAAAGAAGTGCACGGCGCTGGTGGCTACGGCATGCTGGTGGGGCCTGCTGCCACCAAGGCCGAGATTGAAGACTTCCGCAAAGCGGTGCTGGCCAACCCGGCTGGTTATATCGCCCAGCCCACACTCAGTCTGTCGAGCTGCCCGACCTTTGTGGAAAGCGGCATCGCACCGCGCCACATTGATTTGCGCCCCTATGTGCTTTCGGGCAAGACCGTGCAAATGGTTCCGGGTGGCCTGACCCGCGTGGCCCTGAAAGAAGGTTCGCTGGTGGTCAACAGTAGCCAGGGTGGCGGTACCAAAGACACCTGGATTCTGGAAGAAGACGTGCCTGCGGCCCCTGCAGCCGCTACCCAGACGCAAACACAGTCAGCCTAAGGACGAGGAAACCTTTTTATGTTGTCACGCACCGCTGACCACCTTTTCTGGATGTCCCGCTACACCGAGCGGGCCGAAAACACTGCACGCATGCTGGATGTGAACTACCAGACATCGCTGCTGCCCCAATCACAAGCCGTGGCCCAGATGGGCTGGCAGGGCCTGCTGTCCATCAGCGAACTGCTCTACTCCTACAAAGAGCGGCATGGCGAAATCCAAGCCCGCGAAGTGATGGACTTCATGGTCAAGGACGAGAGCAATCCATCTTCCATCATGTCCTGCCTGAGCGCTGCCCGCGAGAACGCCCGTGCGGTGCGTGGAGCGCTGACTACCGAAGTGTGGGAAACGCAAAACACCACCTGGCTCGAAGTCAAACGCATGATCAAGAGCGGAGACTTTGAAAAAGACCCTTCGCAGTTTTTTGAGTGGGTGAAGTTCCGTTCCCACCTGTCTCGCGGCGTCACGGTGGGCACCATGCTGATGGACGAGTCCCTGCACTTCATGCGCTTGGGTACTTTCCTGGAGCGGGCCGACAACACCGCGCGTTTGGTCGATGTGAAGTTCCATGCCGTGCAGAGCGACTTTTTCGGTGCCGCCAGCGAGAAGGACCAAGAGTACGACTTCTACCACTGGAGCGCCATTTTGCGCAGCGTGTCGGCGTTTGAGATCTACCGCAAGGTGTACCGCGATGTCATCAAGCCAGAGCGCGTAGCCGAGCTGCTGATCCTCAAATCCGATATGCCCCGCTCCTTGCACGCCAGCCTGAATGAAGTGGTGGGTAACCTTGCCCTCGTGGCCAGCAACCCGGCGAGCGAAACCTTGCGCCGCGCCGGCAAGCTGCGCTCGGAGCTCCAGTACGGACGTATCGACGAAATTCTGGCGACCGGCCTGCACGCTTACCTGACCCAGTTCCTGGACCGGGTCAACGACCTCGGCGCGCATATCAGCCGCGAGTTTCTGGTTCCAGTGACCTGAAGCAATAGGACAAACCCATAGAAAAAACGGCCCGCGAGGGCCGTTTTTTATGGGGTGTCCTGAGCATAATGTTCAGACCAAGGAGCACCTATGCGCGTAGCCGATATTGACCGCGAGATTGAGACAGCGCGGGCCGAAGGGCCCCTGAAGGACATCGTCATCCAGCCCTGCCCGGCGCTGTTGTCCGACCTGCGGGTCGAGGTGAACCGTGAAGACCCGGAGCCCGCCACGATTGCCCGCATCGCTTCGCGCGATGTGGCCATGGCGGCAGCGCTCATCAAGGTGGCCAACAGCCCCATTTATGCCCGTTCCCGCCCGGCCGCCACTGTGGCCGAAGCAGTGGCGCTTTTAGGGATTTCGCAGACGGTGTCCATCCTCACGGGCTTTCTGTTGCGCGAAACCATACGGGTCAAGTCGCCCTTGCTCGAACACTTTTGGGAAACGTCGACCCGGCGGGCCTATGCCATGGGGTACATCGCGAGGCAGATGTATGGCGTGAATGCTGACGTCGCCCACACCTGTGGGTTGTTTTGCAATGTGGGCATACCGGTGATGCTGCAAGGCATCAAGGGCTACGAGGCTACGCTTGCCCATGCCCTGGCGCAGACGGAAAAAACCGGAACCGAGGTGGAGAACGAAGCGCACCGTACAGACCATGCGGTGGTGGGGGCTATCGTCGCCAAGACTTGGCGCCTCTCTCCCGATGTGGCCCACGCCGTGCGACTGCACCACGACTTCACGGTGCTCAAAGACGACAACATTCCATCCACGGTCCGTACCCTCGTTGCCATGGCCTTGCTCGCGGAACATCTGGTCGCCCTGCATGAAGGGTCCCGGGAAAACCGCGAGTGGGAGCTGCATGGTGCGGAGTGTCTGGCCTTCCTGCACGTCAGCGACGAAGAGATCGAGCACTGGTCGGACGCTCTGCATGAGCAGTTCACAGGCCCTGCCGGTTTCTGAAAGTCCGGGACTCTGCCTGTGAGTTCAGGGCAGGGGGGCGACGCGGGCTTCCAGCTCCAAAGCGCGCACCTTGTCGGCCGCGGCGTCGGCCTCGGCCAAAGTATCAAACGGACCCACCTGGACGCGGGTGCGGTTGCCTTTGGGGAATCGGATCTCTTTGCTCACCACCGGCAGCTCCGCATCCATGAGTTTGACCAGCGCATTGCGTGCGTTGTTGGCATCGCCAAAAAGCCCCACATTCACGACGAAGCGACCCGCAGCCGGCGTTTCTGCAGGCGCGATCACGGCAGGGCGTGGTGTGGCTGGTGCCACTGGAGCTGACTGTCCCAGGGATGCAGCCACCTCGCGCGCGGCAGACTCCGCAGCGGCAGAGCGCAAAGCCACCGGTGTCGGCCCGGATGGTTTGGGGGCAGCTTTTTCACCGGAGGACTTGGCTGGCGTCGGGGCCGAGGCAGAAGCTGCGGCGGTTGGAGCAGGGCGTACGGGAGTCACGGCACTCGCGGAGGCCGCTGGCTTGTTCGCGACGGCAGGCGCAGCTGCGGATGCCGG
>RFQA01000163.1 GCA_009925925.1 Betaproteobacteria bacterium
TCGACCCGCCTTCGCGAGGCGGGTCGATCAGCCACTTGTCGGCAGTACCATCAGCGATCAGTAACTCCGGCGTCATCTCAAAAAGGTTGCGCGCTACGAATTTGGTAGCTGCCAGCGCAGGCGCATCGGGCGCTAGAGCCTGTTTTTGCTTTGAATTAAAGACCAGATTCTCACGCGAGCGGGCTACCAGCGACTCCGCGCCCTCCACGCCCAGCACTTCGCGCGCCTGCGTGGCCAGCGGCAGGGTGAAGTTGCCCAGCCCACAGAACCAGTCAATCACCCGTTCGGTCTTTTGCACCTGCAGCAGCCCCAGCGCGCGGGACACCAGCACCCGGTTGATGTGCGGGTTCACCTGGGTGAAGTCCGTGGGGCGGAACGGCATGGTGATGCCGTAATCCGGCAAGGTGTAGGCCAGATCGCCGGTTTCATGGCCGGGCAGCTCTTCCAGGCGGTGGATGGTCTCCGGCCCTTTGGGCTGCAACCACCATTGCAAGCCCGGCTGGGTGGCGGCAAAGGCGCGCAAGCGGCCCTTGTCGGCCTCGGACAGGGGCTCCATGTGGCGCATCACGAGGGCGATGACGCCGGCCTCGCTGTCTTGGCTGGTGCCCATGTCACCCATGGCAAGTTCGAGCTGGGGAATCGTTTCCACTGCATCCATGGACGCAATCAACTGGCGCAGCGGTAGCAGCATGGCACTCACGCGGGGCGCCAGCACGGGGCAGACCTTCATGTCAGCCACAAAGCGGCTCTTGCGTTCGTGGAAACCGATCAACACCGCCCCCTTTTTGCGCACAAAGCGCACCGACAGGCGTGAGCGGTAGCGGTAGCCCCAGGCCGGGCCTTCGATGGGGCGCACCACGTTGTCCGGCTTAAGCTTGCCGATGTGCCAGAGGTTGTCTTCCAGCACGCGCTGTTTGACGGCCACCTGAGCCCCCACATGCAAATGCTGCATCTTGCAGCCGCCGCAGGCGCCTTCATGCAGGCCGAAATGCGGGCAGGCAGGCTGCACCCGTTGGGAAGATTCGGTGTGGATCTCGGTGAGCGTGCCTTTCTCGAAACTGGCTTTGCTGCGGTGCATTTGCGCGCTCACCACCTCAAAGGGCAAAGCGCCTTCAATGAATACCACTTTGCCATCGGGGCGGTGGGCCACGCCCTGGGCTTCGAGATCGAGGGATTTCACAGCCAGCCAGCCTTCGGGCAGCGGCGTCGGAGGAAGCATGTCGTTGTTGTGGTCGTCTGTCATCCCTGAATTGTCTCAGGTCAGGCGCACTCAGATCAGAAACTCCCGCTTGATCCCGCGCCGCGCCAGATAGCGCTTGAGTTTGAACAGCGCCTCGTTTTGGATCTGGCGCACACGTTCACGGGTCAATCCGAGCCGCTCACTCAGCGTCTCCAGGGTCTCCGGATCGCGATCATGCAGGCCGAAACGGGCTTCCAGCACCTCTTGCTCACGCGGGTTCAGGGTGGCGATCCACTGTTCCAACAAGGCGTCCACCTCATGGGCCAGCGCTGTGCTGTCCGGGGCGGCAGCCAGGGTATCTGCCAGGTTGTCGCCCAAAGAATGGTCATCCCCAGCCACATCGCTTCTAGCATCCAGCGAACGCGGCGCCTCCGCCATGGCCAGCAGGTCGGTCACATCGACCGCATCCCGCCCAAGCAGTGCGGCAATGTCTTCCACCCGTATGCCTTCGGGCCGCTGCGCCAAAAGAACCGCATCGTTTTCCAGCAGGCGGCGCGCGCGAAGCACCTGCTGCACCTCGCGCACCACATTCACCGGCAAGCGCACGGCGCGGCCCTGGTACATGAGCGCGCGGTCTACTGATTGGCGTATCCACCAGGTGGCGTAGGTGGAAAAGCGAAACCCGCGCTCGGGCTCAAACTTGTCGATGGCGTGCATGAGCCCAAGGTTGCCCTCTTCAATCAGGTCGGACATCGGAACGCCCCGCCCTGCGTACCCCTTGGCGATGCTGACCACCAGACGCAGGTTGTGCTCGATCATGCTTTGGCGGGCGGCGAAGTCGCCCGCACGCGCGCTGGTCGCGACTTCAAACTCCTGCTCGGGGGTAAACAGCGGAGTCCGGCGCACCCCGCGCAGGTACACCGACAAAGCATCAGGACCCTGCTCGAGGATGGACGGGTCTTCCTCCGGGGTCAGCGCTTCTTTTGCTATGAAATCAGGAGCTATCCGCGCAGAAGGTTCGGGCGCCAGGGGGTTATTTGGCTCCAGATCCTGCTCCACACCCTCACCGTTGACACTGTCGTCATCATCGGCAAGGGCGGGGTTAGGGGCCATGGTGTGCTACCGGGCTGGCAGGTATTTGGTGGGGTCCACCGGCTTGCCCTGCTTGCGCACTTCAAAGTGCAGCTTGACGCGGTCGGCATCGCTGTTGCCCATCTCGGCGATTTTCTGCCCCCGCTTCACGGTCTGGTCTTCTTTGACCAGCAGGGTCTGGTTGTGGGCGTAGGCCGTGAGGTAGGTGTTGTTGTGCTTCAGGATGATCAGGTTGCCATAACCCCGCAAGCCGGAGCCCGCATAGACCACTTTACCTTCCGCGGCAGCCAGCACCGGGTCGCCGGCGTTACCCGCAATATCCACACCTTTGTTCTTGACTTCATCAAAGCCGGTCAGAACGGCGCCGTTGCCGGGCCACATCCAGGCCACGGTGTCATCGCCACCGCTGGCCGCAACGGGCGCGGAGGCCGCAGCGGGTGCGCTGGCCGGTGCAGACGCCGCCTTGGACGGAGCACTGGCAGCAGTGCTTGCCGCAGGAGTGGGGTTGCTGGCCGGAGGCAATGCAGTGGTAGTGCTGGTAGCAGCGACCACTGGTTTGGCACTGACAGTTTCGTTTGCGACCGGCGGCACGATGCGCAACACCTGGCCGACTTCAATCTTGTTAGGATTCTCCAGCGCGTTCCATCGGCTGATGTCCTTGTGGCTCTGCCCGCTTTCCAAGCCGATGCGAATCAGGGTGTCACCGGGCTTGACGGTGTAGTAGCCGGGCTTGCCGGCGTTCTCAAAGCCCGGGGGTTGCTTCACGGCTTGGGTGCGCGGGTCAGTGCTCACGCTTTGCTGAGGCGCCTGGTTGGAGCGGTCTTCCACCGGCGCACGGGTGATCGGCTTGGAACCACATCCGGCCAACACCAGCACCGCGGTGCCCAAGGCACCTACCCAGAAACTACGCGAACCCACCATATTGATTTTTCCCTTCAGGCAACGCCCGATTTTAGGGGCACAAAGTGCACCGCCTCCAGAATGCTCTGGCGCAGGCCTTGTGGCGTCTTGTCGACGACCAGCAATGCTTGTCCGCCCCCGTGCACCATCGGCGCCACCAGACGGCCACCCACCGCCAATTGGTCGATCCAGGCTTGAGGCAAAGCATCGCCGCCCGCAGCGGAAATGATGCCCGCATAGGGACCGCCCTGGGCGTAGCCCACCATGCCATCACCGAATAAGAGGTGCAGGTTGGGCAAACGCAAATGGCGCAGGTTGTCGCGTGCCTTGTCGTGCAGGCCCTTGAGCCGCTCGATGCTGTACACCTCGGTGGCGACACAGCTAAGCACCGCAGCCTGGTAGCCGCAGCCGGTGCCGATTTCCAGCACCCGACCCATGCGGCCTGTAGCGCCATTGCGCATCAGCTCAATCATGCGGGACACCACGCCGGGCTTGGAGATTGTCTGCCCCAGACCGATGGGCAAACTGGTGTCTTCATACGCTTGATTGACCAGGGCGCTGTCCACAAAACGATGCCGCTCTATCGTCCCCATGGCAGTGAGCACCAAGGGGTCCGTCACACCCTGCCCAGCCAACTTTTGCACCATACGCTGACGCACGGCCACTGAGTCCATACCCAGCCCTTGCGGCACCGGAATGGCTTTGGGGACCGGTTTGGACTTGGCAACCATGGATGCGATGACGGTCGCTTTGGCTATCGGCACCAGTTTGGGCGCCGAAGGTGCTATGCCCCCTCCGGCACTCGGGCGGTTTTTGGCCAATGTGCTATTCAGGCGCGCCGGAAAGGAAGGCCTTTCCTTCATACAGGCGCTGCGGAGAAACGGCTGACGGTTTGGGCCCAGTAGCCGAGGTTGGCGTGGTCAGTTAAATCTACCTTGAGGGGTGTAACCGCTACATGGCCCTGTGCTGTGGCATGGAAGTCGGTGCCTTCGGCGTCATCCATCACCGGGCCGGCCGCACCGATCCAGAACATGGTTTCACCGCGAGGGCTTTGTTGCTTGATGACTTTTTCAGCGGCGTGGCGTTTGCCCAAGCGGCAAAGGCGCGTACTACCGATTTGTTCGAATGGCAGGTTGGGAATGTTGACGTTGAGCAACCAGGGCGCCGTGGTGATCATCTGCTGCTGGTGCATGGCCAACACCATCTCGCGCGCCTTGAGTGCGGCGGACTGCAAGTGCACCCAATCACGCTCAACCTGCGAAAAAGCGATGGCAGGAATCCCGAACAAAAAGCCCTCCATGGCTGCGCCCACGGTGCCGGAATAAATGGTGTCGTCGCCCATATTCGCGCCATTGTTGATCCCGGAGACCACCAGGTCGGGGCGGTAATCCAACAAGCCCGTCAGCGCAATGTGCACACAGTCGGCGGGAGTGCCATTGACGTAGCGGAATCCATTGGACGCACGGTGCACGTACAAGGGGGAATGCAAGGTCAGTGCATTCGATTTAGCACTGTTGTTTTGCTCTGGGGCAATGACTTCGACTTCTGCGATGTCTTTGAGTGCTTCGTACAGAGCCACGATGCCTGCCGCCTGGTAACCGTCGTCGTTGGAAATGAGAATTTTCATAGCAAAAAAGAGTGTTGAGGCATTGTAGGTGCCTGCCTGGTGCGAGGTCGCCGTCGGGACATTCCATCACCCCCTGGGCTGACCTTCAGTCCTATGATTTGGAAACACTCATTTGGAGAAGCACCATGCATGCCTGGCTATGTGAAGACCCCACCGGCGTAGATGCCCTGAACTGGAAAGAATTACCCACCCCCACGCCCAAAGCGGACGAGGTACTCATAGAGATCAAGGCAGCGAGCCTGAACTTCCCGGACATTCTCATCGTCCAAAACAAGTACCAGATCAAACCACCTTTGCCCTTTGTGCCCGGAGCCGAGTATGCGGGGACGGTGGCAGCGCTCGGCGAAGGCGTGAAGCACCTGCAGATCGGCCAAGCGGTGGCGTGCCTCAGTGGCACCGGAGGCTTCGGCACCCATACTCTCGCCCCGGCGGCACTGTGCATGCCTCTCCCTACAGGATTCCCGATGGTGGATGCTGCGGCCTTCATCATGATTTATGCCACGTCCTACCACGCGCTGGTAGACCGCGCGCAGCTGCGCGCCGGCGAAACCGTGTTGGTGCTGGGTGCAGCAGGCGGCGTGGGCACTTCTGCCATCCAGATCGCCAAGGCCATGGGTGCCCGCGTGATCGCGGCGGCATCCAGCGCCGAGAAGTGCGCGCTGTGCACCTCGTTGGGTGCAGATGCCACCATCAACTACAGCACAGAAAATCTGCGGGACAGACTGAAAGAACTCACTGGAGGAAAAGGGCCGGACGTCATTTACGACCCTGTGGGGGGTGACATCACCGAACAGGCTTTCCGCTCCATTGCGTGGCGCGGCCGCTATCTGGTGGTGGGCTTTGCCTCAGGGCCGATTCCTGCATTGCCCTTTAACCTAGCCCTGCTCAAGGGCGCGTCCATCGTGGGCGTGTTTTGGGGCGAGTTCGCCAAACGCGAGCCACAGGCCAATACGGCCATGATGAAAGAATTGGCGCAGTGGTATGGACAAGGAAAAATCAAACCTGCCATCGACCGCACCATGCCCATGTCCGAGTTGAAGGCCGCCTACGCCCACATGGGTTCGCGCCAAGTGATGGGAAAGTTGGTGCTGATAAACGATGCCACCTAGCGATCGAACAAAGTACAGACGAAAAAATGCCCGCTTGCGCGGGCATTTTTTATGTTTTGGGGTGGCTGATGGGGCTCGAACCCACGACAACAGGAATCACAATCCTGGACTCTACCAACTGAGCTACAGCCACCGTAGACTAAAATTATAACCCGAATTTCAGTCCTCGGATCAATTCTGGGCTGTTTTGGCAGCCCCAGGCGCCGGAACCTTGATTTGCACCTTGAAGCGCTGCTTCAAACTTTCATAGTAGGCGCTGCTTTCCGACGCGGCAACCCACTGCGCATACTGCGCTTGCTCCTGCTTGCCTTTGGCTTCTTCCACAGCATTGCGCGGCAACACCTTGTTGACACGCACCACCACATAGCCTTGGCCGCCCACATCCGTACCCGTAAAGCCGGGCAGCTTGGCGGGATTGACCTTCAATGCAGCATCCACCACAGCACCTGCCAGACCTTGCGCGGCGTCGCGGGACACCGTGACAGCGGCGGGCATGGTCACAGCAGAGGGATTGGCTTGCAAAGCGGCGAGCTTCTCGGTGCCTTCTTTTTTGGCCTGCTCCAGAGCGCGGCTTGCCACCAAACGTTCACGGACTTGGGCCTTTACCTCATTGAGCGCCAAGGGACGCGCCGGGCTGTAAGCCACCACACGGGCTGAAACCAACTGATTTGCGCCCAGCTCCAGCGCTTCGGTATTGCGCTTCTTCTCCAGGGAATCGGTACTAAAAATGGCTTCCAACAACTTGGGGTTCGCCAAGGGGCCGGCTGCGCCGGGCAGGGGCTGGCGCTGCACATTGGTGGCTGTTTTGACTTCCAGCTTCAAGCGATCAGCAACAGGCTTCAGGCTGTCGGATTGCTCGTACACGCCATTGGTGAATGCCTCTGCCACTTCGGCAAACTTTCGCTGAGCCAATTGAGCGCGCAATTCGGGCTCCAGGCTGACGCGGGCCTCTTCGAACGTGGGCTGCTTTGCACCCTTCACATCTGCCAGCTTGATGATGTGGAAACCGAAATCGGACTCCACCAAGTCGCTGATTTCGCCTTTCTTCATGGAGAACGCCGCATCTTCGAAAGGCTTCACCATCGCGCCACGGCCGAAGAAATCGAGGTCTCCACCGCGAGGCGCGGATCCGGCGTCTTGAGAGTTCTTTTTGGCCACCTCGGCAAATGAATCCGGCGCCTTGCGCACTTGCGCCAGCAAAGCTGTCGCACGCTCTTTGGCCTTGGCGCGCTCAGCGGCCGGCATGTCCTTGGGAGCATTGATCAAAATGTGGCTCGCACGACGCTCTTCCTTGGCACTCAAGCGGCTGGCATTTTGCTCAAAGTACGACTTGAGGTCGGCTTCATTCACGGTCACTGTCTTTTTGACGGCTTCCAAGTCCAGCACCACGTATTCCACATTGACAAGTTCAGTGGACTGGAACAAGGCCGAGTTCGCCTGAAAGTAAGCATCGATATCGGCATCTGACGGATTGATTTTGCTGGCGTAATCCGCAGGACTGAAACGCAGTACCTGTACTTCACGGCGTTCAAAAAATGCGTTCAAAGCCAAGTCTGAGAGTGCTTTGGGCGAAAACGCAGTACCCGTCACTGCGGACTCCACCTGCATCAAGGACAGATCACGGCGTACACGGGCCTCAAAACCTTCCGGGGTCAGGCCTTGGCTCGCAGCCAATTGGCGATACCGCTCCATGTCCAAGGTGCCGTCGGGTTTGCGCAAACTGGCGATGGTGGGGTTTTGCTGCAGCTCGCGCGCCAATCGGGCGTTGCTGGTCGTCATGTGGGCGCTTTGCACAGCCTCTGCCATGACCTTTTCACGAACCAAGCGCTCCAACGTGGTGTAGCGTGCTTCCGCAGAGTCCAGCAACTTGGGATCCAGATTTGGCACCGAGGTACGCAGGCGATCCACCTCGTTTTTGTGGGCAAAGTCCCACTCCTCTTGTGTGATTTTGGTGTTGCCAATGGTTGCGACAGTTGCCCCGCGACCGGCCATGCTCTTGTAGCCGTCCACAC
>RFQA01000164.1 GCA_009925925.1 Betaproteobacteria bacterium
GCGCCCGGCGAAAAGGTCAAGCCCCTGCGGATGAAGATCAGCAAGGCGAAAGAGCGCGCCTTGATGAAGGAATTCGGTCTGGACGAGACCGTCTTGTCCGAAGAAGACATGGCCAAGCGCCGCGCGCGCCTGAAGGCCCTGATTACCCTGGGCAAGACCCGTGGCTACCTGACCCACGGCGAAATCTCTGACCACTTGCCCGACAAGTTGGTGGATGCCGAAACCCTGGAAGTCGTGATCTCCATGTTGAACGACATGGGCGTGGCGGTGTACGAGCAGACCCCGGATGCGGAAACCCTGCTGCTGAACAACAACGTCTCCACCGCCGCAACGGTGGAAGAAGCGGAAGAAGAAGCTGAAGCTGCCCTGTCCACCGTGGACTCGGAATTCGGCCGCACCACCGACCCCGTGCGCATGTACATGCGCGAAATGGGGACTGTAGAACTGCTGACCCGCGAAGGCGAAATCGAAATTGCCAAGCGCATCGAAGGCGGCTTGATGGACATGATGGAGGCGATCTCCGCATCGCCCGCCACCATCGCCGAAATCCTGCGCCTGGGCGAGGAAATCCGTGAAGGCAAGGTCGTTATCACCACCATCGTGGACGGCTTCTCCAACCCGAATGAGGCCGACGACTATGTGGCCGAAGAAGACTTCGACGAATTCGACGAAGCCGACGATGACGACGGCAAGGGCGGCTCCAAGGCGCTGACCAAGAAACTGGAAGAGCTGAAGAAGCAGGCGCTCGAGCGCTTCGACAAGATGCGCGAGCTCTTCGAGAAGGTGCACAAGGTTTACGACAAGGAAGGCTACGGCACTCCCGCGTACGTGAAAGCACAAAAGGCCCTGAGCGACGAGCTGATGACCATCCGCTTCACCGCCAAGGCGATTGAAAAGCTGTGCGACATGGTGCGCGCCCAGGTGGATGACGTGCGTAAGAAAGAACGTGAACTGCGCCGCATCATCGTGGACAAGTGCGGTTACCCGCAGGAAAACTTCATTGCCGACTTCAGCGGCCGCGACAAGGCCGGCAACAAGGTGGCATCCAACCTCTTGAACCTGAAGTGGATCGAGAAGCAGGCAGCGTCCGGCAAGTCTTGGGCAGCCGTCATGGGCCGCAACATTCCGCCGGTGCAGGACCTGCAGCAAAAGCTGATCGACCTACAGGCGCAGGTGGTGGTGCCTTTGGATCAGCTCAAAGACATCAACAAGCGCATGAACGAAGGCGAATACGCTTCCCGCGCAGCCAAGAAGGAAATGATCGAGGCCAACTTGCGTTTGGTGATTTCGATTGCCAAGAAGTACACCAACCGCGGTCTGCAGTTCCTGGACTTGATCCAGGAAGGCAACATCGGTTTGATGAAGGCAGTGGACAAGTTCGAATACCGCCGCGGCTACAAGTTCTCGACTTATGCCACTTGGTGGATCCGTCAGGCCATCACCCGCTCTATTGCGGACCAGGCGCGCACCATCCGTATTCCGGTGCACATGATCGAAACCATCAACAAGATGAACCGCATCAGTCGCCAGCACTTGCAGGAGTTCGGTTTCGAACCCGATGCGTCTGTCTTGGCTGAGAAGATGGAGATCCCGGAAGACAAGATTCGCAAGATCATGAAGATCGCCAAAGAGCCGATTTCCATGGAAACGCCGATCGGTGACGACGACGACAGCCACTTGGGCGACTTCATCGAAGACAGCGCCAACACCGCGCCTATGGAAGCTGCGATGCAAGCCGGCCTGCGCGATGTGGTCAAGGACATTCTGGACAGTCTCACCCCGCGTGAAGCCAAAGTGCTGCGCATGCGTTTCGGTATCGAAATGACATCCGACCACACCCTGGAAGAAGTGGGCAAGCAGTTCGACGTGACCCGCGAGCGCATCCGCCAGATCGAAGCCAAGGCACTGCGCAAGCTCAAGCACCCCAGCCGTTCGGACAAGCTGCGCAGCTTCACCGATACGCTGTAATGTGGCCCCCACGCTCCGCCACTGCGTGGGTCGCTGCCCCCCAAGGGGGTTGATTTCCCTTGGGGCGGCCCTACGGGAAATTTCTCTACGCAATAGCGCCCCAGCCCACATGCGATGTGCGCGGGGCGCTATTTTTTTGATAGTACCGATTTCACTTCCCGTTTATCCGACCTGTTATGGCTAACGATCAACCGTACCGGCTTGCCGGTGTCATGGGCTGGCCTGTGGCCCACTCCCGCTCACCCGTCATTCACAACCACTGGATCGCTGAACACGGCCTGCGCGGTGCCTACGTGCTCCTGCCCGTGCAACCCGAGAAGCTGGAGCAAGCCCTGCGCGCCCTGCCCGTTCTCGGGATTTCAGGATGCAACCTGACCATCCCCCACAAAGTGGACGCGATGAACATCGTCGACCACGTGGATGCTTTGGGGCAGCGCATCGGAGCGGTAAACACCATCGTGGTGAACGCGGACGGCAGCTTGAGCGGGCGTAACACCGACGCGTTTGGCTTTATCCAGAGTCTGTACGAGGCCGGCAGCAGTTGGAAGCCGGCTGATGGGCCCGCTTGCGTGGTGGGCGCCGGTGGTGCTGCACGCGCCGTGATCGTCGGCCTGCTGGATGAAGCTGTGCCGGACATTCGCCTGACCAACCGCAGCGACCACAAAGCCGTGGACATGGCACAAGAGTTCGGCCCCCGCGTGAAAGCGGTACCGTGGTCTGAACGACACGATGCTTTGGCAGGTACAGCCCTGTTGGTGAACACCACCAACCAGGGCATGCATGGTCAACCGGCGCTGGACCTGCGTTTGGACGCTTTGCCCGTGTCTGCGCTCGTGTCCGACATTGTGTATGTGCCGCTGGAGACCCCGCTGCTGGCAGCCGCTGCAGCCAGAGGCAACCCCACGGTGAATGGCCTGGGGATGCTTTTGCACCAGGCACGCCCAGCCTTTGAGGCTTGGTTCGGCCAGTTGCCCTCGGTGAGCCCTGCGCTGCTGCAAAAAGTGCTGGCGACTTTCTAGGATGAAGGCAAGGCGCCAGCCTTGCCCGCGGGATTTACGCCTCGCTTGCCGTCTTGGCGCTGCGCTCGCCCACGAAGCGAAACGCAAAAGAAAGCACTTCTTCGAGGGACAGCTCGATCGCCTGGCGCTCCTGCTCGGTCAGGTAGAACATCATGTCCACATCGTGACGGACATAGCGGGCCGGTAGTCGGTTCAAGGCAACACAAGACACGTCGGCCAGCATGTCATTGGTGAACTCCGGGTACTGGGCTGCACGCTGCACCACCTCTTCAAACACCAGCCGCTCGTAGTAGTTGTGAACCTGTTCAAAGTTGAAAGTCATGGTGCGGCTGCCTCCGGAAAAGTCGATCACGCGATGCTAACCGGCAACCATAGCACCCGAGTCGATGAGTGACAAGTACAGACACGACATAAACGCCACTTCGGCAATTTGTAGGGGTGACGCCCTGTTTACATGCGTTAACAGCTATGAAACTTGTAGCAGCTGAAAAACTGCGCTATAGTTTCTCCTCGATTTCGATTTGGTGGCCCGACGCCGCCGAACCGCCGGAACCAAACAAAGTACCAACAACAAAGGGCAAGGTAATGAGTGCAAAAGAAACGGTCGCAGTGGGACAACTGTTGGAATTGCTGGAATCCCGTTATGCGATACGCGTTTTGTGGGCCTTGCGTGACGGCCATGCCCAGACCTTCCGCCTTTTGCAGGACAGCGTGGGCGGCATCACCCCCAACACCCTGAACACCCGTATCAAGGAACTGCGCGAAGCAGGCCTCCTCACCCACGGCTCCGATGGCTACGTGGTCACCGCTGCCGGCGCTGACTTGCTCAAGCGTTTGGGCGACCTGCAGGCGTTTGCCGTGAAGTGGTCGACCGCACAAGCCAAAAAGACCAAATAAACCCCGCCCGGCCGCATCGCGGCCTGTGCACCACCGGACAGGCTATGCCTGTCTTTTTTTTGGGTGGGGCATAATTTAGGGTTTTTCCGGCCGCTAGCGCCCATTGCGCGTGCGCGGCCAGCTCCTGTTTTTATAGCAAAAGGATATGAATATGCCTACTACTGCCAGCGGACTCCAGTTTGAAGACACGATTGAAGGCACCGGCGACGAAGCCAAAAAAGGCCAAAGCGTGACCGTGCACTACACCGGTTGGCTGTACAACGATGGCGTTCAAGGTGCCAAGTTCGACTCCAGCAAAGACCGCAACGATCCGTTCGTGTTCCACCTGGGCGCTGGCATGGTGATCCGCGGTTGGGACGAAGGCGTGGCCGGCATGAAGGTCGGCGGTGCCCGCACCCTGATCATCCCCGCAGCATTGGGCTACGGCTCCCGGGGCGCTGGTGGCGTGATCCCTCCCAATGCCACCCTGAAATTCGACGTGGAGTTGTTGGGCGTTCGCGGTTAATCCAGCCACTTCAAGCCTGCAACTGTGACTTTGGCCGGATATTGCAAAGATATCCGGTTAGACCCCCTTGAAAACATGGTTATGCGTCGCCATTTAGGGCGCAATCGCATTCAACCGGATTGAACCGTATGTCAGATACCCCAAGCACCCCCAGCACCCCGGCCACAGAAGCCCCCCAAAGCCCTGAAGAAGTTCTGGCAGCTGCGGCTGCCAACGAAGTCGACGCGCTGACCGCAGCGCAGGCCGAGCTGGCTACCCTGAAAGCCAAGAGTGCCGAACTGGCCGACCAGTTCTTGCGCGCCAAAGCCGAAGCCGAAAACGCCCGCCGCCGCGCAGAGGACGAAATCTCCAAAGCCCGCAAGTTCGCCGTGGAGAGCTTTGCAGAGAGCATGCTGCCCGTGGCTGACAGCCTGGAAGCCGGTCTGGTAATCAAAGACGCCTCCCCCGAGCAGATCCGCGAAGGCGCCCAAGCCACCCTGCGCCAATTGGTCGCGGCTCTTGAGCGCAACAAAGTGATCGCCATTGCACCAGCTGCCGGCACCAAGTTCGACCCGCATCAGCACCAGGCTATCAGCGTGGTGCCCTCTGAGCAGGAAGCCAACACCGTGGTCAATGTGCTGCAAAAAGGCTATTCCATTGCCGACCGCGTGTTGCGCCCGGCCTTGGTCACCGTGTCTGCACCCAAGTAAGTGCGACAGCGCACAACCAGCTGACCGGATTGATCGTATTTTTTGAGCTTGTGGGCACTTGAAACGTTTTGAGTAGCCCACACCTTATCCACATCTGAATTTTTAGAGTTTTAGGAGTACACCATGGGAAGAATCATCGGCATTGACTTGGGAACCACCAACAGCTGCGTCGCTGTGATGGAAGGCAACACGCCCAAAGTGATCGAAAACGCCGAAGGCGCACGCACCACCCCGTCCATCATTGCGTATCAGGAAGACGGTGAAGTATTGGTGGGCGCATCCGCCAAGCGCCAGGCCGTGACCAACCCCAAAAATACCCTGTACGCGGTGAAGCGCCTGATCGGCCGCAAGTTCACTGAAAAAGAGGTCCAGAAAGACATCGACCTGATGCCTTACACCATTGCCGCTGCCGATAACGGCGACGCATGGGTGGAAGTGCGTGGCAACAAGCTGGCGCCCCAGCAGGTCAGCGCTGACGTGCTGCGCAAGATGAAGAAGACCGCCGAAGACTACCTCGGCGAAGAAGTCACCGAGGCCGTGATCACTGTGCCTGCGTACTTCAACGACGCCCAGCGTCAGGCCACCAAAGACGCTGGCCGCATTGCCGGTCTGGACGTCAAGCGCATCATCAACGAGCCTACCGCGGCTGCCTTGGCATTCGGTATGGACAAGAACGAAAAGGGCGACCGCAAGATCGCCGTGTACGACTTGGGCGGCGGTACGTTTGACGTGTCCATCATCGAAATCGCAGACGTCGATGGTGAAAAGCAGTTCGAAGTGTTGTCCACCAATGGCGACACCTTCTTGGGCGGTGAAGACTTTGACCAGCGCGTGATCGACTTCATCATCACCGAGTTCAAGAAAGAACAAGGCGTCGACCTGTCCAAGGACGTGCTGGCCCTGCAACGCCTGAAGGAAGCCGCTGAAAAGGCCAAGATCGAACTCTCCAGCAGCTCGCAAACCGACATCAACCTGCCCTACATCACCGCAGATGCGTCCGGCCCCAAGCACCTGAACATCAAGCTGACCCGCGCCAAGCTGGAGTCACTGGTGGAAGAGCTGATCGAGCGCACCATTGCGCCTATCCGCACCGCTCTGAAAGACGCCGGCGTGTCCGCCTCTGAAGTGCATGACGTGATTCTGGTCGGCGGCATGACGCGCATGCCAAAGGTGCAAGAGAAGGTCAAGGAATTGTTTGGCAAAGAGCCACGCAAGGACGTGAACCCTGATGAAGCTGTGGCTGTGGGTGCTGCCATCCAGGGTCAAGTGTTGTCTGGCGACCGCAAGGACGTGCTGCTGTTGGACGTGACTCCCCTGTCCCTGGGTATCGAAACCTTGGGCGGTGTCATGACCAAGATGATCACCAAGAACACCACCATCCCGACCAAGTTCGCGCAGACCTTCTCGACCGCAGAAGACAACCAGCCTGCTGTGACCATCAAGGTGTTCCAGGGTGAGCGCGAAATCGCAGCCGTGAACAAGATGCTCGGCGAGTTCAACCTCGAAGGCATCCCACCCGCAGCACGCGGCACTCCCCAGATCGAAGTGTCTTTTGACATTGACGCCAACGGCATCTTGCACGTGGGCGCCAAGGACAAGGGCACCGGCAAGGAAAACAAGATCACCATCAAGGCCAACTCCGGCTTGTCGGAAGAAGAAATTCAGCAAATGGTGAAGGACGCCGAGCTGAACGCCGCTGACGACAAGAAGAAGCTTGAACTGGTACAAGCCCGTAACGAAGCTGAAGCCAACGCCCACAGCGTGAAGAAGAGCCTGGGCGAATACGGCGACAAGCTGGACGCCGGCGAGAAGGAAAAGATCGAAGCGGCCATCAAGGACGTGGAAGACAGCCTGAAGTCCGACGACAAGGACGCCATCAAAGCCAAGAGCGAAGCGCTGATGGCAGCCAGCCAGAAGCTGGGCGAGAAGATGTACGCTGACATGCAAGCCAAGCAAGCCGCGGAAGGCGGCGAGCAGCCTGCTGGCGCAGACCACGGCGCGCATGCTTCTAAGCCAGCAGACGACGACAACGTCGTGGACGCTGAAGTCAAAGAAGTCAAAAAAGGCTAAGCTGGCACACTAGCGCAGCACAAAGATGCCGCGTTGAACGCCAATCGGGGTTCAACGCGGCTTTTCTGTTGTAACCAGGCAAAAGAGACACATGGCCAAACGCGACTATTACGAAGTTCTGGGCGTCAGCAAAGGCGCATCGGAAGAAGAGATCAAAAAGGCCTATCGCAAACTGGCGATGAAGCACCACCCTGACCGCAATCAGGGCGATGCCGCCAAAGCTGCTGAAGAGAAATTCAAAGAGGCCAAAGAGGCCTACGAGATGCTCTCTGACGCCCAGAAGCGCGCAGCCTATGACCAGTATGGCCACGCAGGCGTGGATCCCAACCGGGGTGGCGGCGGCGGTGAGGGCTATGGCGGATTTGCGGAAGCTTTCGGGGACATCTTCGGCGACATGTTCGGCCAGCAGCGCGGCGGTGCACGGGGTGGACGTCAGGTCTACCGTGGCAGCGACTTGAGCTATGCCATGGAAGTCACGCTGGAAGAAGCGGCACGCGGCAAAGACGCCCAAATCCGCATCCCCAGCTGGGACAACTGCGACACCTGCAAAGGCACGGGTGCCAAGCCCGGCACCCAGGTCAAGACCTGTGGCACCTGCAACGGAGCCGGCTCCGTGCAGATGCGCCAGGGCTTTTTCAGCGTGCAGCAGACTTGCCCCACCTGCCGTGGAAACGGCAAGGTCATCCCCGACCCCTGCAATGCATGTAGTGGCCAGGGCAAGATCAAGCGCCAGAAAACC
>RFQA01000165.1 GCA_009925925.1 Betaproteobacteria bacterium
GTGGGGCAGCGACCCGCGCAGCGGCGGAGCGTGGGGGCGTTTATAGTTCGGCGACATGACCCACGTTGCCGAAGCTCCCAAGGGCCTCATTCGCAGGGCGAATGAGGCCCTTATCTTGTCTGCCGCCGAGAAAGTGTTTGCCCGCGCCGGTTTCGGAGGCGCCACCATGGCCGCCATCGCCGAGGCCAGTGGACTGCCCAAGGCCAACCTGCACTACTACTTCGGCAGCAAGGAAGTTCTGTACCGCGCCGTACTGGCCCAAATTCTGAGCGACTGGCTGGTGCCCACCCATGGCATCACCGTGGACGCCGACCCGCGCACCGCGTTGGAGCAATACATACGCGCCAAGATGGAGCTCTCTGCACAGCGGCCTGATGGCTCTAAAGTGTGGGCCAACGAACTGCTGCATGGTGCGCCGGTGGTCAAAGAGCTTCTGGCGACCGACTTGCGTCAACTCACCCTCGAAAAGGCCGCCGTCGTAAAAGCCTGGGCAGACGCCAAGCGCATCGCACCGGTGGACGGCATGCACCTTTTCTTCACCATCTGGGCAGCCACCCAAACCTATGCCGACTTCGACGTGCAGATCTGCGCGGTGATGGACCAGGATGCTCTCTCTGAAAAAGACTACGTGCGTGCCACCGAGCACGCGGTCTCATTTATTTTGCGGGGCTGCGGGCTGTAGGTTCCAATAAAAAGAGCTGCTGGCGCTTATGGAATGTGCGCTAACAGCTCCTATTTTTATAGCGCATTCGCGCTGCTAATTTCACCTCAAGCTGTAAACACCCGCGCCTTGCGCGGTGTCAGCACCACGGTGTCGCCGTCTTTGAGTTCCAGCGCTTTGTATTCCTGCGCGCCGATCTGGGCTTCGATGATGTCGCCGCTGCCTGCCGCGCTGCGGTCTTCGGGCAGCAGTTCGAGTCGTGCAATCGGGCCGACCACGATGGCGCGCACCAGCTTGGCAACGATGCCGCTCACCGGCTGACCTGCCTTGTAGGGCTGCACATCCAAGTCGTGCGGGCGCACATAGGCAAAGGCTTTGGCGTTCTGCGCTTCACTGTGCTCAGGGCTGGCCAAGCGCACGCCGTGGTGGTCTTCTCCGATCAGCATTTCGCCTTCGTGGGCACGGCCGTGGAACAGGTTCACATCGCCCAAAAAGCCGTAGACAAACGGGCTGGCGGGGTGGTCCCACACCTGCTGGGGCGAGCCGATCTGCTCGACTTTGCCGCTGTTCATCAAGACCACGCGGTCGGCGACCTCCAGGGCTTCTTCCTGGTCGTGGGTCACGAAGATACTGGTCACATGCAAGTCATCGTGCAGGCGGCGCAGCCAGCGGCGCAGCTCTTTACGCACCTTGGCATCCAGCGCGCCAAAGGGCTCGTCCAGCAGCAGCACTTTGGGCTCTACGGCCAAGGCGCGGGCCAGCGCAATACGCTGGCGCTGACCACCCGATAGTTGCGCGGGGTAGCGGTCGGCCAGCCAGTCCAGCTGCACCAAGCCCAGCAGGTCGTGCACTTTTTGTTTGATGACGGCTTCAGACGGGCGCAGAGCGCGCGGCTTCATGCGCAGGCCGAAAGCCACGTTGTCAAAAACGCTCATGTGGCGGAACAAGGCGTAGTGCTGGAACACAAAGCCCACGTTGCGTTCGCGCACGTGCACGTCGGTGGTGTCTTCGCCGCTGAACAGGATGTTGCCGTGGTCAGCCGTTTCCAGGCCGGCGATGATGCGCAGCAGCGTGGTTTTGCCGCAGCCGGAAGGGCCGAGCAGGGCGACGAGTTCGCCAGACTCAATGTCCAGGTTCACGTCCTGCAGCGCCTTGAAGGTGCCGAAGTCTTTGCTGACGTTGCGAATTGCAATACTCATGGTTCTTCTCTCACAAAACTAAATCGGCGCGAAAACACGCGATGCCAGGAATTCCGTGGAACCGGCTTTGCCGGGCCACTGGCATTGCCCCCAGCAAGGGGGAAAGCGGCCACACGCAGTGGGCAAGCCGGGGGGTGTTCATAGCGCCAGCGGTTTTTCAGGGGGCAAGTCCGCAGCGGCCTTCTGGTCGCGCTCAAACTTCCACTCCACAAAGGACTTGATGACCAGGGTGACCAGCGCCAGCAGGGCCAGCAGCGAGGCAATGGCAAAGGCGGCCACCGACTGGTATTCGTTGTACAGAATCTCGACGTGCAGCGGCATGGTGTTGGTCTGGCCACGGATGTGCCCCGACACCACCGACACCGCCCCGAACTCACCCATGGCGCGCGCGTTACACAAGATGACGCCATAAATCAGGCCCCACTTGATGTTGGGCAGCGTCACATGCCAGAAGGTTTGCCAACCGCTGGCGCCCAGCACCTGGGCGGCCTGCTCTTCGTCCGTGCCCTGGGCCTGCATGAGCGGGATCAGCTCGCGGGCAATGAAGGGGAAGGTGACGAAGATGGTGGCGAGCACGATACCCGGCACGGCAAACACGATCTTGATGTCATTCGCCTGCAGCCATGGGCCGAACCAGCCGTGCGCCCCGAACATCAGCACATAGATCAGGCCAGCTACGACGGGAGATACCGAGAAAGGCAGGTCCACCAAGGTGGTCAAAAACGCCTTGCCTTTGAACTCGTACTTGGCAATGCACCAAGCAGCAGCAATGCCGAACACTAGGTTCATTGGCACCGCTATGGCGGCGATCAGCAAGGTGAGGCGGATGGCGCTCCATGCGTCCGGCTCTTTCAAGGCCAGCAGAAACTCTTCACCCCCCTTGCGCAAAGCTTCGGTGAAAACTGCGGCCAGAGGCAAGACCAGAAACAAGAAAATGAACCCCAGCGCCACAGCGATGAGCGACCACTTCACCCATGCGGGTTCGGTGGTGCCCGCCTTGGCGCGGCGGATGTTCCTCGCCCCCACGCTTGTCGCTTTGCGGACTTCGCTGCCCCCCGAGGGGGTGTTCACACCTTGGGACGGCCCGGCGGAGGTCATGCGTGTGCTACTCATGGTCAGGCTCCCGCACGTTTGCGCTGCCAGGCTTGCAGGCTGTTGATCACCATCAGCATGACAAACGAAGCCAGCAGCATGACGGTAGCCACTGCAGTGGCGCCCGCATAGTCGTACTGCTCCAGCTTGCTGATGATGATGAGTGGAGTAATTTCAGAAATCATGGGCATGTTGCCGGCGATAAAGATGACCGAACCGTACTCACCCACACCACGGGCGAAGGCCATGGCAAAGCCGGTGAGCAGGGCAGGGGCGATGGTCGGGAAGATCACATGCCGGAAGGTTTGCCAGCGCGTTGCACCCAGGCAGGTCGCGGCTTCTTCCAATTCTTTTTCTGCGTCTTCCAGCACTGGCTGCACTGTGCGCACCACAAAAGGCAGTCCGATAAAGATCAAGGCGATCACCACACCATTGCGGTTAAAGGCCAGTTGGATGCCATGTGGTTCCAGTAAGCTGCCGATCCAGCCGTTGCCGGCCAGCAGTGCGGTGAGCGAGATCCCCGCCACTGCCGTGGGCAGGGCAAATGGCAGGTCGACCAACGCATCAATGATCTTTTTGCCGGGGAACTGGTAGCGCACCAGCACCCAGGCGATCAGCAGGCCGAACACCGCATTCACCAGCGCCGCCAGAAACGATGCCCCGAAGGTAAGCTGGTACGAGGCCACCACCCGAGGGCTGGCCACGGCTGCCCAGAACTGTTCACCCGTGAGCGTGAAGGTTTTGAATATCAGCGCAGACAGCGGCAACAGCACAATCAAGGCCAGATAAAACAGGGTGTAGCCCAGTGTCAGGCGGAAGCCGGGCAACACCCGTTTGGGCGCCCGCTTTTCGGCGGGCGCCTGCAGAACAGCAGCAGTCATTTACTTGACGGTGTAGAGCTTGTCGAACTGGCCGCCGTCGTTGAAGTGCACTTTTTGCGCTTCGGCGAAGGAGCCGAAAAATTCTTCCGCACGGAACAGCGTGATCGGCTTGAAGGTGCTGGCGTACTTCTTCAGGATGGCGGGGTTGACGGGGCGCAAGGCGTGCTGGGCTGCAATTTCCTGGCCTTCATCGGTGTAAAGGAAGTTCAGGTAGGCCTTGGCTTGCTCGGCAGTACCTTTTTTCGCGACCGTACGCTCGACCACCGCCACGGGATTCTCTGCCACGATGGAAATGCCGGGGTGGATCGCATCCACCTTGTTGGCGCCGAATTCGCGGTCCACAGATACCACTTCGGATTCAAACGTGATCAGCACATCGCCGATGTTGCGTTGCAGGAAGATCGTGGTTGCGTCACGACCGCCTTTGGCGAGCACCGGCACGTTTTTGTACAGTTTGGAGACAAAGTCCAGCGCCTGGGCGTCGGTGCCGCCCTTCTTGCGTACTTGGCCCCAAGCGGCCAAGTAAGCCATGCGGCCATTACCGCCGGTTTTGGGGTTGACCACAACCACCTGCACGCCGGGCTTGACCAGGTCGTCCCAGTCCTTGATGCCCTTGGGGTTGCCATTGCGCACCAGGAACAACATGGTGGAACTGGTGGGCGCTGCGTTGTTGGGGAACTTCTTGGCCCAATCCTTGGCCACCACACCGGTACCGGCCAGGAAGTCCACGTCGGTGGTGGTGTTCATGGTCACCACGTCCGCGTCCAGACCGTCATTCACTGCGCGCGCTTGGGCGCTGGAACCGGCGTGGCTCTGGTCGATCTTGATGTCTTTGCCCGTCGTTTTTTTGTAGCTGGCGACGAAAGCAGTGTTGATGTCTTTGTAAAACTCGCGCGACACGTCGTAAGACACATTGAGCAGCGTGGTCTGGGCTGCTACCAAATTGCTAGCTGTCAGCGCAAGTGCGGCGAGGGCCAGCGTCGTTTTTTGTTTGAAATTCATGTCGGCTCCAAATATTGAAATGGCCACGCAGTTGCGACCGTTGAGTCGGTGGAACCCGATTTTGGGGATGCGGGGTACAAACCACAACGAATACTTCGTTGTTTGTTTATGCGCTAAACCATCTATAGGTGGTGCGCCGGCCACCAAAATTGGTTATTAGCGTGCCCGGGCTTCTGAGCGACCCAGCGTCCAGTTCAGGCCCAAGCCTGCAGAGGTACCGGTGCTGCGCAGGTAAAGGGGGCTGCCAGCATTCGCGCTGCCGGCATAGCTCTCGACCCGCACGAAGCCGAATACCCGAACGTCCGGGCCCAGACCCTGGGAAGCACTCATCGTGAGCCGGGAGGCAATCAGACCGGCTTGCGCGTCATAAGTGGTGCGTGCGCTGGTGGCCATGTCGGCCGGCACGCCGTAGAAATAGCGGTTCAGGCGCTGATCGCCAAACACCAGGCTGGCACTGGTTGATAGGCGCCATGCGCTTGCCGGCACACGGGTTTCCCATGTCAGTTCGGGCTCCAGTGCCAGCCCTTGGCTGCGCAAGCCCCCTTGCACCTCAATTACGCTGCGCAGCGGCAATTCAAAGCGCAGCACGCTAAGTGCGTCCGGCCGGGCCAGCACCGTCTTCAGCCGGGGGCCGAACTCCACCAGCGTGCCGAGGTCCGGCATGCCTTGACGGGCGGCAATGTCGTTGGAACTGGCCGGCAGCGAGGCCGCAAATCCGATATCGAACTCGGTGTCCTCGGTGTGCACCAGCCGCGCACCTACATTGCCGCGCTCGGCCCGGAAGATCTCGCCGCGGTACACCAGTACCGGAAGCACCAGTCCGCGGTTGTTGCGCTCCACGGATGCGGGGTAGGCAGGTGTGGTGACTCCGCCGGCAAACACCCCCATCTCCCACAGCGGCAGGCTTTTTCCCTCGCCTTCAGATTGCGCGTGGGCGCCCAGTGCTGCAGTGCAGGTTAGTAGTGCAATGGCTAAACCACGCAGATCTGGAATGCTGTGCTTAAAACTTGGCCGGGTAAGGGGGTGAAGTCGGGCTGGCATCGCTAGGTCAAAAAGGGGTTACGCCAGCAGCTTGACCGCGGCAATCGCAGCCCAGCCGAGCACAAAGTTGGTGACCACCAGTAGGTGAATCTGGCCGGCTGCTTTGGCAGCGACCGGCCACTGGGCGGCCGCCACCGCACGGCGGAACTTGGCAAAACCCGCAAAGTAGATGTGCCCGAAGATCAAAAACATCAGCCCGCCCAGTGCGGTCATCACGGTCCAGCCCAAGGGCACCACACCGTGGCCGGTGGCCTCGCGGGCGGCCTTCATGGTGCCGCCGAACATGTAGCCGCCGGTCGCCAGTAGCACCACGATTGCGATGAGTACCGCCACAAAAAAGCGCTGCCACACTGCTGCCATCAGCACCGCACGGGGCTGGGCCTCCATGACCGCCAGGGTGGCGGGGCGCAGGGCGATCAGCATGAAGGTCATGCCCCCCATCCAGACGATGGCGGCAATCAGGTGCAGGAGTTTGAGCAGGTCGTACATGCGGTCTTTCAGTGAAGGAGTGAGGCCGCATTGTCCACGCGGCTGTGACAGAACAGGTTCAGCCAAACAATTGGCCCCGCGCGGTTTTGGTAATCGCCACCACGCAGGGGTGGGTGATGCGCCGCTCCACCGAAACGGCAAAAAACTCTTCCACCAGTTCGTCGCTGCGGCCTATCACCTCCACGCCGAATTGCTCCACGATGTCCGCCTCCATCACTGAGGGCGCCATGAACACGCCGCGCCCTTTGCGGCCGAAAGCGGTCATGAGCGCGCCATCGTCAAACTCGCCGATGGTGCGCGGGTGCAACTGGTGGCGGCTGAGCCAACCCTCCCACTGCTGGCGCACCGAGGCCTGCGCGCCCTGGATGAGTACCGGTGCATCGTTCAGACACTCGGGAAAATCACCTTTGAGGGTCTTGCGCAGCGCCGGTGCGCAAAAGAAGCTCATGGGCGTGCTGCCCAGCTCGTGGTTAAAGGCCTTGACGCTCATGCGCTTGGACATCGGCTCATCCGCAATCACCAGGTCCAGTTGGTTGAGCGCCAGCTTGGCTAGCAGGTCGGGGAACTTGCCCTCGCTGCAGATCATGCGCACCGGTTCGTCCAGCGTCAGGGCGGGCTCCAGCAAGCGGTAGGCGAGGGACTTGGTCACCGAATCGGCCACCCCCACCTTGAAGTCCAGCACCCGGTTGGTCCCGCGCGGCAGGCGCACCGCGTTTTCCAGCTCGGCGCCCAGGGTAAAGATCTGGTCGGCATAGCCCAGTGCCAGCCGCCCGTCTTCGGTCAGCTCCAAATTGCGACCGCTTTTCTGGAAGAGTTTGCGGCCCAGCCAGTCTTCCAGCAGCTTGATCTGGCCCGACAGCGTCTGGGGCGTGGTGTGCAACTGTTCGCCCGCGCGCATGATGCCGCCGGCCTTGGCGGTGACCCAAAAGTAGTGGAGGTGCTTGAAGTTCATGGGGACTCCGGCTGATACAAACTGAAATACTACGAAAAAATCGAATTAAAAATTTACAAAATTCGAATTTACGCGAAGCATAACCATGCCTACAGTTCAGGTCTATCAGTCGTTCACTAAAGGAGACCTTGTATGCGACTCAGTACCCGCGGACGTTTTGCCATTACCGCCATGATCGACCTGGCTTTGCGCGAAAGCGGCCAGCCGGTGCCTCTGCAGGACATCGCGCTCCGGCACCGCATTTCGCTGTCTTACCTGGAGCAGGTGTTTGCCAAGTTGCGCCAGAACGGCCTGGTAGAGAGCACCCGCGGCCCCGGCGGCGGTTACTCCCTGGGCTTCCGGGGCGACAGCATCACCGTGGCCGACATCATTGGCGCCATCGAAGAGAAGGAAGAGTCCAGCCGCGAGACCTCCCAGAGTGCGCAGGACATGACCCGCGACCTCTGGGCTGCATTGCAAAGCACCGTGGTCGCGCACATGCGCACCATTACCCTGCGCAGCCTGGCGGAGGAACAGCG
>RFQA01000166.1 GCA_009925925.1 Betaproteobacteria bacterium
AATGTCGCCGATGGAGGTTTCGGCGTAGCCGCGCTCCATGAACAGGTCCAATGCCGCGTCCACAATGCGCTGGCGGTTGGCTGTGCCTTTGGATGCGGTGGCAGCCTGCAGGGGCGAGGGAATCACGGGTGTTGGGTGCGTAGCCATTGCGCAATGGTATCCAAAGGGATGTGGTCATCAATCTCCTTGCCATAGTGCGCCATGGCAACGCGACCCTGCGTGTCAATCAGAAAATCTGCCGGGGTGCGGTGGAACGGGCCGTCCACCTTGCCGGGCATGAAGCCTTTTTGGAATGCGCGCAATGCCGTGGCGATGACGCGCAGCGACAGCAGACCCAGCCAGCGTGACTCCACGCCAAAGCGCCGGTACAAGGTCATCTCGGGGTCCGGGACGATGGGGAACGGTGCATCCTGCCGCCCCACGTATTGGGAGATCGATTCTTTGGGCGACTGAAATACGGCCACCACGGCAAGCCCTTGTTCCGACCATTGCGGGAAGGCTTCGATGATGGCGTGCATGCGGAAGTTGCAGACCGGGCAGGAGGCGTACCGGTAGAACGAGAGCAGAACGGGTTTGCCGCGCAGGGCTTCCAGGTTGACAGCCTCGCCGAGGAAGTCGGTGGTGATGAGGCCGGGCGGAGTCATTCCAGGGCGTAGTTGCATGGGGTGTCCAGTAGTTGGTCGATCGTCCAAGTGTATCAGGACGATCGACCAACTTCTAAACTCTCTGCATGAACTGCAGCAATAAGTGCGCTACCTCGGCAGGTTGGTCTTCTTGCAGGAAATGCCCCGCATCCACGCAGTGCTGGTGTGCGGCCGGTATGCGCAGATCGCGGGCGAACTGGGCCGGGAGCTTGTGCACATCCAGTACCGCGTCGTGCTTTCCCCAGATGGTGGTGGCGGGAATGTTCAGCCTGCGCAGCGCAGCCCCATAGCGGTCAAACTGGGCAAACCACCAAGGGAAAGCGCGGGCGAATGCGAGGAAGGCGTGGGTAGTGCCCTCGTGCATCGGCAGCCAGTGGCCCTGCACTACCACTGCCGAAATCTTGCCCGGGTAGGCCGTGAACTGCCGCAGCAAACCCTTGATTTGCGATGGCCCGGTCACGCGGTTGCGCATCATGAACGCCATGAAGCGCCCCATGGGGCCGCCGGCCATCTTCATCATGGCGGGCGGGGCAAAGCCATCGCGATAAGCGGTGGTGTTCATGATGACCAGGCCGTTTAACGCCTCCGGGTGGCTATCCGCCAGCTCCCAGGTCCAGGGGCCGCCCAGGTCGTGCACCACCTGGGTCCAGCGTGCAATGCCAAGCGACTGCATTAGGGCCACCAAGCGCTCCGCCTGTAGCGCAAACGCATAGGACGACTGCTCGGCTGGCTTGTCGCTGGCGCCGAAGCCCAGCATGTCCGGTGCAATCACGCGCAGCCCCTGACTGGCCAGCAGCGGGATGATGTTGCGGTACAGCCAGGAGGAAGTGGGCATGCCGTGCAGCAGCACGATGGGTTTGCCGTCGCGCGGGCCTTCGTCCACGTAGGCGAGGCGCTGGCCCCATGGGCCAAAGTAGTGCAAGCGCTCCCGGTGCTGCGCAATGGTCTGCGTCGCCTTCATGGCAGCACCAATCGACCGATAAAGAAGTCGTAGCTTTCCAGCCCCGTGTCGCGCAGCGGGGCCAGCGCGGCGTACTCGGGGTCGGTGGCATAGGCTTTCATCGCGGCGGCGTTGTCCAGGAAGAACACCACGATGCACTGCGGCTCCACGCCTTGCGCATCACCCACTGGCGTGAGGGTTTGCTTGACCTCCAGCATGGATTCCAAATGCATGCCATGCCGCGCAAAAAGGGCCTGCGCGCGCAGGTTGAAAGTGTCCAGTCCGTTCGCTCCACCGGGCTTGAACCGCACCAGACCCAGGCCATACAGGCGGTCCTCCAAAGCGCCCTGGCCGGGTGTGGAGATGGCGGACACGTCCAGCGCCGTACCCGCCATAACCACCATGCGGTGCAAGCCCAGGTCGCGCTGCTGTGCCAAGGCCACGTACTGCGGGTCGCTGACATAGGCCTTGAACTGTGCGGCGGAGGGAAACGAAATGACCTGCGCCAGCTGGGGCACGTCCATCCGGTTGTCTCCAACGATCTGCCCTTTGCCGCTGATCTTGAGCAGGCGCTCGACCCGCAGGCCGTAGGTCTCAAACAGCGGGGCGGCTTGCTGCCGGAAGGTGGCGAGTGCGTCGGGCCCCTCGGGTTTGAGCCACATCAGCATGGTTATCGTGAAGCGAGGTGCGGGCATATCCATAGCGGTTTCTCCATTCATTGCAAAAGGGCTTGGGGATACTGCCCCAAGGCCTGCGCAATGTACGATGTGATTGAATGCGGAAACAGCCCCAATATTGCGACTGTTTATCCCGTATTTGGAGACAATAAAAATGCTGCTGGAGAGCCTGGAGGAGTTGCGTGTGTTTGTGCAGGTGGTGGATTCGGGTGGATTCACCGGTGCTGCCCAGACCCTGGGCAGCACCACCAATGCGGTGAGCCGCCTGATCGCTAGGCTGGAGTCACGGCTGCAAGTGCGCCTGCTGTCGCGCACCACGCGGCGGGTGGCCTCTACGGAAGAAGGCCGCAGGCTGTACGAGCACGCGCTGCGCCTGTTGCGCGGGGCCGAAGAGGCCGAACAATCGCTGCGCCCCCGCTCCGGTTTGCTGGACGGCACGGTGCGCGTGGCCGTGCGCACCACCACCGTGCAGTTTGGTTTTGTGCAAGACATGGCGGCCTTGCTGTCGCGCAACCCCGACCTGCGTGTGCAGTTGATCGTGAGCGACACCGAGTTGGACTTGGCAGCAGACGGCATTGACGTTGCCGTGCGCGTGGGCGACCTGGCGGACTCCGCCTACCGCAGCCACCCCCTGGGCTCGGTGGTCTTTGTGCCGGCGGCCGCACCCCACTACTTTGCAGAACGGGAGCGCCCCTCGCGCCCGGAGGAACTGGTGCAGCACGAATGTGTGCGGGCCCTGCTGCAGCGGCCGCAAACCAGTTGGCGCCTGGTCGGGCCGCGCGCCCGCGTTGTGGAGGCTACGGTAGGCGGACGCTTTGAATGTGGCGATGTGCGCGCCCAGGCGGAGGCGGTTTACAGCGGTCTGGGCATTGGCCTGCGCCCTGCGGGAGAAGTGCGCACCGCCGTGGCTGCGGGAAACTTGGAGCGCGTGTTGCCTAGCTGGAGCATGGCCCCGCTGGCTGTGCATGCACTGCTATCGCCGCAGCGCTCCCACAATGCTCGCACCGATGCGGTGGTGGCGCTGCTCAAGGACGCGGTACGGCGTTTGGTTTGAAGTGGGGGGTCAGCCGGGATAAAGCCAGAAATAGCATATAAGCCTTTTAGTTATTAAAGACCCCGGCGTTATTGGGAGATATTGGCGGTGTTGAATGACTAAAGGGTAATTCCAGTCTTATCTTCGATCTGCTTCTTCACAAAGCCTTTGGCCAAATCTTTGACAAGCTCAAAAGTGAACCCACCAACTTCTTTCACACCGTTCCTTGTTTTTCGCCATACCTCCGGGTCACGGATCGAGTCCAGAAAGTCGTGGCCCTCCCAGGACAGTGATCTGAAAAGAATGCCGCTCATGGGCCTGTTGCCGGCACCTACGATCAAGCCAGCCTCGTCAATGAGATTCAGGTGGTATTCGATCTGATCGGTTGTAAAACCTTCAACTCGCAAATCATCTTCCGGATCGTTCTCATCCAACGAAAGGTGGACAACGCCGCCCTGTCGAATGGGGAGCGCCTCCAGCTTCAGCAGCAATTCCCGAATCAGATCCATGTCGCGTTTCATGTTTTCCTTAAGCTGTACAAAGCAACATCTCAAAAGTGGGCCAGTCAGTCCAGCTGGGATGGATCCTTTGCCTTTTGGCGAAGTAACTCATTCAGCAGTTGAGGTTCACCCGTGTCGTTCAGCTTAAACCTCCGGTTGGGCGCAATGTGATCAACGACGTCAGCCAGTACCGTCATGTCATGCCCCACAGCTCGGGACAGAACAGTGGCAGCGGAGAGAGAAAGACCGAAGTGGGATCCAACGATTCGAGCATTGCTTTCCATCGTTTTCCGAGTTTCAGCCAAATTTACGCGCAACATGGCGAGAGCATCTATGGCAGGACCATCCAAAATCAGGAGTGACGCGCCGAGGCTATCGGTCATAGGCGTATTGCGCGGAAAGCATTTAGCCATATCCACGGATCCTGGGCCAGTACCACCTGAGCTCATTGCTGTAACGGCGGCGTCCATGAGTTCCTTGGTCTCAATCAGTCCAACTGCAAGGTTGACCAACTCAGCTGCGATGAGAGTTTTGAGTTTGGTGCGCTGTTCTGTGAGGCTAGATCTAGCCTTATGGTGTTCGTTGAGGCGATTGATCCAATTGGCAAGTAGAACCGCGGAACTGCCAAAAAGAGCACCTGCCAACGAGGCTTTAGCTCCAGGATCTGTGATCTTAGGAACGCCCCACATGACAGCTACGCCCAGCACCACCAGCAATACAAAGAAAAATATGTCGATAAGCGATGCCACTCCAGACGACAAGTCCTTGGGGTTCGAACTGCCTTGGTTATTCATGGAGGACTTATGGGTTCTGATGAGATACGCGGGCTAATGCGGCAGAGACAAGTGCTGCTGCGATCGCCAGCAACATGTTTGCATCGTCCCGACTGTAGTACTCAGCGGCCCCGCGCTCGTTGACATGATGAGCAAGCTGTGTGTAGTGCCGCACGGCCTCTTGCAAAGCAAACTCCCTTTCCAGCTTCGTCATTTCGCGTTTGGCAGCGTTCATTTTCTTCGCGGCCACAGTGATCGCAGGTTGCTCTCCTGCAGCCAAACCAGTGCTTTCAATGGCCAAGCGGCATTCGGAAACCACCGCGTCAAATCGCCCATCCACCAGGTGGGCATGGGCACGCCGTATCCGACCGACCGCCTCCGCAAGGGCATGGTCCTGTGTACTTTTTGGCAAAGGAATGCCAATGACCATGTATTCAGGCCCTTGTAGCTCCTTCAAGACCTTTGCCCATTCGCTGAGATTGAGCCTAAAACTGATCTCATCTTGCTGTGGCCAGACTCCAGTCGGACCATCTGCCAAGGCAGTGAATCGCAATTTCAGATGGAGATCATCTCCACCGCGCATTTTTTCCAGTGCAAACAACTGGCCTTCCGCGAGCGGGAGTTCAAATATCAGGCGCCTCGGATTTTGGCCGTTCTTGGTGGCAAGCTCCAGGGGAACTTCAGGTTCTGCAAAGCCCAGAAACGAGGGAACCTTGCCGGCATCGCCTTCTACATTGATCCGTAGCTGGAAATTGCGCAGCCTGACCTCCGCCAACGCAGTTTCAGGGACATGAAAGGCAATAGACAAACACAGCAGGGAGGCGCCAACTCCTGCACGTCCAAAAACACCAGTAACTTCAATGTCCGCTACAGAGTAGCCGTTGTAGCTGAATGACACAGGACGGTATTTCCTCTTTCAGCGCTTGCGGTTGGACTGCGAAACAACCGAGCCGGCCAGCTTCTGGGTTGTGGTACTGGAGGAGCTGCTCCGCAACGCCTTTGATGCAGTAGCTTCAATCGCTGCACCCGTTTGCTTCCCGGTACGTGCCTGAGCCAAAGCCGATGCGGCAAGTTGCTTTTGCACTTGGGACGCATTGCCGCTTTGGAGCGTCTTGCCCGCGAGGGATGCCACAGAGGGTGATGTTTGCTTGGAATTGGTCGCCATATACAGCTCCGTTTTACTATTCAGTGAGAAATCATCGAAAAACTATAGATGGTGTTTTGGTGCATTGCAAGACACTACCTGTAGTGTCTATGCACTTTTTCCGTGGACGTACGAACCCTTTCGGCTATTTACGCGCGATGGCAACGGCACCTTCAGAACGGCACACCACCAAGCGACAGGAAGGCTCAATGGCAGTGCCGGGTTCCTGCTTTTCGATCGTTGTGACAGCCATCCTTGTCGGTCCCACCGGAGTGCGCAAATGCGAGACTGGACACCAGCAGGAGTGCCAATAACACGATTTTTTTCATAGAGGTCTCACCAAAACACTCCCACGGTCTGCGTGGGCTCAGTCCAGCAGTCATCCATCTATGTGGCTATTCAAATTCTGGGACAGAGTCTGACGTGTCAGGGCGAGTCTGCATATCCCCCAAACGGGTGAATGTTGTCGGTCATCATGCTAACCATGCGCGAATCATCAATGCATCGTTTTCTGCAAATTCACCCGTTTGGGGGATATCCAAACGCAAGCATCTACCGTAAGAATGCATTTCGACTGAGCGAAGTCACGCTCACAGAAATTGGTGCGCAGAGTTCAAATGCACCGAAGCCCAACTTGTTGCCGCGGTGCGTGCAACAGGCGTGATGGTCGCAGACGTACGGCGCCATCTTTCCAAGTAGTCATGTCCGGACAAGAAAAAGCCGCCAAGGTTGCGCATTGTTAAGAGGCGTGGCGGCTATGTTGGACGAATTTTATCCTATGCAGGTAACGAATGTTTTCCTCTATGGGTTGTCGCTGCTAAGAGCTTTAAATCGACCCATTAATAGATAAAGTAATGCGTAACAGTTGCATTTGCATCCGGTACAGGAAGCCAGTCTTTTTAGTTTGAGGCGCCTTAAATGGAGCTACTCCACAGGTAATTTTTTGATGGTGCTCAGACAATAATGGGGACACGCACGGGCAATGCATGTCGAACCCAGTTGCTGGCCTGCAGCGCTTGAAGGCCCTGGGTGTGCACCCGGGTATCACCATCTGTCGCCCGCAATGTGACCACAATGTAGGCGCGCAACGCCTCCTGCAGAGGTGGCTCAAAGGCGCGTAGCATCAATTTTGCGTTTAGTGCCCATGCGTCACCAGACACTCCGTTCGGGAATTTACGGCGGTGCACCTTGACCGGTGCCCATTTGCCGCCATATTCCACCTGCTCGGCTTCGTATCCTGCCGTACCTTCCTCGCCCAATAGCGGCACCTTGCCTTTGAAGCCGTTCTCATCTTCCACACCAAAGCCCAATTCCAAGTTGGCTCGGACATACTCCGCACCATAGGTAGCGTTGAGTGGTGGTGCATAGGCCGCAGTAATGATGACTTCCGCGCGTAGCTTTCCATCGTGCCGGAGTACCGCGGGGATGGGATAGTCCGATTTTCTCCAGCGCCATGCCCCTGGAATAAGGCTGGCCTCAAATACCAAGGTAAAGCTGTCATCACGGTCAAACAGCACACTCAAAGCATCTTGGGGCAGACCGGCCCCAAAGTATCTCCGCTCCCATCCGGTATAGGCTGGGCTCGACAGCTGGCTCGCGTGGACCATCAGTGCTTTCACCAATGCTGGATTGGCTTGCAAGTTTGGGTGTCCGTTCAAGGACTGCCAGACATGGGCGGTCATGGCCGATGCCAATGGAGCCGCAAAACTGGTGCCGAAACTTGCGTAAGTCGTCCCATTGGGCGCCAGCACGTTGGTTGAGGTGGTACCACCGCTCCACGGTGCGTGCACGTTGCCACCGTGGTGAACTATATCTGGTTTGGGTGTGAACACGGGTCCAGGCCCGCGACGCGAGTATGGGGCAGGCTCACCGGCCCTGCTCAGGGTATCAGGTGCTTCGGCGTGACTGATAGAGCCCACCGTCAACGCTCGCACGGCATCTCCCGGCGTCGAAAGTCGGTCTTGCGTCATAGCCGCATCTGGTGGCCATGTGCGTCGCGGCGCGTCCAGGTAATTGCCTGCAGCCACCACAAAAAGAACTCCATGTTGGTCCGACAACGTGTCCAGGACCTGTGCCAATTCACCAAACTGATCGGGATCACAGGGCGCATTGACTCCCA
>RFQA01000167.1 GCA_009925925.1 Betaproteobacteria bacterium
CCCCCACCGTGGACGAAAACACTTACCAAGTGGTCGTGGAATACAGCGAAGAAGAGGTGGGCCGCTTGGCCATGGAGCTGGCGGAAAAGCTGTGCAACGCTGCGCTGAACGACACCCCATTTGACTTGCCTGCTGCGTTGGACGAGCTGCGTGAATTGGATGAAGACGTACGCTTGGGGCCCAGTACGGGCTCCATTGTGGACGCGGCAGTGGCGCGTGGCATTCCCTATAGCCGGATGACCGAGGGCAGCATGGTGCGCTTCGGATGGGGCAGCAAGCAACGCCGCATACAGGCCGCAGAGATGGACGTGACCAGCGCGATTGCAGAAGCCATTGCGCAAGACAAGGAGCTAACGAAAAAATTGCTGTCCGCAGCGGGCGTGCCAGTCCCTGGTGGACGCTCGGTAGTCGATGCAGAAGACGCATGGGCCGCAGCCCAGGAAATCGGTTTGCCGGTGGTCGTGAAACCCAACGACGGCAACCAGGGCAAGGGCGTCACGGTCAACATCACCAGCAAAGAGCAATTGCTCAAAGCATTTGCCGTAGCCAAGGAATTCCGCGACGACATCCTGGTCGAGCGCTTCATGCCAGGCAACGACTTCCGCTTGCTGGTCGTGGGCGACAAGTTGGTAGCCGCAGCACGCCGTGACCCGCCCAAGGTGGTCGGCGATGGCGTACACACGATTGCAGAGCTGGTGGCTCAAGTAAATTCCGACCCGCGCCGCGGATCGGGACATGCCACGTCGCTCACCAAGATCCGCTTTGACGAGATTGCCAAAGCCACGCTGGCGACCCAAGGCTTCAATGCCGAATCTGTGCCTGCCAAGGGCCAACGCGTGAACTTGCGCAACAACGCCAATCTGTCCACCGGCGGTTCAGCTACTGATGTAACTGACGACGTGCACCCCGAAGTGGCCGCTCGGGCCATTGCCGCAGCACACATGGTGGGCTTGGACATTTGCGGTGTGGACGTGGTGTGCGACACCATCCTCCGCCCTCTGGAAGAGCAAGGCGGCGGCATCGTGGAAGTGAATGCGGCGCCCGGTCTGCGCATGCACTTGTCGCCTTCCTTCGGCAAAGGCCGCGCTGTGGGCGAAGCCATCATCAGCAGCATGTTCAAAAAAGGTCAGGACGGACGCATCCCCATCGTTGCGGTCACCGGCACCAATGGCAAAACCACTACCGTTCGGCTGATTTCGCACCTGCTGACGCAAAACGGTTTGAAGGTCGGCATGACCAACACAGATGGCGTGTACGTGAACGGTGACTGCATTGACACCGGCGACTGCAGCGGCCCCAAGAGTGCCAAAAGCGTCCTGTTGCACCCCGATGTGGATGCCGCAGTGCTGGAAACCGCGCGCGGCGGCATCCTGCGCGAAGGCCTGGCGTTCGACAAATGCGATGTAGCGGTGGTGACCAACTTGGGCAGTGGCGACCACCTGGGACTCAACTACATCACCACGGTCAACGAACTCGCAGTACTCAAACGCGTGATCGTTCAAAACGTCGCAGCCAAAGGTGCAGCCGTTCTGAATGCGGCCGACCCCATCGTCGCGTCCATGGCGGCCAAGTGCAAAGGTGAAGTCATTTTCTTTGCTGCAGACAAACACAATCCAGTGATGGCGACCCATCGGGCCCAAGGCCAGGCCGTGGTGTATGTGGAGGGTGACCGCCTGATCGCCAGCAAGGGTGACATGGTGCAGGCCATTCTTTTGGCAGACATTCCCATCACCTTGGGCGGAGCCATCGGCTTCCAAGTAGACAACGTCATGGCCAGCGTGGCCGCGGCCTGGTCCCTAGGATTGGACTGGGACGTGATCCGCAAGGGCTTGGCCAACTTTTCGAACGACAGCCACAACGCAGCTGGTCGTTTCAATATGTTCAAGTTCCGCGGTGCTACCGTGATTGCTGATTACGGCCACAACCCGGACGCCATGTTGGCGTTGGTGCAAGCCGTACAAGCCTTGCCTGCAAGCCGCCGCTCAGTAGTGATCAGCGGCGCCGGCGACCGGCGTGATCAGGACATCCGCCAGCAAACCGAAATTCTGGGCGACGCCTTTGATGAGGTGGTGATGTTTGAAGACCAGTGCCAGCGTGGCCGCAACGACGGCGAGGTGTTGGCTCTGCTGCGCGCAGGCTTGGCAAATGCCAAGCGCACCAAACAGCAGTCCGAAGTGTTCGGCGAGTTCCTGGCGATTGATACTGCCATGGACAAACTACAGGCCGGCGAGCTGTGCTTGGTGCTGGTGGACCAGGTTGAAGAAGCCATGGCCCACATCGCCGCCAAAGTGGCTGCAGCCCAGTAAGGCCTTGCGCAGCGGGGTTTAGTAGACCTCGGCTGCGGGCCCCCGGCCCATCAGTGCCATGACCGCCTGGTGGGCCTGCAGTTTTCCATCCAGAAGATCGACCACGCCTTGGGTTATCGGCATAGCGACCCCGAGGCTGGCTGCGCGCTGCCAGACGGTACGAGCGCTGTAGACGCCCTCTGCCACATGACCGAGCTCTGCGACGGCTTGATCCAGTGTTTTGCCTCGCGCCAAAGCGAGGCCGACTTTGCGGTTGCGGGACAAGTCGCCAGTCGCCGTCAGCACCAAGTCACCCAAACCACTCAAGCCCATGAAGGTTTCGGCTTTGGCCCCCAAAGCCATGCCTAGCCGGGTGATCTCTGCCAAGCCCCGTGTGATCAACGCAGCCCGCGCGTTCAGCCCCAGGTTCAAACCGTCGCAAAGGCCAGTGGCGATCGCGAGCACGTTCTTGACGGCACCGCCCACCTCTACGCCCACTACGTCATCATTGGCATACACACGCAACTCTGCGCTGTGGAAAGCATCTACCAGCGCACGGCGCACGCTCTCATGTGCACTCGCAGCCACCAGTGCAGTGGGCATGCCGGCGGCGACTTCCTGGGCGAAGCTGGGGCCACTCAAAACGCCGGCGAGCAAACTGGGCGCTACCGCGTGTTGCACCTCGTGACCCAACAAGCCCATGCCGCCAGCGACAGGCGCCTCAAAGCCCTTGCACAGCCAGGCAACCGGGCATTCCAGATCTGCGACCAGCTGCAAAGTACTGCGCAGGGCTGCCATGGGCGTGGCGATGATGACCAAGTCCACGGCATCCACATCCTTCGCAGAGCGGGTGAGATCACTCAAAGGCGCTGCGCTGACCGTGAGTCCAGCGGGAAAGCTGCAATCGGGTAAGTAGCGCGCATTGACCCGCTCGGCATTCATGGTGGACGCCGCTTCTGCATCCCGGGCCCACAAGGTGACGTCGTGGCGGTTGCGCGTGTTGCGCGCGGCGCTGATGGCCAGCGCCGTACCCCAGGCGCCGGCGCCGATTACTATGATTTTCATAGCTGCTCGCGCTTATTCAACGGGCGCCAGGGGCCAATACCCCTGGCAAAAGCTTACTGGGGCAATGTGCCGGCAGCTGCACCGGCAGCTTCAACTTGCTGCTGCTCGTACATGGCCTGGAAGTTGATTTCCGACAGGTGCACGGGGGGGAAACCGCCGCGCTGAATCAGGTCCGCCACGTTACCGCGCAGGTAGGGGTAGACGATTTGCGGACAAGCAATGCCCATGATCTGGCCCAGTTGCTCTTGCGGCAAGTTGCGGATTTCAAAAATACCGGCTTGCTTGGCTTCGACCAGAAACACGGTCTTGTCCTTGATTTTGGTTTGCACAGTGGCGGTCACGCACACTTCAAACACGCCTTCTGCTACAGGAGCAGCTTCCACACCCAACTGGATATCAACGGAAGGCTGTTCCTGCTCGAGCAGGATGGCGGGGGAATTGGGTTGCTCCAGCGAAGCCTCTTTCAGATAGACGCGTTGGATTTGGAATACGGGTTCTTGGTCAGCCATGGCTAAAGTCTCTCTAGATAAACAGAAGCCCGCCGGCACAACACCGACGGGCTACGAAAACAAAATTCGCTGAGGGGAATTATGTCAGGCCGCAGCGCCCAACAATGGCAGCAAGCCGCCTCGGCTGTCCAGCGCCATCAAATCATCGCAACCGCCGACATGGGTGTCGCCGATAAAGATCTGGGGCACCGTGCGCCGGCCGGTGATCTCCATCATTTTCATGCGCTCATCGGGATTCGCGTCCACCCGGATCTCTTCAATGGTTTCCACGCCCTTGGACTTAAGAATGCGCTTGGCCTGCACGCAATAGGGGCAGACAGCGGTGGTGTACATCTTGACGGCTTGCATATTCAATTTCCTCGGTTCTGGGGCCTGAATCAGACCTTTTCAACCGGCAGGTTAGCGGCTTTCCAGGATTTGAGCCCGCCCTGCAGCGATTGAGCCTGCTCGTAACCCAGTTTTTTGGCAATATCCACCGCCTTGGCGGAACGTGCACCCGACTGGCAGACCAGCACCAAGGGAAGCGTCTTGTTCTTGACAGAGCCCGCAAGCTTGGCTTCCAGCTCAGCCAAGGGAACGTTCTTGGAACCCACAATGTGCCCGGCTGCGAATTCAGTCGCGTCTGACACGTCAACCACATTGGCCTTTTCCCGGTTGATCAACTGAATGGCGCCAGCAGAGTCAATGCCCACTGCGGTTGCACCCTGCAAAACCGGCCACATCAGCATTCCCCCGGATGACAGCGCGATAGCAATCAACATCCAGTTATCGATAATAAATTTCACTTTGTTCCTTCTTGGTTACTTCACGCGAAGCCGACATTTTAGAATGACGCGTCTTGACCCGCCGGCCCCCGAGGCCGGTTTTCTCAACCCTTGATCCCTGCACCATGTACAAACTTGTTCTCGTACGCCACGGCGAATCCACCTGGAATCTGGAAAACCGCTTTACCGGCTGGACCGACGTCGACCTGACCCCCACCGGCGTAGAGCAAGCCAAAACTGCCGGTCGCCTCCTCAAAGCAGACGGCTACGAATTTGACGTGGCTTATACCAGCGTGCTCAAACGCGCGATCCGCACTCTGTGGCACACGCTGGACGAAATGGACCGCACCTGGTTGCCCGTGGTGCACAGCTGGCGCCTGAACGAACGCCATTACGGCGCTCTGCAAGGCCTGAACAAAGCTGACATGGCAAAGCAATACGGCGATGCACAAGTGTTGGTCTGGCGCCGCAGCTACGACACACCCCCACCCGCACTGGAAGCCGATGATCCCCGCTGCGAACGCTCCGACATCCGCTACGCCAAGCTGCCGGCCGACCAAGTGCCCATCCCCAACGGTATCCCCTTGGTGTATGAATTGGATGCCGACTTGAAGCCGATCCGCCACTACTACCTGGGCGATGCCGAAGCAGCCGCCAAGGCTGCTGCTGCAGTCGCCTCCCAAGGCAAAGCCTGAGATTCTTGAGCTCCCCGTTAAAAACGCCCGCAATCGCGGGCGTTTTTGCAGGGCATCCCGGGAACCGGAGCGGACGAGTGCACTCCAAGGTGTATATTGGCGCGGCACAGGAAGAACTATGGGTCACAAACTGAAAATCACAGGCTGGGTTGCATTGGGCGTAGTTGCCGGAGCCCTCACTACGGTCTCGCTGCAAACGGTTGCGCGCAACTCCTTGGCCCCTCTTCCCTTGGAAGAACTTCAGCAGCTCGCTACCGTGTTCGGCATGGTCAAAAGCGACTATGTGGAGCCAGTGGATGAGAAAAAGCTGATTACAGATGCCATCACCGGCATGGTGGCCAGCCTGGACCCCCATTCCCAGTATTTCGACAAGAAGTCGTTCAAGGAATTCCGAGAAGGTACTTCCGGCAAGTTTGTGGGCGTGGGCATTGAAATCACCCAGGAAGACGGCTTGGTCAAAGTCGTCTCGCCGATCGAAGGCTCTCCTGCCTTCCGTGCTGGCCTCAAAACCAACGATCTAATTACCAAAATTGACGACACAGCGGTCAAAGGGCTGACGCTCAATGAAGCCGTCAAGCGCATGCGCGGCGAGCCCAACACCAAGGTTCTGTTGACCATCTATCGCAAAGATGAAAACAGGACGTTCCCCGTCACCATCACGCGGGAAGAAATCAAGCAGCAATCGGTTCGCGGAAAAGTGATCGAGCCGGGCTACGCATGGATCCGCGTCAGCCAGTTCCAGGAACGCAGTTTTGAGGATTTCGCCAAGAAAGTGGACGAGATCTACAAGCAGGACCCCAAGATCAAAGGCATGGTGCTAGACCTCCGTAACGATCCGGGTGGTCTGCTGACCTCTGCGGTTGCGATGTCGGCGGCATTTTTGCCAGAGAACGTGACGGTGGTCTCCACCAATGGGCAGACACCTGAGAGCAAACAGGTGCTGCGTGCCACACCATCCGATATACGTGGTTTGGCGGGTGCAGATGCCCTGAAGAACTTGCCTGCGGCATTGAAGAAAGTGCCACTGGTGGTGCTTGTCAATGAAGGTTCTGCCTCTGCCAGTGAAATCGTGGCCGGTGCACTACAGGATCACAAACGCGCCACCATCATGGGAAGCCAGTCATTCGGCAAGGGTTCGGTACAAACATTCCGACCTTTGGGACCAGACACCGGCCTCAAAATCACCACGTCACGCTACTACACACCCAGCGGGCGTTCCATCCAAGCCAAGGGCATCGTGCCTGACGTGATGGTGGACGAAACCGAGGAAGGTAGCCCATACGCCGCACTGCGCATGCGAGAAGCGGACCTCGAGAAGCACCTGTCCAGCGGTCAGGGCGAAGAGAAGAAAGACGCCGCACGTGAAAAAGCACGCGAAGACGCGTTAAAACGTCTGGAGGAAGAGTCCCGCAAACCAGCCGCAGACCGCAAGGTGCCTGAGTTCGGCTCGGACAAGGACTTCCAACTGATCCAGGCGATCAACCACCTCAAAGGCAAGCCCGTGCTGGTGAGCAAAACGCAAGTTGAGCGCAAAGAAGAAGTCAAAGACAACTGATTCCCCATGCAGGACACCGAGCTGCTTCGGTACTCGCGGCACATTCTGCTGGACGACATCGGCATTGAAGGCCAAGAACGCATTTGCGGCGCCCACGCACTGATCATCGGAGCCGGTGGCTTGGGCGCACCCGCCGCCATGTACCTTGCCGCAGCGGGCATCGGCAAGATCACGTTGGTCGACCCTGACACCGTAGATCTGACTAACCTCCAGCGGCAAATCATCCACACCACCCATAGCGTGGGGCTAGCCAAGGTCCTGTCTGCGTCAGTAAGTCTGAATGCGATCAACCCGCTCACGCAGGTTCAAGCCGTTCAAAGCCATGCCGACGCTGCTTGGCTGGCGGATAACCTCGAGTCGGTGGATGTCGTCCTCGACTGCTGCGATAACTTTACGACACGTCAAGCCCTTAACAAGGCATGTGTACTGGCACGTGTTCCGTTGGTCTCCGGCGCCGCCATACGGTTTGATGGCCAAATCTCCGTGTATGACACCCGTGCAGACAATTCCCCCTGCTATGCCTGCGCTTTTCCTCCAGACGATGCCCCGCCGCCCACACAGTGCTCGACCATGGGTGTTTTTGCCCCTTTGGTGGGTGTCATCGGTGCCATGCAGGCAGCCGAAGCGTTGAAGCTGGTGTTGGGCATCGGCGCCACGCTGCGAGGCAAGTTGCTGCTTTTGGATGGCTTGCGCATGGAGTGGACGGAAATGCGGCTACCCCGCAATCCCTCATGCCCTGTCTGCGCCCACTAGCAAACGGTGAATTGCGTCTTCCAAACCCGCCAATTGCAGGCTTTCGCGGTCTGAGCCCCCTCCAACGAACTCAGGCTTCCTGTTAGACTTTCTACACACCATCCGATCTATCGTGGCCAAACCGTTTCCACCGTCTCTCGTCGATCTACAGCGCCTGCGCTTGGATGATGCACGTGCGCTGTTGGAACACGATGCCAACAGCGC
>RFQA01000168.1 GCA_009925925.1 Betaproteobacteria bacterium
ATCCGCCAGGACGTGCAGGGCATGCATGCCTACGCGGTCCAGGACTCCAAAGGCATGGTCAAGCTCGACGCCATGGAGAACCCGTTTTCCCTGCCAGAAGAGCTACAAGACGAGCTGGGCCAACGCTTGGGCGCGCTGGCGCTCAACCGCTACCCCGATGGCCGGGTCAACGACTTGCGAACCGCCTTGGCGCAGTACGTGGGCATGCCTGCGGGTCACGACATCATGCTGGGCAATGGCTCGGACGAGCTGATCTCGCTGCTCTCCATGGCCTGCGACGTACCCGCCCAGCCCGGCGAGGCCCGCCCCGTGGTGCTGGCGCCCACGCCCGGCTTTGTGATGTACGCCATGAGTGCCCAGTTGCAGGGGCTGGACTTTGTGGGTGTGCCGCTGACGGAAGACTTTGCCCTCGATGTACCCGCCATGGTGCAGGCCATTGCCGAGAAGCAGCCCGCTATCGTGTATCTGGCCTACCCCAACAACCCTACCGCCAATTTGTGGGATGTCGACGCCATGGCCACCGTGATTGACGCAGCCAGGCAGGCCGGCAGCATCGTGGCGGTGGACGAAGCCTACCAGCCGTTTTCCAGCCGCACCTACATGGATGTGATCCGCGCGAACCCTGCCGCTCACCCCCATGTGGTGCTGATGCGCACCCTGAGCAAGTTCGGCCTGGCCGGCGTGCGCCTAGGCTACATGTCCGGCCCCGCCGCCCTGATTGCGCAGGTGGACAAAGTACGCCCGCCATACAACATCAGCGTGCTGAACTACGAGTGCGCCTTGTTTGCTTTGGAGCATCAAGATGCTTTTGCAGTGCAAGCCCAAGAGATATGTGCGCAGCGCGCTATTCTTTTAGGAGCGTTGCGTGCCATGCCCGGCGTGAAAGCCTGGGACAGCGATGCGAACATGGTGCTGGTGCGCTTCCCCGGCGCGGACGATGCTGCCCAAAAAATATTCGATGGATTGAAGGCGCGCGGGGTACTGGTCAAGAACGTTTCTAAAATGCACCCATTGCTGGCCCGCTGCTTGCGTTTGACCGTCGGCACCGCCGAAGAAAACGCCCGACTGATTCAGGCCTTGCAGGAAACCCTATGAGCACCAACTACCCCGTTACCGAAATCCCCGCAGCCATGCCTGCGCGCATTGCCGAAGTGTCCCGCAACACTGCGGAGACCAAAATTCGCGTGCGAGTGAACCTGGATGGCACCGGCGTAAGCCGCCTGTCTACCGGCATCGGCTTTTTCGATCACATGCTCGACCAGATCGCCCGCCACGGGCTGATTGACCTCGACATCGAAGCCGAAGGCGATTTGCATATTGACGGGCATCACACCGTGGAAGACGTGGGTATCACCCTGGGCCAGGCCTTTGCCAAGGCCTTGGGCGACAAGAAAGGCATCCGCCGATACGGCCACGCCTATGTGCCCTTGGACGAAGCGTTGAGCCGCGTCGTGATCGACTTTTCCGGCCGCCCGCAGTTGGAGATGCATGTGCCCTTCAAGAGCGGCATGATCGGCGCGTTTGACACCCAGCTCACCCACGAGTTCTTCCAAGGCTTTGTGAACCACGCCTCCGTGACCCTGCACATTGACAACCTCAAGGGGGAAAACGCCCACCACCAGGCCGAGACCGTGTTCAAGGCGTTTGCCCGTGCGCTGCGCTCCGCGCTGGAGTTCGACCCGCGCGCATTGGGCGTGATTCCCTCCACCAAAGGTTCGCTCTGATGAAAAAGGTCGCTGTCGTTGATTACGGCATGGGCAATTTGCGCTCCGTCACACAGGCGGTGATGCATGTGGCCGAGGGCACTGGTGTGGAGGTCGTCTGGGCCCGCACCCCGCAAGAAGTGATGGACGCCGAGCGCGTGGTCTTGCCCGGTCAAGGCGGTATGCGCGATTGCATGCGCGAGCTGCACGAGTCCGGCATGTTCGATGCCGTGATGCACGCGGCAGCGCACAAACCCTTGATGGGCGTGTGCGTGGGCATGCAAATGCTGCTGGATCACTCGGAAGAGCTGGATACGCCCTGCCTGAGCTTGATTCCTGGCGAGGTGGTCAAGTTTGACCTCGCCGGTCAGCTGCAAGCCGACGGCAGCCGCTTCAAGGTACCCCAAATGGGCTGGAACCGCGTGTGGCAAACCGCGAAGCCCCGGCACCCGGTGTGGGGCGATGTGCCGGATGGCAGCTACTTCTATTTCGTGCACAGCTACTACGCCCGACCGTCGGATGCACGCCACAGCGCGGGCGAGACCGACTATGGCCAACGCTTCTCCTGTGCGATTGCGCGCGATAATATTTTCGCAACACAATTCCACCCCGAGAAAAGCGCCGAACACGGTTTGGCCCTGTACCGCAACTTCCTGCACTGGAACCCTTGAATCTTTATCCTTGCCGCATCTCTGCACCTGGCAAAGCGACTCTCTTTTCCTCCAACCCTGAAGCACCATGCTTTTAATTCCTGCGATTGACCTCAAAGACGGCCACTGCGTTCGCCTCAAACAAGGCGATATGGACCAATCCACTACCTTTGGCGAAGACCCTGCGGTCATGGCCCGTAGCTGGGTCGACAAGGGCGCGCGCCGCCTCCATCTGGTGGATTTGAACGGTGCCTTTGCCGGTCACCCCAAGAACGAGCAGGCCATCCGCAAGATCCTCAAGGAAGTGGGCAGCGAGGTCGACGTGCAGCTGGGCGGCGGTATCCGCGATCTGGACACCATCGAGCGCTACTTGGACGCCGGGTTGCGCTACGTCATCATCGGCACCGCAGCGGTCAAGAATCCCGGCTTTTTGCAGGACGCCTGCACCGCGTTCGGCGGCCACATCATCGTGGGCCTGGACGCACGTGACGGCAAAGTAGCCACCGACGGCTGGAGCAAGCTCACCCGCCACGATGTGGTGGACCTGGGCAAGAAGTTTGAGGACTACGGTGTCGAGTCCATCATCTATACCGACATCGGCCGCGACGGCATGCTCTCGGGCATCAACATCGACGCCACAGTCAAGCTTGCGCAAGCGCTGACCATCCCTGTGATCGCATCCGGCGGCTTGTCCAACATGGCTGACATCGAAGCTTTGTGCGAAGTGGAGGACGAAGGCGTGGAAGGCGTGATCTGTGGCCGCGCGATTTACAGCGGCGATCTCGACTTCGAAAAAGCACAGCAACGCGCTGACGAGTTGAACGGCTAAACAGTGTTAGCCAAAAGAATCATTCCTTGCCTGGACGTGACCGGCGGTCGCGTCGTCAAAGGCGTCAACTTTGTCGAGCTGCGAGACGCCGGGGACCCGGTGGAAATTGCCGCCCGTTACAACGACCAAGGCGCCGACGAGCTCACGTTTTTGGACATCACGGCGACCAGCGATGGCCGCGATCTCATTCTGCACATCATCGAGGCCGTGGCGTCCCAGGTGTTCATTCCGCTGACCGTCGGTGGCGGGGTGCGCACGGTGGACGATGTGCGCCGTCTGCTGAATGCCGGCGCTGACAAAACCAGCTTTAACTCCGCGGCAATAGCCAACCCGCAAATCATTGAAGATGCCTCGCTCAAGTATGGTGCGCAGTGCATTGTGGTAGCCATAGATGCCAAGCGCCGCTCTAAAGAAGATGCGCTGGTTCGTGGCCCCGGTTGGGATGTGTACAGCCATGGCGGCCGCAAAAACACCGGCCTCGATGCTGTGGCCTGGGCGACCGAGATGGCCCGGCGTGGCGCTGGCGAAATCCTGCTGACTAGCATGGACCGCGATGGCACCAAGAGCGGTTTCGATCTGGCTCTGACACGCGCAGTGGCCGATGCAGTCAGCGTGCCGGTGATTGCCAGCGGCGGCGTAGGCAACCTCGACCACTTGGCAGATGGTGTGCAGCAGGGCGGTGCCGATGCGGTGTTGGCTGCCAGCATTTTCCACTACGGTGAATACACAGTAGGCCAAGCCAAGGCGCGCATGGCGGAGCGGGGCATACCGGTCAGAATTTAAGTCTTTTGGGCCTCTGGCGCCCGTCAATGCTGCGCGAGCAGCTATCAAAGAAATAGCAAATGGAATCTCCGACAAACCCTCCAGTGAGCTGGATCAAGCACATCCGCTGGGACTCCAAGGGTCTGGTGCCTGTCATCGCCCAAGAGCAAAGCAGCGGTGATGTGCTTATGTTCGCGTGGATGAACCGCGAAGCTTTGCAAAAGACGGTGGAACTGGGGCAGGCGGTGTATTTCAGCCGTTCGCGGGACAAGCTCTGGCTCAAGGGCGAGGAGTCCGGCCATGTGCAGAAAGTCCATGAAATCCGCATGGACTGTGACAGTGACGTTATCTTGCTCAAAGTGACCCAGCTTGGCCACGAGCCCGGTATCGCTTGCCACACCGGCCGCCACAGCTGTTTCTTCAGTGTGTTGAAAGACGGTGTATGGCAGGCGGTGGACCCTGTGCTCAAAGACCCTGAATCCATTTACAAATAAAGCGCGTACTCAAGCTATGCATGACAAGCCCACTTCTCAAGACTCGCTGGCCCATTTGGCGGCAGTCATCGAGAGCCGCAAAGCCGCTAATGGGGGTGACCCGGAAGCCAGCTATGTGGCCCGCCTGCTGCACAAAGGCCCTGACGCCTTTTTGAAGAAAATTGGCGAAGAAGCCACCGAAGTGGTGCTGGCCGCCAAAGACGCGGACCATGGCGGTGACAAAGCCAAGATCGTCTACGAAATGGCAGACCTGTGGTTCCACAGCATGGTGGCGCTGGCCCATTACGGCCTGAGCCCTGCTGACGTCATCACCGAGCTGGAGCGCCGTTTGGGCACCAGCGGCCTGGAAGAGAAGGCCTTGCGCAAGGCAGTCGCCCGCGAAGCCGAATCCAAGTAAGGAGTCGCCATGAGCCAGGATTTTCCCACCCCCACCACGCAGGACCAAGCCCTGTTGCTCAAGTTGCAAGGGCTTAACACCATAGGCACCATCAGCTATGTGCTGCACCTCATTGTGGCAGTGGCAGCCTTCATCCCCGGCGGGCAGTTCGGCATGACCTTGCTGGTTGTTGCCTTGATTCTGGACATGGTCAAGCGGGATGACGCAGCCGGCACCTGGCATGCACCCCACTTCCGGTGGCGCATCCGTTCTGTCATTTTCGCGGGGCTTGCTTATCTGCTGACATTCCCGCTGTTCTTGTTGTTGTACTTTCCCGGTGCCATTGCCTGGGCTGTCATATCGGTGTGGTTTCTGTACCGTATCGTGACAGGGTTTGTGGCAATGAACAAAGGTCAGGAGATTGGTGCATGAGCGAGCACACCCACAGCGCCCACGATCCGAATTGCATTTTTTGCAAGATCGTGGCCAAAAAGATCCCGTCCAAGGCGGTGTACGAGGATGAGCATGTCTATGCCTTCCACGACATCAATCCCTGGGCGCCGGTGCATTTTTTGCTAATTCCCAAGTCCCACATTCCCAGCATGGCCCACGTCGGTCCCGAACATGGTGCCCTGATGGGTCACATGATGGCCCTGGTTCCCAAACTGGCTTTGCAAGAAGGGTGCAACCCTTACCCGGAAGGCGGTTACCGTCTGGTAACCAATACCGGCCTGGAAGGCGGGCAGGAAGTCCATCATTTGCATTTTCATGTCATGGGCGGTCCGCGCCCTTGGCTGCGGGGTTGAGTCTCCCTGGCGGGGACTAGAATTCAATTAATCGTTAGGAGTACATCATGGGTTCATTTTCTATCTGGCACTGGTTGATCGTTCTGTTGATCGTCGTCATGGTCTTCGGTACCAAGAAGCTCAAGAACATCGGTTCTGATCTGGGTGGTGCAGTCAAGGGTTTCAAAGACGGCATGAAAGACGGTTCTGCCCCTGAAGAAAAGCCTGCTGCGCCTGCGCAGCAAGTGGCCAATGCTTCTGAAAAAACCACGATTGACGTGGAAGCCAAGCAAAAGAACTGAGTTAAAAGTACATGGCCCCCACGCTTGTCACTCCGTGTACTGCGCTGCCCCCCAAGGGGTTGCGTTTCACCTTGGGACGGCCCGGCGGTGAAACATGATTGATCTCGGAATTTCCAAAATGGCGCTGATCGGCGCGGTGGCGCTGATCGTCATCGGGCCGGAGAAGCTTCCCCGCGTCGCCCGCACCGTTGGCGCTTTGCTCGGCAAGGCGCAGCGTTATGTGGCTGACGTGAAGGCCGAGGTCAACCGCTCCATGGATCTGGATGAGTTGAAAAAGATGCGCGAAACCGTGGAAGACGCGGCGCGTAATGTGGAGAACTCTATCCAGACCTCGGCTAGCGACTTTGAGAAGTCATGGTCCGATGCGACTGACGCAGCGCTGGAGCCCGAAGCGCCCGCCTACAAACACCCGAACAAGAAGTGGCGCCTGAAGCAGGGGGCTATGCCGCACTGGTACAAGGCCCGCAATGGCGTGCGCACTCGCGCATTGTCAGGGGCTGCACGGGTGGCCCGGTTTCGTCCACCTCGCGCCCATTGAGCGGCGCCCAACTTTTCTCCCATGTCCACTGAAAATCAACCGCAAGACGAGCTTGCAGGCACCGAGCAGCCTTTCGTCCAGCATTTGATGGAGCTCCGCGACCGTTTGGTCAAAGCCCTGATTGCGGTGGGCGTTGCGTTAGCCCTATTGGCTTTGTACCCCGGGCCTGCGGCACTCTATGACATCCTCGCACAGCCACTGGTGGCCACTCTGCCCGCGGGTGGCAAACTAATTGCGACGTCAGTGATATCCCCGTTTCTGGTTCCGCTGAAGATCATGCTGATGACAGCATTTTTGCTGGCGTTGCCGGTCGTGCTCTGGCAGCTCTGGGCTTTTGTGGCTCCGGGTTTGTATAGCCATGAAAAGAAGCTGGTCTTGCCTTTGGTGATTTCCAGCACCTTGTTGTTTTTTGTGGGCGTCGCATTCTGTTATTTCTTCGTTTTCGGGCAGGTCTTCAAGTTCATCCAAAGTTTTGCGCCCAAGAGTATCTCAGCCACTCCGGATATCGAGTACTACCTGGACTTCGTACTGTCGATGTTCTTGGCATTCGGCCTGGCCTTCGAGGTACCTGTTGTTGTGGTTGTGCTGGCACGCATGGGCTTGGTGAGCATCGAAAAGCTCAAGGCCTTCCGTAGCTACTTCATTGTGTTGGCGTTTGTAGTGGCGGCCATCGTGACGCCGCCGGATGTGGTGTCTCAGTTGGCTCTTGCCATCCCGATGTGCATCTTGTACGAAATCGGTATCTGGGCCGCGCAGGTGTTTATCAAACACACTCAGGCCCCCGAAGAGACGAGCTCTACGACCTAGGCCACAAGTCCCCGGAATCGGGGGCTTTTTTATTTAGCGCTTCTGCGCTTTGGGTTTGGGGCGGACGCCGGGTGTGAGTTTGAGTTTGATGGTCTCGTCTTTGCGTTGAACCACAAAGCTCGCTTCTGTGCCGGGCTTCAACGAAGATACCAAGGACAGCAGTTGGGTTACGTCCGGCACCGGCTTCCCGGCAATGCTCACGATGACATCGCCGGGGCGAATGCCTGCTTGCGCAGCCGGGCCGTTCTGCAATACCCCGGTGATGATGACGCCTTCCTTGGTTTTGACATCAAAGGTCTCAGCCAATTCGGCTGACAGGTCGTTGGGCTCCACACCGATCCAGCCACGGGTGACTTTGCCGTCTTTCACAATGTCTTCGAGCACTTGCTTGGCGGTGGCTACCGGAATGGCAAAGCCAATGCCCATGCTGCCGCCTGAGCGTGAATAAATGGCCGTGTTGATACCCAGCAAATTGCCGTTGGTGTCTACCAATGCGCCGCCGGAGTTACCGGGGTTGATGGCAGC
>RFQA01000169.1 GCA_009925925.1 Betaproteobacteria bacterium
GGTCGGAGCGGGTCATGGCAAGGAGCAATGGTTGGGGTAAGAAAAAACGACCGGTGCAGTCAAGCAACCGGTCGTTCAATCAGGTCAGCAACAACAGATTAGTTGTTGTTGTCCAACTTGGCACGCAACAAAGCGCCCAGGCTGGTAGTACCGGCGGAGCCAGTGTTCTGGTTCAGGGACTGCATGGCTTCGTTTTGGTCAGCCATGTCCTTGGCCTTGATGGACAACTGGATGTTGCGGGTCTTGCGATCCACGTTCACCACCACGGCAGTCACTTCGTCGCCTTCTTTCAGCACATTGCGAGCGTCTTCAACGCGATCGCGGCTGATTTCGGAAGCACGCAGGTAGCCCAGAATGTCGTCGCCCAGATCGATTTCAGCGCCCTTGGCGTCCACGGTCTTGACCTTACCGGTAACGGTCTGGCCCTTGTCGTTCACGGACACGAAAGTGGTGAAGGGATCGGAATCCAACTGCTTGATACCCAAGGAGATGCGCTCGCGGTCCACGTCCACGGCCAACACGATAGCTTCAACTTCTTGGCCCTTCTTGAATTCGCGCACGGCGGTTTCGCCGGATTCGTTCCAAGACAGGTCAGACAGGTGCACTAGGCCGTCGATACCGGCAGCCAGACCCACGAACACGCCGAAGTCAGTGATGGACTTGATCGGACCCTTCACGCGGTCGCCGCGCTTGGTGTTCTGGGCAAATTCTTGCCAAGGATTGGCCTTGCACTGCTTCATGCCCAAGGAGATACGACGCTTGTCTTCGTCGATTTCCAGAACCATGACTTCGACTTCGTCACCCAGGGCAACGATCTTGGAAGGAGCCACGTTCTTGTTGGTCCAGTCCATTTCGGACACGTGCACCAAGCCTTCGATTCCGGGTTCGAGTTCCACAAACGCGCCGTAGTCGGCGATGTTGGTGATCTTGCCGAACATGCGGGTACCTTGGGGGTAGCGGCGGTTCACGCCCATCCATGGGTCGTCGCCCATTTGCTTCAGACCCAGAGACACGCGGTTCTTTTCGGTGTCGAACTTCAGGATCTTGGCAGTGATTTCCTGACCGGCAGTCACCACTTCGGAGGGGTGACGGACGCGGCGCCATGCCATGTCAGTAATGTGCAACAGGCCGTCGATACCGCCCAAGTCCACGAACGCACCGTATTCGGTGATGTTCTTGACCACGCCTTGCACCACAGAACCTCTTTGAGGGTGTGCATCAGCTTAGCGCGCTCTTCGCCCATGGAGGCTTCCACCACAGCGCGGCGGCTCAGCACCACGTTGTTGCGCTTGCGGTCCAGCTTGATAACCTTGAATTCCAAGGTCTTGTTTTCGTACGGAGACAGGTCCTTGGTAGGACGTGTGTCGACCAAGGAACCGGGCAAGAATGCGCGGATGCCGTTGACCAGAACGGTCAGGCCGCCCTTTACCTTGCCGGAAGTGGTACCGGTCACGAATTCGCCGGATTCCAGGGCCTTTTCCAGGCTCATCCAGGAAGCCAAACGCTTGGCCTTGTCACGGGACAGGATGGTGTCGCCGTAGCCGTTTTCCACGGAGTCGATAGCCACAGACACGAAGTCGCCTACTTGGACTTCGATTTCGCCCTTGTCGCTCTTGAATTCTTCGATTGGCACGTAGGCTTCAGACTTGAGGCCGGCGTTGACAACGACGAAGCTGTGCTCGATGCGGACGACTTCAGCGGTGATCACTTCACCGGTGCGCATTTCCGAGCGTTGTAGCGATTCTTCAAATAGGGCTGCGAAAGATTCAGACATGAGTTTTGCGGTTGGTACCGCGGGGTTAAGTTGTTGAACCCCAAAGCTTCTGGTGTGAACCGGTGCGCTGACGCGCGAGGGAAGCAATGGGGGCCAGGTTGCTTTTCAGGCCGGGGCTAGAAAGGCTGTTTGCTCTGCCACCAGTCCAGCACGGTTTGAACAGACGCTTCGACTGTCAAATCCGAGTTATCAAGCAACAAGGCATCTTGCGCAGGCTTCAGGGGGGCAACAGTCCGGGAGGAGTCCCGGGCGTCGCGCGCCTCCAAGTCAGCACGAAGACTGTCGAGTGTAGCGGGAATTCCCTTTGAAATCAACTGCTTATGGCGACGCTCCGCACGGCAGGCCGCGCTGGCCGTCAAATAGACCTTCAAAGGGGCTTCCGGGAAGATGACCGTGCCCATGTCGCGGCCATCGGCGACCAGGCCCGGAAGTTTGCGGAAATTGCGCTGCAAATCAATCAAAGCGGCACGAACAGCCGGGAACGCAGACACTTTGGACGCGTTCATGCCGGCTTCTTCGGTGCGAATCGCGTCGCTCACATCCTCGTCAGCCAGCCAGATATGACTGCCTTCAAAGTGAATGGGCAGGCTTTTCAGCAGAGCCACGATAGCCGCTTCATTGGCCGCTTCCAATGCTATGCCGGCACGGCTGGCCGCCAGGCCGGTAATGCGATAAAGCGAGCCGGAGTCCAGAAAGTGGTAACCCAATTTTTCTGCCAGAACCGCAGCCAAGGTACCTTTGCCGGAAGCAGTAGGGCCATCGACGCAAATGACAGGGATCTCTTGTGCATCTGCCGTGGCCACAGAAAAGAGAGCTTCAAAGTAATCCGGGAATGTTTTGGCTACGCACTTGGGGTCTTCAATCCGCACCGGCACTTGGGCGGGGTTGAAAGCAGCCAATGAGAAGCACATGGCTACGCGGTGGTCGTCATAGGTGTGGATGCTGGCAGCTTTCCAGTCGTAAATACCGGAAGGCGGCGTGACTTGGATGTAGTCCTGACCCTCGACCACGGTGGCGCCCAACTTGCGCAGCTCAGTGGCCATGGCGGCAATCCGGTCAGTTTCCTTCACGCGCCAGCTGGCAATGTTGCGCAGGGTGGTGGTGCCATCGGCATACAGTGCCATGACCGCCAACGTCATGGCGGCGTCGGGGATGTGGTTGCAATCCAGGTCGATCGCTTTGAGTGGCCACGCCCCGCGCTGAATGTGCAGCCAGTTCGGGCCGCTTTCGATCTTGGCGCCCATGGCCTGTGCGGCTTCCATGAAGCGGATGTCGCCTTGAATCGAGTCAGCGCCTACACCCTGAATCTTGATGCCATTTTGGCCATTAGCGCCCGTAGATAGTGCGCCGAGCGCTATGAAATAGCTAGCGCTTGATGCATCGGCCTCGACATGAATGTCACCTGGCGAACGCAACTTGGCACCCGCTGGAATGGTGAATCGCTCCCAGCCATCACGCCGGACCTGCACGCCAAAGCGGGCCAACAGATTCAGGGTAATTTCAATGTAGGGGCGGGAAATCAGTTCGCCCACTACTTCAATCACGATGTCTTTGGTGGCTACCAGCGGCAGCGCCATCAGCAGGGCTGTCAGGAATTGGCTGGAGACATCGCCTCGGACGTTGATGGGTGCGTCCAGCTTTAGCGCTGGCATACCCAGCCTCAAGGGCGGGTAACCTTCGTTGCCCAAGTAGTCAATGGTGCAACCCAACTGGCGAAGCGCGTCCACCAGGTCGCCAATGGGCCGCTCGTGCATGCGAGGGACGCCGCTGAGTTCAAAGTCGCCGCCGACCACCGCGAGTGCGGCCGTCAGTGGGCGCATGGCAGTACCTGCATTGCCGAGGAACAGTTTGGCTGAGCCGTTGGGTAACTTGCCACCCAAACCGGTGATATTGACGATGGCGCCCGACTGCTCCACGGTGCAGCCCAAGGTCCGCAAGGCAATCAGCATGACCCGGGTGTCGTCTGAGTCCAGCAGGTCGTGGATGGTCGTGGTGCCCTCGCTCATTGCAGCGAGCAGCAGCACGCGGTTGGAAATGCTTTTAGAGCCGGGGAGGGTGACTGCGCCTGCGGCGTGGGCCAATGGTGGCAGGTCGAGGAATGCGGTGGAAAACATTATTTGTTGTGCTTGGTCGCCATGGTCCAATGGGCGCGCGTGTTGCTGGCCTGTTCGATCAGACCCTCCAGCGCGTCGCCGTTGCCGCTGGAAATCATCAGCTCCATGGCTTGCAGGGTGCGTTGGAAAACTTTGCTTTGTGCCAACAGCTCTTCGCGGTTGGAGATCATGATGTCGCGCCAGATTTTGGGGTCGCCTGCTGCGATGCGTGTGAAGTCCCGGAAGCCCGGTCCGGCCAGCGACAGGTAGTCTTGACCCTGCGGTTGGCTGGTGATGCCGTTCATGAGCGCAAAGGCAATCAAATGGGGCAAGTGGCTCACCGCCGCAAAAGCGGCATCGTGCTGCTCGGGCGACATTTTCAGCACCCGGCAGCCGAGTGCGGTCCAGACATCGACGGCCTTTTGCAGTTGCACAGTCAGCGTGCGTTCAATCGGGGTCAAGATGATTTGCTTGCCGGCGTACAGGTCGGGGTCGGCATGCTCCACACCTGAGAGTTCTTTGCCTGCAATAGGGTGGGCCGGCACGAAGGACCCGATGTGCTCACGCAGGCCGCGGCGGCCGGCATCGATCACGTCGCGCTTGGTGGAGCCCACATCCATGATCAGCATGCTGGGGGTGACCAGATGTTTGATGGCTTTGAAAGTAGCTTCAGTGGCAGACACGGGCACCGCGATCAAAACAATGTCGGCGCCAGACACCGCCAACAGCGCAGAGGGGGCTTCGATGTCGATCACACCCATCTGCCGGGCACGCTCGGTAGTGGAGGGCGATTTGCTGTAGCCGACGACGCGCTTTACCAGCCCTGCGCGCTTGAGCGCCAGGGCGAAGGAGCCGCCCATCAAGCCGCAACCAATCAAACCGAGTTGTTCAAACATAGTGGGTGTCCTGCAGTCCGCTCAGTCTGCCAAAGGGTAGGTGCCAAGCACCTTGTAGAAGGCACACAGACCGGCAAGATCCTTCAGCGCAGCGGCCACATGGGGCTGCGAAGGGTGACCCTGCAAATCGATGTAGAAGTAGTACTCCCACTGGCCGCTACGGGCCGGGCGGGATTCAAAGCGTGTCATGGATACGCCATGCTGTTTCAGGGGCACCAGCATGTCGTGGACCGCGCCTGGCTTGTTGGGCACCGAAACCACCAGGCTGGTGCAGTCCTTGCCTGACGCTTGCGGCGCCGGCAGCACGCTGGGCAGGCACACCACGACAAAACGGGTGCGGTTGAACGCCTCGTCCTGAATGGCATGTGCCGCTGTATGCAGGCCGAACTCGGACCCCGCACGTTCGCTCGCAATGCCCGCCCAAGCAGGGTTGGAGGCCGCCAAGCGTGCGCCCTCTGCGTTGCTGGAGACGGCGCGCCGCTCGGCATGGGGCAAGTGGGTGCTGAGCCATTGCTGGCATTGCGCCAAGGCTTGCGGGTGCGCGAGCACCACTTCAATGCCTTCCAACGAAGCGGTAGTGCGCAGCAAGTGGTGGCGCACCAGCAGGCTGATTTCGCCCACGATGTGCAGCGGGGAATTCAGCAGCAGATCGAGCGACCGCGTGACGACGCCCTCGGTGCTGTTTTCAACAGGTGCCACGCCAAATTCGGCAGAGCCAGCGGTCGCGGCGTGGAACACCTCGTCAAAGTTGGCGCATGGCACATGGGTGATGCTAGAGCCGAAGAAGCGCAGTGCGGCTTCTTCACTGAACGTGCCTTTGGGGCCGAGATAGGCCACGCGTTGCGGTGCTTCCAGCGCCCGGCAGGCGGACATGATTTCGCGCCAGATCACGGCGACGCTGCTGTTCTTGAGCGCGCCATCGTTGGCAGACTGCAGCGTCTGGATGACCTGTGCTTCGCGCTCGGGGCGGAAGACCGCGGAGCCTTCCACTTTTTTGATTTCGCCCACTTCGTTCGCCAAGGCAGCACGGCGGTTCAGCAGGGTAAGAAGTTCAAGGTCCAGGGCGTCAATCAGGACGCGGAGTTCGGGGAGTGTTCGTGCCATGTGTGCCTCAGCCGTGGGTTCGCTCGAACTCGCGCATGTACGCCACCAGCGCCTGCACGCCTTCCAGGGGGATGGCGTTGTAAATGCTGGCGCGCATACCGCCGACCGACTTGTGGCCTTTGAGCTGCAGCAAGCCCGCTTCTTTGGCGCCGGCCAGGAACGCATCGTTCAGGCTTTCATTGCGCAGGAAGAAGGGCACATTCATGCGGGAGCGGGCATTGCGTGCCACGCCGTTGATGTAGAAGCCGGATGCGTCAATGGTCTCGTACAGCAACTCGGCCTTGGCGATGTTGCGGGCTTCCATTGCGGCGACCCCTGTAAGCCCATTCTCACCTTGGCGCTTGAGCCACTTGAACACCAATCCCGCCATGTAAATGGAGTACGTGGGCGGGGTGTTGTACATGGAGCCGTTGTCGGCCACAGTTTTGTAGTCAAACGCGCTGGGGCAAACGCTCTGGGCATGGCCTAGCAGATCTTCGCGCACCACCACCAGGGTCAGGCCTGCGGGGCCCAAGTTCTTTTGTGCACCGCCAAAGGCCAGCCCCACGCGGCTCCAGTCCACCGCACGCGATGCGACATGGGAAGAGAAGTCAATTACCAGCTCGGCTTGAGACCCCAGCGCTTTCAGGTCGGGCAGGCTCTGGAACTCGATGCCGTTGATGGTTTCATTGCTGCAGATGTGCACATAGCTGGCTTCATCGCGTAGCTCCCAGCTGGCCGCAGGAGGAATGGCGGTAAAGCCATCGGCCTTGCCCGTAGCGGCCAAGTGGGCGCTGCAGTATTTGCCCGCTTCTTTGAGCGACTTTTCACTCCAGCTGCCGGTGACCACGAAGTCCGCGGCGCCACTGCCACTGGCGGCACGCAGGCGGCTCAGGTTCAAGGGCACGATGGCGTTTTCGGCCAAGCCACCGCCCTGCATGAACAGGATCTTGAAGTTCGCAGGTACGGCCAGCAATTCACGCAGGTCAGCTTCGGCCGCCTCATAGATGCTCAGGAACTCTTTGCCACGGTGGCTCATTTCCATCACGCCCATGCCGCTCGGACGGCCGTTGGCATCGGGCCAGTTCAGCATTTCAGCAGCGGCTTGTTCCAACACTTCGGCTGGCATGGCGGCCGGTCCGGCCGAGAAGTTGTAGGGTCGTTGCATCAGTGGCTTATTGGATGAAATCGTGCTCTAGCGCCCATGGAATTTGCTGGAAAAGCTATCAAAATGATAGTCACTCAGTAGTGGGCGCATCTCCTTCGGAACTGGCGGCCGTGTCGTCGCCTTCAGCTGCATCGGTCGGGTTGGCGTCGTTTTCCACGATGCGCTGCAGGCCGCTCAGCTTGGAGCCTTCGTCCAGTCCGATCAGGGTCACGCCTTGGGTCGCACGACCCATTTCACGGATCTCACTCACACGGGTGCGCACCAACACTCCCTTGTCGGTGATCAGCATGATTTCGTCTTCGGCATGCACCAAGGTTGCGGCCACGACCTTGCCGTTGCGCTCGGATTGCTGGATGGCAATCATGCCCTTGGTGCCACGGCCATGGCGGGTGTACTCGGTGATATTGGTACGCTTGCCGTAGCCGTTTTCAGTGGCGGTCAGCACGCTTTGTTGCTCGTCTTCAGCCACCAGCATGGCGATCACGCTCTGGCCTTCATCGAGCATCATGCCGCGCACGCCACGTGCATTGCGGCCCATGGGGCGCACATCGTTTTCGTCAAAGCGCACGGCCTTGCCGCCGTCGCTGAACAGCATCACGTCGTGCTTGCCGTCGGTCAGTGCTGCGCCGATCAGGAAGTCACCTTGGTCCAAGTCGACGGCAATGATGCCGGCCTTGCGCGGGTTACTGAATTCGTCGAGCGCCGTCTTCTTGACCGTGCCCATGCTGGTGGACATGAACACATACTGGTCAGCA
>RFQA01000170.1 GCA_009925925.1 Betaproteobacteria bacterium
CACTGACCATCAACGGGCAAACCGAGCGATTTGACGAGGTCGTACTGGCCTGCCACTCTGACCAAAGCCTGGCCCTGCTTGGCGACGCCAGCCCCGCAGAGCGGGAAACGCTGGGCGCCATCCGCTACCAACCCAACCGCGCGGTGCTGCACACGGACACCCGTGTGTTGCCACAGGCCCGCCGTGCCTGGGCCGCATGGAACTACGAACGTAGTGCCGACGCCGACCAGGACAGCGCACGGGTCTGCCTGCACTATTTGCTCAACATGTTGCAGCCGCTGCCGTTCGCGCAAAGCGTGGTGGTCTCGCTGAACCCGGTGAGCGACATTGACCCCGCCTTGATCCACGGCAGCTTTGACTATGCCCATCCGGTGTTTGATCTTGCTGCCATTCAGGCACAACACAAAGTGCCCGCACTGCAAGGTCAGCAACACACCTACTTCTGCGGCGCATGGACCGGTTACGGCTTCCATGAAGACGGCCTCAAATCCGGACTGGACGTCGCGCACCGTCTGAAGGCGCGACTGGGCCTGGAAACGGTTTGACAGACATCGCCATGCAACCCGGTCTTGCGCCCGCCACCTCGCCCGTAGCCATGCCGCTGATCGGCTTTGGCGAGGTGCGCCATATCCGGCTCAAGCCGGTGCGCAATGCCTTTGCCTACGGTACCTATTTTTTGATGCTGCCCATGCGCAGCATGGCCCAACAAACCGGCGGATACCTTGCACGCAACCGCTTTGCAGCGCTGAGCTTTTATGACGCTGACCACGGCGATGGACGCTCCTTGGCACAAGGCGGCGCATTGGCTTGGTTGGACCAATTGCTCGCACAGGAAGGCATTACTGATGCCACCGGCGAGGTCTGGTTGCACTGCTATCCACGGGTGTTGGGCTTTACTTTCAAGCCAGTCAGCTTTTGGTACTGCCACCGTCCGGATGGCAGCCTGCGCGCGATTCTTGTGGAGGTGAACAACACTTTCGGCGAGCGGCACTGTTACCTGCTGGACCAGCCCCGCTTCGGGCAAGAACTGCGCGCAGACAAAGTGTTTCACGTTTCGCCGTTTTGCCCGGTGGAAGGCGGCTACCGCTTCCGCTTCATGCTCACCGCCGACCTCCGCCGCACTGTCGCCCGCATTGATTACGACGATGCAAGCGGCCCGCTGATAGAAACCAGCGTGAGCGGCAAACTCGAAGCGTTGACTGCCGCAAGCCAACGCCATGCACTCTGGCACTACCCGGCCATGACGCTGGGCGTCGTGACGCGTATCCACTGGCAAGCCTTCAAGCTGTGGATCAAAAAAGTACCGTTCTTCCGCAAGCCCGTGCCCCCGGCTTTGTTGACCACCCGTGCCGGCACGCCCCAACCTCACGCAGACACACCCTGAACCTTGACGCCCGAGACTGCCATGAACTCCGACACCATGAACCCCGGCATGCCTTCCACGACACCGGCTGCAACCACTCTGCCTGCTGGCACCCCGGCTGCAGCCCGCACCGTATTCAAGCTGCTGCAAAAACTCCGCCACGGTAGCCTGACCGTGCAACTGCCTGACGGCAGCGCCCACCGCTTCGGCGGTGAGGCCACCCCGCACGCCAGCTTGGTGCTGCATAACTGGAAGGTGTGCGGCGCAGCCCTCAAGTCCGGTGATATCGGTTTTGCCGAGAGTTTTATCGCTGGCGACTGGTCTACCCCCAACCTCACCGAACTGCTTCGGGTGCTGGTGAAGAATCGGGCCGAGGTCGAAGGCGTGATTTACGGCAGCTGGGCCGGGCGCCTGCTGTACCGGATCAAGCACCTGCTGAACCGGAACACCAAAGCCAACAGCCAGAAAAACATCCACGCGCACTACGACCTGGGCAACGCGTTTTACAGCCTGTGGCTGGATGACACGATGAACTACTCGTCGGCCTTGTTCAGCTCCAACCTCAACCAACCTATGGCCCTGGCCCAAAAAGCCAAGGTGCGCCGCGCCCTCGAGGAAGCGGGGGTGCAAGCGGGCGACCGTGTGCTGGAAATCGGCTGCGGCTGGGGCGCCTTGGCCGAAATGGCCACCACCGAATTCAAGGCCGGTATCACCGGTGTCACACTGAGCATCGAGCAACTGGCCTTTGCCGAAGAGCGCATGCGCAAGCTGGGCGTGCAGGACAAAGCCGACTTGCGACTGCAGGACTACCGCGACATCCAGGACGCGCCGTTTGACGCCATTTGTTCCATTGAGATGGTGGAAGCGGTGGGCCGTGAATACTGGCCGACCTACTTCGCCACCATCGCCAACAAACTCAAGGCGGGCGGTCGCGCCTGTATCCAAAGCATCGTGATCGATGACGCGCTGTTTGAGCGCTACATAGCATCCACTGACTTCATCCAGCAGTACATCTTCCCCGGTGGCTGCCTGCCATGCCCCAAGGAATTCCGCGCCCAAGCGCGGGCTGCGGGTCTGGACGTGGTGAATGAACTCTCGTTCGGCCACGACTATGCGGAGACCCTCAAGCGTTGGCGCGATGCCTTCTTGGAAAAGCGCGCCGAGGTGCTCAGCAAAGGCTTCGATGAGCGCTTCATGCGCATCTGGGAGTTCTACCTCTGCTACTGCGAGGCGGCTTTCCTGGAAGACAACATCGACGTCGTGCAATACACCTTGCGCAAGCCCGACAGAGCAGGCCCTCACGCTTGATGGAAAGCCCACGCATGTCACGCCCGCTTCTGCGCCGTACCTTACTTGCACTGAGTGCCGCCTGCTTTATGCCCGTGCTGACCCTGCAGGCAGCGGCTCAAGGCAGCAGCACGCCACCGGCGGAAGTCGGCAGCGAGCTGCCGGGCGCTAGTCTGGCGGGCAGCACGCGCATGCGCTTTTTCGGGCTCAACATCTATGACGCACGCCTGTGGGTGACGGCCGGGTTCAAGTCAGCTGCCTATTGGCAAAGCCCGCTTGCCCTTGAACTGACCTATCTGCGAAGTCTGAGCGGCAGTGCCATCGCCCAACGCTCGCTGGATGAGATGCGGCGCGGGGGCCCAATCAGCCAGGACACCGCGGACCACTGGCTGGCCGCCATGAACGCGGCCTTTGCGGATGTGAAAGCGGCTGACCGCATCACCGGCATGCATGTGCCCGGCCAAGGCGCGAAGTTCTGGCTCAATGGTCAGCCCCGCCCTGGCATCAAGGACCCGGAGTTCAGTCGCTTGTTCTTTGGTATCTGGTTGGCCGATCACACCAGTGAGCCTCGTTTGCGCGCGGAGCTGCTGGCCGGCGTCGCGCCATGAGCGCCACCTTGTCGCATCTGCCAGCCGGCAAGGGTTGGCGCTACGGGCTCATGGGCCTGCCCTTGGCGTTTGTGGCCTTGCCCTTGTATGTGATCCTGCCCAACCATTACGCCAAAGCCTTCGGTGTGCCACTGGCTGCCTTGGGCTTGGTGCTGCTGGTTGCGCGTTTGTTGGACGCCTTGATAGACCCGCTGCTGGGTCGATGGAGCGACAAGCTCTACCTGCGGGGTGCTACCACCTTGCTCCAATGCGCAGCGTTGGCTTGTGCACTCTTGGGCGCCGGCTTCTATCTGCTGTTCTTCCCGCCGGTGCAAGGCACACAGGCGCTGTTGGTCTGGGCCACCGTGTGCCTGCTGTTCACCTATGCCGCCTACAGCTTCTTGAGCATCAGCCACCAAAGTTGGGGCGCCATGCTGGGCGGGGACGAGCACTACCGCAGCCGGGTCGTGGCCTGGCGGGAGGGCTTGGGGCTGGCTGGCGTGGTTTTGGCATCCATTGCGCCTGTAGCGCTCGGCCTGCCTGCGACAGCAGCTCTGTTTTTGATAGCACTTATCGCAGGTTGGTGGGCCTGGACACGCGCACCACGACCACTCGCAGCGCCCGTGAGGGCCGATGCGGCGGTACCCACAGAAGCAGCCTCCATCTGGCTGCCGTTCACCCGCCCTGCCTTCCGCGCCCTGCTGGCTGTGTTTGTCGTAAACGGAATTGCAAGCGCTGTGCCGGCGACCTTGATTTTGTTCTTCGTGCAAGACCGGCTGCAAGCCTCGCCCCAGAGCGAGCCGCTATTCCTGGGCAGCTACTTTGTGTGCGCGGCACTGGCAATCCCGCTGTGGCTCAAGCTGGTGGCGCGCATAGGGTTGGCCCGCACCTGGCTGGCTGGCATGGTGTTATCTATCGCCGTGTTTGTGTTTGCCTCCCTGCTGGGCGCTGGCGACACGCTGCCATTCGTGCTGGTGTGCGCGCTCTCCGGGGTGGCACTCGGCACCGACCTCACTATCCCCGGCGCCATATTGGCGGGAGTCATCGCCGGTGAGGGGGACCGAGGCCGGGCCGAGGGCGCCTACTTCGGCTGGTGGAACTTTGCGACCAAACTCAACCTGGCACTGGCTGCCGGTGTGGCACTGCCGGCATTGGCATGGCTGGGCTACACGCCCGGCGCCCGGGATGCCCAGGCTCTGAACACCCTCACATTCGCCTACTGCCTGCTGCCCTGTGCCCTGAAAGCCATCGCAGCAGCATTGCTCACCACCCTTGTTCTGCGGAGGTCCCCATGAAACGACGCCTGCTCCTTGCTGCCGCCACCGGTAGCGCCCTGATGCTGGGGGGCTGCGCCTCCCAAAACATCGACCAGTACCGCACTGAAAAGCCGGAGCTGGACCTCAAGCAATACTTCAACGGCACGCTGGATGCCTACGGCGTATTCACCGACCGCTCCGGGGCTGTGGTGAAGCGCTTTACCGTGGTCATGAACTGCAGCTGGCAGGGCAACGAGGGCGTGCTGGACGAGGACTTCACCTACTCCGACGGAACCACCCAAAAACGGGTGTGGCGCCTCACCAAGCTGCCCGACGGCAAGTACACCGGAACCGCAGGCGATGTGATCGGTACCGCACAAGGCCAAGCCCGGGGCAACGCGTTTTACTGGACTTACACCCTGAGCCTGCCGGTAGACGGCAGCGTGTACGAGGTGCGTTTTGATGACTGGATGTACCTGATGACCGACAAGGTCATGCTCAACAAGGCCACCATGAGCAAATTCGGGGTGAAGCTGGGTGAAGTCACGCTGTCGTTTACCAAGCGCTGATGTATGCAAAACAAGCACTTTGCGCCCGCAGAACCTGCGCGAGCAGCTACAAAAAATAGAGCAAACAGGCCCTCCAGAGGTTTCTTTCAACCTCTGAACCCGCCCATGGTGGATTGGAAGGACAAGACGGTGTGGATCGTTGGTGCGTCCAGCGGCATCGGGGAGGCCACCGCCTCCGCACTGCACGCACTGGGCGCCAAGGTGACCGTTTCGGCCCGCAAAGAGGCCGCGCTCCAAGACTTCGCCGCTCGCCATCCCGGCAGCAGGGCGCTAGTGCTGGATGCCTCAGACCAGGCCGCAGTGCAAGCGGCGGCCGATACGTTGCTGGCGGCCGGCCCCCTGGACTGCGTGATCTATTGCGCAGGCCACTACAACGCCATGCGGGCTTATGAGATGGACGTGCCGGACATGGAGCGCCACATGCGGGTGAACTACACCGGTGCGCTCTATGTGCTGCAAGCCGTTACCCCGGCCTTGCTGGCGCAAGGGCACGGACACATCAGCCTAGTGGGCAGTGTGGCCGGCTACCGCGGCTTGCCCAACAGCCTGGCCTATGGGCCCACCAAGGCGGCGCTCATCAACTTGGCAGAAACCCTGTACCTCGACTTGCGGCACAAGGGACTGGGGGTGTCCATCATCAGCCCCGGCTTTGTGCAGACGCCGCTGACTGCCAACAACGCCTTTGACATGCCCGCACTGATCACGCCGGCCCAAGCCGCAGACGCCATGGTGACGGGCTGGGCCAAGGGCCGGTTTGAGATTCACTTTCCGAGGCGGTTTACTTTGTGGATGCAGCTGCTGCGCCTGCTGCCGGACCGCTTGTTTTTTGCGCTGGTACGGCGCGCCACCTTATGACCACCCAGCAATCAAGCGCTGAATTACAGCAATCTGCCGTGCAGCGGATGGTGGATTTCTTTGAGCACATCACGCCGGACACCGTGGCGGAGCTGTCCAGGATTTATGCCCCTGATACGCGCTTCAAAGATCCATTCAACGACGTGATTGGGCTGCCCGACATTCAGCGCATCTTCAGCCACATGTTTGTGGCGCTGGATCAGCCGCGGTTTGTGGTGCTGGAGCGGGTGGTCCAGGGACCGCAGTGTTTTTTGACTTGGGAGTTCCGCTTCCGGTTCAAACGATTTTCACCAGACACCGAACAGGTGATTCTGGGTGCCACCCATGTGGTGTTCAATGAGTCGGGGCTGGTGACCTTGCACCGCGATTACTGGGATGCTGCTGAAGAGCTCTACGAGAAATTGCCGGTGATAGGTGGTGTGATGCGCTGGCTGAAAAAGCGGGCGAACAGTTAAGGCCCAGCCCCCCAGTTGGGCCTTAACAGCCTCACTGGGAGGAAATTTCCAGGGGCGTCAGTTTGCTGGATTGAAAGTCCACTTGCCGGCGAGGCTCCCACCAGGCACGCAGGCTTGCGAACACATTGCGGCAACCCGTGCATTTGTACTGACCGGTCGGCTTGAGGGCTCCGCTGGCGGCCCGTTCAATTACCTGTTGGTAGCTGGTGGCCCCGCATTCGCGGCATTTGTAGACAGTTTTATACGTCGGCATAGTGGGGAGACTGTAATGAAACCTCCGCCTTTTAGCGAGCCTATTTGTGTAATGCCTTGTAAACATGCGGCCTGCGGCGCCATTCCGCCTGCCAAGCCGCACCGGGCTTAGACGGGAACGGTATCGGCAAAGCTGGGGCGTTGGGCCAATTTTTCATAGAGCTTGGCCAAACCGGGGTGGTCTTCACGCCATTGAATCTCAGGGAAACGGAAGTCCAGATAGCCCAAAGCGCAGCCCACCGCGATGTCGGCCAGGCTCAGGTGGATACCTGCACAAAAGGGCTTGTCGCCCAAGCCACGGGCCATCGCTTTGAGGGCATCGTTCACCTTGAGCATTTGGCGGTCTATCCAGACTTGGCTGCGTTGTGCCTTGGTCCGGCCTGTCCATGTGGATTCCAGACGGGCCAGTACCGCAGCCTCCATCAGGCCATCCGCCAGCGCCTCCCAGGTTTTGATTTCGGCGCGCTCACGGCCTACCGCAGGAATCAACTTGCCCACGGGGGACAGGGTGTCCAGGTACTCAACGATCACCCGGGAGTCGAACAGGGCTTCCGCACCTTCCATGATCAGGCAAGGCACTTTGCCCAGCGGGTTGGAGTCCGCGATGCGGGTTTCAGCCGACCAGACGTCTTCCTGAATCAGGGCGTAATCGAGTTTCTTCTCGGCCATCACGACGCGAACTTTGCGAACGAAGGGGCTGGAAGTGGATCCGATAAGTTTCATGAGGACTTTGCAGTTGCTTGAAGGGTGATTCTATCCAGCGGGGGTTGCCGCTGAGGTGTGCGGGGTTGTCCGTGGCGCACAACCTACAATCGGGGAATGACTTTCTCCGCCATTTCCGCCCTCTCCCCGCTGGACGGCCGTTACGCCGCCAAACTCGCTACCCTGCGCCCCCTGACCAGTGAGCTGGGCTATATGCACCGCCGCGTGCAAGTGGAAGTGGCCTGGTTTATCGCCCTAAGCGACGCTGGCTTTGAAGAGTTCAAACCCCTGACCCCCGGCGCCCGCACCTACCTGCTGGGCTTGGTGAAAAACTTCTCGGAAGCCGA
>RFQA01000018.1 GCA_009925925.1 Betaproteobacteria bacterium
TGGCAGTGGGTTCCCGTCACGCCTACGGGGTGATGCCATGGGAACTGCCGGCCGCATTCTTACGCTGGTGAACCGCTACGACAACCTGTGCAATCCCAGTCGTCCGGGCGCAGCTTTGACGCCGCACGAGGCTCTATCGCTGATTTTTGCGCAGTTCAAATCCCGCTTTGATTCGGCAGCACTGAGCGCTTTCATCCGGATGATGGGGGTGTATCCCCCGGGTTCGGTGGTGCAATTGATTGACGACCGGTACGGCATTGTGGTGTCCGTGAACTCGTCGCGCCCGCTCAAGCCACGTGTGGTTTTGCATGAGCCCGGAGTGCCCAAGCACGAGGCACTGATTCTGGATCTGGAAAAAGCCCCGCAGCTGGGCATACGTCGTAGCTTGAAGCCGGGAAATCTGCCCCCGGCGGCGCTGGACTATCTGGCACCGCGGCAGCGGATCGCCTACTTCTTCGATCAGGCGGTAGAGCCAGAAAAACCGCCTGCAGCGGTGTGAGACGGGCGCCTGTCAGGCGCTCAGGCCTTTCCAAAGCATGTAGGCCGCCAACAGGTACAACACGCAGGCAAATACCCGCTTGAGTTTGGCCACCGGCAGCTTGTGCGCTGTACGAGCCCCCAACGGTGCAGTCCATACGCTGCACGCGGCAATCACTGCCAAGCCTGGCAGCCAGACATAGCCCAATGACCAGGCGGGTAAGCCAGGTAGTGTCAGGCCCGCGAGTACATAGCCGCTGGTGTTGGCCAGCGCGATCGGGAATCCCAGTGCCGCACTGGTCGCCACCGCATTGATGATGGGGATGTTGTGCGCCACCATGAAGGGCACGCTCACAAAGCCACCGCCAGCCCCCACCAGTCCGGACAAGAAACCAATGACGCTGCCCGCCGCCCACTGCCCTGCAGTGCCGGGCATCTGGCGGTTCGGTTTGGGTTTCTTGTCCAGAAACATTTGCGTAGCCGAGTAGCCGATGAACAAGGCAAACAGCAGTGCCAGTGTGGTCCCTTTGAGCAGGGCGAACACGCCCAGGCTCGCCAATGCGCCGCCCAACACAATGCCGGGGGCCAGGCGTTTCACCACGTCCCACCGCACGGCTCCCCGCTGATGGTGGGCGCGTACGCTCGAAATGCTGGTGAACATGATGGTCGCCATGGACGTGGCAATCGCCATCTTTACGGCAATGTCCGCAGGCACCCCGCGGGAGGTCAGTATCCAGGTGAGAAAAGGGCCGATCAACATGCCGCCGCCAATGCCCAACAGGCCGGCGACAAAACCGGTGGCTGACCCCAGTGTTGCCAGTTCGAGAATCAGGAGGGGTTCAAACGGCATGGAGCAGGTGCCAGAGGTTTGGAATGAGGTGCCTGCGAAGATCCACCGGACCGGCATCCTGAACCGGGGTTCAGGTGGGCGAGGTCAGCGTAACTTTGGGTTCATCTGACGCGAGATGATCACGCTAGTCGAGCAATATTCCAAGCCCTGGCTCAATGAGCATTGGTTCAAGGAAATATAAAGCCCGGCGGGTTCGCAGACGTTTCTATTGTAGGTCGCAACCCTCAACTTGCGCCGGGGGAAGGGCTTATTTCGTCGCCCTACAACAGGCGCCCATCGTCGCCCAGTGCTGCGTCCAGTCGCGCCAGCAAGGAGTTCAGCAAAAGGGCACCATCGCCTTCAATAGGTGTTGTGGTGGCGGCAGGGGCCGTCACGGGTGCTGTTTCGTTGGCGGGAGCTTTGTCGGCCAGGTCGAAAGCGAGATTGAGCGCTGCCAGCACGGCAATCCGGTCGCGGGCACGCACCTTGCCTGCATCGCGGATTTTGCACATGGCAGTGTCTACACGCTCCACGGCTTCCAGCAAGCGTGCATCGCCACCGTCGGGGCAACCCAGCAGGTAGCTTTGCCCCATGATTTGAACTTCCAGCTGTTTCATGTCGGGTCTTTGTGGGTCGCCAAGTTGTCAGGGATGCGTTCCAGCAGCGCATCCACACGGGCACGTGCTGCACCCAGACGGGACTTCAGCGCATCACGCTCATGGGTGAGTGTTTCCACCTGGCTGGTGAGCAGGGCGTTGGTACGCTGCAATTCTTCATAGCGAAGCAGCAGGCGTTCCACACGCTCAGCGATTTGGTCGATGGGAGTCTGATTCGACATAAGGCATTCATTGTAGGCGTGGCGCAAGCATTAGCTGCGTAAAATGCGCCCTGTTGGTGCTCGCGGTGTGGTTCGCATGCCGCAGTTCAACGGGAAGCAGGAGGGGTCTGCCGCACGCGGCGGTCCCTAACCTGCGCTGCCCCCGCAACGGTAAGTGGACGTGTCACTTCGACACCGCTTTCATCACAGTCACTGAGCGTTTTGAACACGCGCTTGGGAAGACGATGGAGGTTGTTTCCACCAGCCCGGATACCGGCCAACAAGGTGGAGTTGCGCCTGGCGCAGCTTCTTAACGCTCATGCCTTGGCGGGGAAGCCGGGGAGAGTTTCCAGTCGGGTTTTATTTCATGTCTTTTTTGTTTTCCCGGACACCTATCGGCGTGTCTGTTGCTTTGTTGTGCATCCATGGTGTCTGTGCAGCGCAATCAGATGAGCCTGTCAGGTCGCTCAAGGAGGTAGTCGTCACAGCCACCCGCGTGGAGCAATCAGTGACGGACCTGGTGGCTGATGTATCCATACTGGATCGCACCGATCTGGATCGCAATGGCGCGGCAAGCTTGGCGGAAGTCTTGTCCCGGGTGCCGGGTTTTGAGTTGGCCCGCAATGGCGGCCCTGGCTCCTCCACCAGTGTGTATGTGCGCGGTGCGGAATCTCGCTTTATGGCGGTTTATGTGGATGGCGTGCGGATAGATTCGCAGTCCACAGGTGGCGCAAGTTGGGAGGCAATCCCGGTTGCCCAGATTGACCGCATCGAAATTCTGCGCGGTCCGGCCACGGCGGTGTACGGGTCTGATGCCATCGGCGGCGTGCTGCAGATTTTTACCCGCAAAGGTGAGGGGGCACCGACCCCCTACGTATCGATCGGTGCCGCGACCTACGGCACCCATCAGATCGCAGCCGGTGTGAGCGGCGGGAATGCTCAGTGGGACTACGCCATCAATGCGGCGAATGACTACTCCAAAGGGTTCAATGCCCGTTCACCGAACACCGTGAATGGTGACGACGACGGCTATCGCCTGGAGTCGTATACCGGGCAGCTGGGCCTGCAATTGAATGAGGCACACCGCCTGGAACTCACGGCTCTGAGCAGTCTGCTGGATTCCGGCTATGACAGTACCGCCAAGGACGATCGCAACCTCAAGGTGCTCCAAGCGGGTGGCTTGAGCTGGAAAGGTGAGTGGTCCGACGCCTACCGAACAACGGTAAGCGTGAGCAACTCGCAGGAAAAGTACGAAACCACGCCTACCGTCTACCTGACCAAGACCGTACTGAATAACTACCTCTGGCTCAATGAATACAAGGCAGGTGCTGGCACCGCCACGCTCGCTCTTGAGCGGCGCGAAGACCAGCTCAACAACGCCAGTACCACGCCGAAAGATACCGAGCATTTCCAAAACTCTGCTGCTGTGGGTTACGGCTGGTCCCAGGGTGGGCACAGCGTGCAATTCAATGCCCGGCACGATGCAGACAGCGTTTTCGGTGGCGTCAACACCGGTGCAGTAGGTTACGGCCTCGCCCTGTCTGAGCAATGGCGTGCCACGGCCTCGGTGGGAACTTCTTTCCGGGCGCCTACTTTGTTTCAGCGCTTCAGCATTTATGGTTCCGCAGATTTGAGTGCAGAAACCAGCCGCAACACCGAACTGGGCCTGCACCGCCAAAGTGGCCCCAATTCGCTGGGCCTGACGGTCTATCACAACGATGTGAACAATCTGATCAGTTTTGTGGCGAACACCGGGACTTGCCCGAGCAACCTCGGAACTGGAAGCGGCAAGGGCTGCTACTTCAACACCGCGCAAGCGCGCTACAAAGGCATCACCATTGCGGCCAAGCAGGTGTTTGAGGGCTTCACTGTGCGGGGGTCTTTGGACTTGGAAGACCCTAGGGATGTGCAAACCGGCAAGCTGCTGGGGCGTCGCTCCACCCATCACGGCTTGTTGGCGCTGGACACTCATATAGCTGGCTGGCTGTGGAGAACGGAGATTCAGGCCTATTCCCAACGCTATAACGAGAATGCCAACACCAATTACCTGCCCGGCTATGTGCTGTTGAATCTGACTGCCGAGAAAAAGCTGACCAAGGATTGGAAGTTGCTGACCCGGGTAGACAATGCCACAGATACCCAGTATCAGACCGCGACGGGCTATGCGACCGCAGGCCGCTCCTTGTACGTCGGACTGAAGTGGGCACTCTGAGAGCCATGACCACTGCCTGCGCCGCTATCCTGATTGCCGCGCCCGCCTCCGGGCAGGGCAAGACCACCATCACCTCGGCGTTGGCGCGTTTGCACACCCGTCAGGGGCGCAAAGTCCGGGTGTTCAAGTGCGGGCCAGACTTTCTGGACCCGTACTGGCATACGCTGGCCAGCGGAGCGCCGGTCTACCAGATGGACTTGTGGATGACGGGCGAGTCGGACTGCCGCGCGCGCCTGCACGCGGCGGCGCAAGAGGCCGATCTGATCCTCGTGGAAGGGGTGATGGGTCTGTTTGACGGAGACCCCAGTGCTGCCGATCTGGCGGAGAAGTTTGGTCTGCCGGTGTTGGCGGTGGTGGATGCTTCTGCCATGGCGGGCACTTTCGGCGCATTGGCCTACGGCCTTCAGCATTACCGTCCGAATCTGCCTTGGGCAGGCGTGTTGGCGAACCGTGTGGCCAGCGAGCGCCATGCCGCCATGCTGCAAGGCAGCGTGCGTGAGCCCGAACATTTCATGGGCGCGGTGATGCGCAACGCGGCGATGACGCTTCCGGAGCGCCATTTGGGTCTGACGGTGGCCAGTGAAGTCACGGATGCAATGGAGAGGCTGGATGCGGCGGCGGATGCGTTGGCTGAGACGCCGTTGGGGAGGATGACACTGGAGGATTTGCAGCGGTGGTCGGTTGTATTTGCCCCTGCTGACCTTGCCAGTGCGCAAGAGGGTGTGAGGGCAAAGGGTTTTGCGCAGGTCAAGGAGGAGCCCGCGAAGCGGGCGGGGGACACGGAGCAAAACGCTTTGTCCTCGCACCTACACACCTTGCAGGGTAAGCGCATTGCAGTAGCCCGCGACGCAGCCTTCTGCTTCATCTATGCGGCTAACCTGGACACCCTGCGCGCACTTGGCGCTGAGCTGGTATTTTTCTCGCCATTGGGCGATTGCACATTGCCGCCCTGTGATGCCGTCTGGATTCCCGGTGGTTACCCGGAGTTGCATGCGCAGGCGATTGCCGACAACATCTCTTTGCGCGAGAGTCTGGCTGCGCACATCGCTGCGGGTAAGCCGGTGTGGGCTGAATGCGGCGGGATGATGGCTTTGTTTGACACCTTGGTCACCACCGACGGCTCTCGTCATGCACAGTGGGGTTTGTTACCCGGCGAGGTCACCATGCAAAAGCGTTTGGCGGCCTTGGGTCCGCAGCAACTAAAGTTGCCAGGTGGCACCTTGCGTGGTCACACCTTCCATTACTCCACCACCAGCACCACGCTGCAGGCCGCCACCCGCACGGCCAAACCGGATCACGATCCGCTGCCCGATGCCGGCGAGGCGGTGTGGCAGCACGGTGCTGTCCGTGCGAGTTACTTCCATGCGTGGTTCCCTTCCTGCCTGGACGCAACCGTCGAGTTGTTTTCCGCGCCTGATGGAGCAACGGCATGACGCACGATTTACTGCACTTTGATCGCGGGCCGCAGCGCATCGTCTGCCTGACGGAAGAAACGACCGAGTGGCTGTATCTGCTGGGGCAGGAGCATCGCATTGTGGGTATCTCGGGCTATACCGTGCGGCCGCGCCGCGCACGTGAAGAAAATCCCAAGGTCAGCGCTTTCCTGAGCGCCAAGACTGACAAGATCATGGACTTGCAACCGGACTGCGTGTTGGGCTTTTCGGACCTGCAAGCTGACATTGCATCAGACTTGGTCAAGCGGGGCGTGCAAGTCACTATCTTCAACCAGCGCAGCGTGGCCGAGATTTTTTCGATGCTCTACCAGCTCGCTGCCATGGTGGGCGAGGCGGAGCAGGGCGCACAGCGTATTGCCGCCACGCAGGCCGAATTACGCGCCATGCAGGCGGCCGTGGCGGCCAAGGTTGCTGCGGGTGCGCGTCGCCCCAAGGTGTTTTTTGAGGAATGGGACACGCCCCACATCAGCGCGATCCGTTGGGTCTCGGAGCTGATGGGCATCGCCGGAGGTGACGATTGCTTCCCCGAGTTGGCGCAAGAGCCCATGGGCAAGCAACGCATCATTGCCGACGGCGCAGAGATCGTCCGCCGTAACCCTGACATCATTCTGGGCTCCTGGTGCGGCAAGAAATTCCGCCCCGAGAACGTGGCTGCGCGAGAAGGTTGGGCCGTGGTGAACGCCGTGCGCCACCAGCAGCTGTTTGAGATCAAATCGCCCGACATCCTGCAACCGGGCCCGGCCGCTTTGACCGACGGTGTGCACAAGATGCATGCACTGTTTTTGCAGTGGATGGACGCAGACCTCGCGGGAGCATTCAAGCCATGAGGACGATGACCATTGCCCCCAGTGAGCTGATCTTGGGCGGCCAGAAAAGTGGCAAATCGCGCCGTGCCGAGCTGATAGCTCGCCAGTGGCTGGATGCTTCGCCTGACCATGAAACTGTGCTGATAGCCACCGCCCAGCCGTGGGATGAAGAAATGCGCCAACGCATTGCCCGTCACCAGGCTGACCGCGCTGAGCGTGTGCCCGGCATGCGCACGGTGGAGGAGCCCCTCGCATTGGCCGAAGCCATTCGTGAGCACAGCAATGCCCGTACCTTGGTGGTGGTGGACTGCCTGACGTTGTGGCTCACCAACTTGCTGATGCCAGCAGAGAATGAGTCAAACAAGGCTGCAACGCCCATGGATACTGCGCGAGCAGCTTCTCTTTTGATAGCAATTCAGGAGTCCCAGGGGCCGGTGGTCTTGGTGGGCAACGAGATCGGTCTGGGTGTGATCCCCATGGGGCGCGAGGTGCGTGCTTTTGTGGATGCGCTGGGTCGCTTGAACCAGGACGTGGCTACGGTGTGTGAGCGCGTGACCCTGATGGCGGCCGGGTTGCCTTTGACTTTGAAGGGTGTTGCGTGATGGCGTGGTTTGACAAGCTTTTGTGCCGCATTGGTAGGCAGGCCGCAGGCGCAGTGCCCAAGGGCTTTGCTGCGTGTCCCCCGCCTGCTGCGCAGGCTCCTCCTTTACCTCCGCAAAGCCCTTGGGCACTGCGCCTGCTCATGCGCGGGATGGAAGGCAGGGCAGCAGTGCGTTTTGCGCAGGTAAAGGAGGAGCCTGCGCAGCAGGCGGGGGACACGGAGCAAAACGCGCTGCTGTCCTGCCTGATGGTGGTGCTTGCGTTGGTATGCATGGTTCCTAAAGCAGCCCATGCCCTGCAAGTCACCGACGACCGTGGCGTGACCATCACCTTGCCCGCCGCGCCGCAACGCATCGTGAGCCTGCTGCCCTCTTTGGCTGAAACAGTCTGCGAGTTGGGCCACTGCCAACGCATCGTGGGCGTGGACCGGTATTCCACTTACCCGGTCAGCTTGCAAAAGCTGCCCCAGGTCGGCGGCGGCCTGGACCCGAACATCGAGATGATCGTCGCCCTCAAACCCGATGTGGTGCTCATGGCCAAGTCGTCCCGCGCGGGCGAGCGGCTGGAGTCTTTGGGCATCAAGGTGTTTGCCCTGGAGCCCAAAACCCATGCGGATGTGCAGCGCGTGTTGCTCAAACTGGGTCAGTTGCTGGAGGTGCAAGACGCCCAGCGTATCTGGCGTGCAATTGATGCGGGCGTGTCGGCTGCGGCCCAGTCCTTACCCGCCAAAGCACGCGGAGCCAAGGTGTACTTTGAGGTGAATGAAGGGCCGTATGCGGCAGGTGAATCGTCTTTCATCGGCGAAACGCTGACTCGGCTGGGCGCCAAAAACATTGTCCCTTCCAAGCTGGGCCCGTTCCCGAAGCTCAACCCCGAGTTCATTGTGCGGGCCAACCCGGACGTGATCTTGATCGGCCAGCGCAGTGCGGGTGCCTTGACGGCGCGGCCCGGTTGGCAGTCCATACGTGCATTGCGTGAAAACCGGGTGTGCATTTTCCCCACTGAAGAAGCCAACGTGTTGGTGCGGCCCGGCCCGCGCATGGCCGAGGCTGCCCGCATCATGGCCAAGTGCCTGGAGACCAAGTCTCCCGTCAACGGAGCCAAGTCGTGAACAACCCCCTGGTGCGCTGGCTTGCCCTTGCAGGGGGGTTGGCCGCACTGGTGCTGCTGGCTGTGGGTATCTGCGTGGGCAGCACCGGGTTTGAGAACTTGCTAACGCCCTTGCTGAATCCCGACCAAGACCCGGGCCAGACCGCCATGGCGCAGCAGATCGTCTGGCAGATCCGGCTGCCGCGCACCGCGGGCGCTTGGGCGGCCGGTGCGCTGTTGGGCTTGGCCGGTGCGGTTGCGCAAGGCTTGTTCCGCAACCCGCTGGCGGACCCTTATCTGTTGGGCAGTGCTTCGGGCGCTTCGCTGGGCGTGGCATTGGCGCTGGCGGCCTTGGGCGGTGGGGCAGGCATGCTGGGGGGCGGCAGCACCGGCAGCATGATGAATGGTGCGGTTGCGGTCAGTGTGTTTTCCAGCAGCGTGTGGGTGCGCATCGGCTTGACCGGGGCAGCTTTTGTGGGCGCAATGGCAGCAGTCCTCTTGACCCTGTTGCTCAGCCGAGGTGTGGGCCACACCCTGCGCCTGTTGCTTGCGGGTGTGGTGGTGGGCGTGGTGTTGGGTGCCACCACCCACCTGGTGTTGCTCTTTACCCCCGATTCCTTGCAGGCCATGCAGGCTTTCATGCTGGGATCTACCGCCTTTGTAGGGTGGACTTCGTTCAGCCTGATGGCCGGTGTGTGGCTGGTGTGTGTGCTGGCCGCCTGGCTGTTGGCACGGGTGCTCGACGGCCTGAGTCTGGGCGACGCCACGGCCCTCAGCCTGGGCCTGCCGGTTGCGCCCATGCGCGCGGCATTGGTCGCCGTGCTAGCGCTGGCTACCGGCACGGCGGTGGCGCAAACGGGGCTGATTGCCTTTGTGGGTCTGGCAGCTCCACACTTGGTGCGCTCGGTTGTCAAAACCACCCATGCGCATCTGATGCTGCTTTCCAGTTTGGTGGGTGGTGTGCTGCTCATGGCGGCCGATACGCTGGCGCGTGGCCTGCTGGCACCGCAAGAGCTGCCCGTGGGCGTACTTACCGCAGTGCTGGGCGGTGGCTACCTGCTGTGGTTGATGCACCGGGGTGGCCGGCATAGCGGAGGTGCCGCATGACGCATGAAAATGCTATGAAAAACATAGCTATCCGCGCAGATTCCATAAGCGCCAGCCTTGGAAATGGCATCGCCAAGCAGCAGGTGCTGCACGGTGTGTCATTTGACATAGCGGCTGGCCAATGGACCAGCATCGTCGGCCCCAACGGAGCGGGCAAGTCCACCTTGCTGCGCTGTCTGGCCGGAGTGCTGCCCCATAGCGGTACGGTGCATCTGTTGGGTAAACCTATGCAGTCACTGCCGCAGCGCGAGCGCGCCCGCCAGTTGGCTTGGCTGGGTCAAAACGAAACTTCTGCGGATGATTTGACGGTGTGGGACGTGGCCTTGCTGGGTCGTCTGCCCCACCAAGCGTGGTTGGCGCCCGCCAGTCCTGCAGACCATGCGGCCGTAGAGCAGGCCCTGCGCGCCACACAAGCCTGGGACTGGCGTTGCCGCCCGCTGGGCCACTTGAGCGGTGGCGAGCGTCAGCGGGTGCTGTTGGCACGGGCGCTGGCGGTGCAGGCCCAAGTGCTGCTGATGGACGAGCCCTTGGCTAACTTGGACCCGCCGCACCAGGCCGACTGGCTGGACGTCGTGCGTGCATTGGTGGACCAGGGCACCACGGTAGTGAGCGTGTTGCATGAGATCAGCATGGCCCTGCATGCCGACCAAGTGGTCGTGATGGCGCAAGGACGTATCACCCACCATGGAGGGAGCAATGATGCGAGCACCCATGCTGCGCTGGTTGACGTGTTCGACCACCGTATCGCCATCCATGCCATTGAAGGGCAGTGGGTGGCGTTGCCGAAGACCAGGCCATCGAGGGAGGACCGGAATGGATGCTCTGCGTAGGTTAAGGAGGAGCCCGCAGGGCGGGGGACACGGAGCAGGGCATTCGTTCCGGTTCTTCCGGCGCGCTATTGGCACTTGCCGGGGAAGCCGGGGCAGGCTTTCCGCTCCGTGTCCCCCGCCCGCGTTGCGGGCTCCTCCTTAACCTGCGCGGAAAGCCCGCCCCGGCTTCCCCTGAGCCGATTCACACTCGTAGTTTTGTCAGAGAACCCATGCACATCGAAACCCCACCCACCGAAAAGCCCTATGAAAAAGCCGAGGGCGAACGCCGCGGCATCGTGATCGTCAACACGGGCGACGGCAAAGGCAAAAGCACGGCCGCTTTCGGCCTGGCCCTGCGTGCGCATGGCCGGGGCAAGAAGGTCAAAATTTTTCAGTTCATGAAGGTGCCCACCGCCCGCTTTGGTGAACACCGCATGTTCGAGCAGATCGGCATCCCCATCGAGGGCTTGGGCGACGGCTTCAGCTGGAAAAGCCAGGATCTGGAGCACAGCGCCCAGCTGGCGCGTGACGGCTGGGCCAAGGCCAAATCAGCGATCCTGAGCGGTGATTACTTCATGGTCACGCTGGACGAAATCACCTACCCGCTGATCTACGGCTGGATGCCGCTGGACGATGTGCTGGAAACCCTCAAGACCCGCCCCAGCCATGTGCATGTGGTGCTGACCGGACGCCGTTGCCCACCCGAAATCATTGAGTTGGCGGATACGGTGAGCGAGATCCAGATGGTCAAACACGCGTTCAAGGCGGGCATTCCGGCCCAGCGTGGCATTGAGGACTGACAGCCCATGATCAGCACTTGGGTCCTCTGCAACGCGTTGGCGCTGCTGGTGGCATTTGCCGTGGACCACGTTTGGGGCGAACCGCCTGCGCGCCTGCACCCAGTGGTCTGGATGGGGAACTATCTGGAGCGCACTGGGGCATGGTTGCAGCGTCGTGCGCGCCAGGACCCGGCCGTGCGGGATTTTGCAAGTTTTGTGCTGGGGGCGCTCATCTGGTGCGCGGGGGCTACTCTGTTTTTGATAGCGTCTTTGCTCTTGCTAGGTGCGGCCTTGGAGCTGCCTTGGTGGGCCGCCGGTGTGGCCATGGGCTTATTGCTCAAACCCATGCTGGCGTGGGCAATGCTGAAAAGTGAAGTGCAAGCCGTCGAAGCAGCCTTGGCGCAAGGGTTGGATGCAGGGCGTGAGCGACTGGCCTGGTTGGTCAGCAGGGATGTAACCCGGCTCACCGCCGTGCAGGTACGCGAGAGTGCCATTGAGACTTTGGCAGAAAACCTGAATGACTCCGTGGTCGCACCCGTGTTCTGGTTCGTGGTGCTGGGTCTGCCGGGTGCAGTGCTCTACCGCTTTGCCAACACGGCGGATGCCATGTGGGGCTACCCCGGCATCTACAAGGGCCGCAATTGGGCCTGGGCCGGCAAATGGGCGGCGCGTTCCGACGATGTACTGAGCTGGGTGCCTGCCCGTGTTACGGCCGTGTTGCTCTTGCTGGTTGCAGGCCGGCGTGCATGGGCATTGCGCAGTCGATTGCCCGTCGAAGCACGAAAAACACCTTCGCCCAACAGCGGCTGGCCCATGGCGGCCATGGCTTTGGTGCTGGGTGTGGGCCTTCGAAAACCAGCGGTGTATGTGCTGAACCCTGATGGCCGGGAAGCACAGCAGGACGATATGGAGACCGCGCAGGTTTATGCCTCCAAAGCGGTGCTGGCGCTCGTGGGATCTGCGCTGGCAGCTCTTCTTTTGATAGCAATAGGGGGCTGAGTGAAACCCGCACTGCGACTCCACGGCGGGCCCGATGCGGCGGGGGCGGCGCAGTTCGATTTCTCCACCAACTCGAATGCCTGCGGGCCGTGCCCCATGGCATGGGCTGCGGTCCAGGCAGCCGATGCGACCCGCTACCCCGACCCCCAGTTCACCGCCTTGAAGTCAGATTTGGCAAGGCATCACAGAGTGGATCCGTGGCGGGTCGTGCTGGCGGGAAGCGCCAGCGAGTTCATCTTCCGCATCAGTGCCTGGGTGCGCCAAGCGGGTGGTAGCTGGGTCCATCTGCCGCATCACGCCTATGGCGACTACGGGCATGCGGCACAGGCTTGGGGGCTGACACAGGCGAGCGACCCGGATGCTGCGGACTTGATATGGGCCTGCGACCCTGCCAGCCCCACCGGCCAAACCCACTTGGGTTGGCCCCGGAATCTGGAGCGCAGCACCGTGGTGCTGGATGGCGCGTATGCGCCACTGCGTCTGAGCGGCGAGCCAGCCTTGTCTTCAACCCGATGCGAGAGCGTGTGGCAATTGTGCTCCCCGAACAAGGCACTGGGACTCACGGGCGTGCGCGCCGCCTATGCCATTGCGCCTCTCCAAGCACAGACTGCCGTTGCCGCTCTGGATGCCATGGCCCCGTCGTGGTTGCTGGGCGCGCATGGCGTGGCGATGTTGCACAGCTGGACGGCACCAGACACGCAGGTTTGGGTAACGCAGAGCCTGGGTACCTTGCGTGAGTGGAAGCGCAATCAAGTCAGCGCACTTGAAAAAGCGGGTTGGACCGTGAAGTCCAGCGACGCCAATTTCTTTTGCGCCCAACCGCCCGAGGGGCGTAACCTTTCAGTCCTGCTGCCCACCTTGCGCGCTCATGGCATCAAAATTCGTGACACCACATCCTTTGGATTGCCCGGCTGGGCACGGCTCGGCGTTCTGCCGCCTGATGCCGTCGATGCCCTTGTTGCCAACCTCAAATCAGGAAACTGACCATGCGACATTCTTCAAGTAGCCGGCGAGTGTGGATGCTTGCTTTGGCCTTGTCGGGCTTGACCCTGTGTGCGCCCGCCGCCATCGCCCAGCCCAAGCCCTGCGCCCTATTGCTGATGCATGGTAAGTGGGGCCACCCGAACAACCTCGCTGGTTTCGGCCGGCAGATGGAGCCCGCCTGCGACACGCAGAGCATCGAAATGCCCTGGTCCCGCCGGCGTAATTACGACCAACCGTATCCCGTCGCCATCACCGAGATCGCAGCCCAAGTCAAAGCGCTGCGCGACAAGGGCTACGCGCGGGTGCTGTTGGCAGGACACAGTTTTGGGGCGAATGCGGCCTTGGCCTACATGGCGACCCAAGGCGATGCGGATGGGGTGATTGCCCTGGCACCAGGGCATTCGCCGGCTTTCACCTATGGCCGGGGTATCGGCAAGGCGTCTGTGGATCAAGCGCGCCAGATGGTGCTTGAGGGCAAGGGCGCTGACATGCTGGACATGGAAGACTTTAACCAGGGCAAGTCGCGCCCCGTGCGCATGCGGGCGGATGTGCTGCTGAGCTACTTTGATCCTGAAGGCTTGGGGCACATGCCCTTGAGCGCGTCCAGGTTCAAGAAAGCTGTGCCCTTTATCTGGGTGATCGGCACCAAGGACCCGCTGTATTCCGCTGGTCCTTCTTATGCATTCGAGAAAGCGCCAGCACACCCTGCAAGCAAGTACCTGGTGGTGGACGCAGACCACATGGGCACGCCGGAGGTGGCAGCCACGCAAGTGTTGGAATGGGTGAGGGCGCTGCCATGACCGCCCAATGCATCATGGTGCTGGGCACCACCAGTGGCGCCGGCAAAAGTTGGCTGACGACGGCGCTATGCCGCTACTACGCGCGGCAAGGACTCAAAGTGGCGCCCTTCAAAGCGCAGAACATGAGCAATAACGCAAGAGTGGTTGCGTCTGAGAATGGGCAGGGTGAAATAGGTTCAGCCCAGTACTTTCAATCGCTCGCCGCGAACGCGGTTCCCGATGTGCGCATGAACCCCTTGCTGTTGAAGCCTGAGCGCGACACTCACAGCCAGGTGGTGCTGATGGGGCAGGTAAGCACCGAACTCACGGCCTTGCCTTGGCGCGGTCGCAGCCTCAAGGTGTGGCCCCAGATTGCGGCGGCATTGGACGAACTGCGCGCTGAAAACGATGTGGTGGTGATCGAGGGAGCCGGCTCACCCGCCGAGATCAACCTCTCCACCAGTGACATTGTGAATATGCGGGTGGCCAAGCATTGCAACGCAGCCTGCTTGCTGGTGACCGACATCGACCGCGGTGGTGCGTTTGCGCACCTCTATGGCACCTGGGCCTTGCTGCCCGAGGATGAGCGGGCCTTGATCAAGGGCTTTGTGCTCAACAAGTTCCGCGGTGATGCTTCGCTGTTGTCGCCGGCCCCTGAGATGCTGCAGGAAATGACTGGCGTACCTACGGTGGCTGTGCTCCCCATGTGGTGGCAGCACGGCCTGCCGGAGGAAGACGGCGTGTTTGACGACCGCAGTGTGGCGCGCGGTTCGGTCAATCTGACTGTGGCGGTGATTGCCTACCCGCGTATCAGCAATCTGGACGAGTTCCAGCCGCTCAAGAATATTCCGGGCTTGCGTTTGCAATGGGTGCGCAGCCCCAGTGAGTTGGCGGGCTTGAAACCTGACGACTGGATCATCCTGCCCGGATCCAAGCACACTAGTGGCGACTTGGCATGGTTGCGGGAACAGGGGCTGGATGCTGCGGTGGCGCAGCATGCGGAGCGGGGTGGGGCGGTATTGGGGGTTTGTGGTGGTTTGCAGATGTTGGGCGAGGCGTTGATTGACCCGCACGGGATCGATGGCAATGCGCCCGGACTGGGCTTGTTGCCGCTGGTGACGGTGTTTGCGGAGGACAAGACGGTTCGGCATACATCCACGCGATTTACCTCTTCTTGGCAGGCGCAAGCCGAAGGAGGCATGGCCGGGGGCCTCATGCTGCCAAACGCTCAGAAATCGGCCCCCGGCCATGCCCCCTCCGGCTCGGGTGTTGGCAGGGGTGATGCCAGAACAGCTTCTCATTGGTCTTCACTAGCGGGTGTGCCTGTGTCCGGCTATGAAATTCACCATGGTCAAACGGTCCAACATGTCGCTATGGCTGCGGCAGGCAACTTGGCCCAAGCCGTCTTGCCCGACGACCTCGGCTGGTGCAATGCCGCCGGCAACGTGATGGGCGTTTACTTGCACGGCATGTTGGAAGATGCAGCTGTCTTGCAGGCCTTGTTCGGTGCGCGCTTGCAGGGTGAGGTCCCTACTTTGGACAAGGTGTTTGATGGTTTGGCGGACTACATCGGGAACCACTTCGACGCGGGCGTGTTGGACGCAATGGTGGAGCGTTAGCAGAGCCTTGTGAGCTGCGGTTGTTCACTAGAGCGCTGCTATCATCGACGCCTTCAGGTGCCCCTTGCCACGGCTTGGGGAGAATCGGGAAGACGGTGCAAATCCGTCGCGTGCCCAACGCTGTAAGGATGATGACTCGCGCTTTATGCCACTGGCCGCCAAGGCCGGGAAGGCGCGTCGGGTCAGGTGATTCCGAGCCAGAAGACCGGCCTGATGTTGTTCATGCACAGCAAGGCCGGGCTGTGCTTCTTTGATTCAGCACAGGGGAATGCCATGAAAACATCGCCGGCGCACGCCGGATCGGGCTCGCGCGCCCAAACTTCCGAAATTCACAATGACATTGCAGCCGCTTGGGACCTTGCTCTCGGGCGGGCTGTCTTGGCCGATATTGCCGATCCGGCATTGACGCAAGCGCTGCAGGACACGCTCAACCACAAAACCAAACCGCTGGGTTCACTCGGACGCCTGGAAGATGCGGCGCTCAAAATCGGCCAAATTTTGGGTAGCACTGCACCGGCGCTGGAGCATCCGCAAATGGTGGTGTTTGCGGGTGATCATGGACTCACGGCCCGTGGCATTTCGGCTTTTCCAAGTGATGTCACCTGGCAGATGGTGGAGAACTTTCTAGCCGGTGGCGCGGCAGTAAGCGTGCTCTCCAAACAGAATGGCATTGCCTTGACGGTGGTGGATTGCGGTGTGAAGCACGACTTTCTGGCTGGCTTACCCGCAGGTGCTACGAGGGCTGGCTTGCAGGTGCGCAAGGCGTCTGGTGCAGAGCGGGGCACTGCGGATTCGTCTACACAGCCCGCGATGACGTCTGCCCAGCGTGACCAAGCCTTGCAACATGGCATGGAGCTCGTAAAGGGCTTGCCCGGCAATGCTTTGCTGTTGGGGGAGATGGGCATAGGCAACACATCGGCCGCTTCCATGTTGCTGTCGCGGCTGAGTGGCTTGGACATCGCGGTGTGCACCGGAGCCGGTACCGGCTTGGATGCGCCGGCGGTCCAGCGCAAAACCGAGGTGCTGCGCGAGGTGCTGGCCTTGCATGCCGGTGCGACTGCGCCGCTGGAAGCGTTGGCGGCTTTCGGTGGTTTTGAGATTGCCACCATGGTGGGTGCTGTCTTGCAGGCGGCCCATGAGCGGCGGGTGATTGTGGTGGACGGCTTCATTGCCACCAGCGCCATCGTGGTGGCGCATGCCTTGCAGCCATTGGTCTTGCAACGTTGCGTGTTTGCGCACCGCTCCGGGGAGCGCGGTCATGAGTTCATGCTGCAGCACCTGGGCGTGCAGGCGCTGTTGGACCTGGGGCTGAGGTTGGGCGAAGGCTCCGGCGCTGCATTGGCGTGGCCGCTGCTGCAGTCGGCCTGCACCATATTGCGCGACATGGCGAGCTTTGCCTCGGCGGGCGTGTCTGAAAAGGCAGACGGCCCGGTGGCGTTGGCCTGAACTCTGCATCTCATAACAATGCGTAGTTTCATTCGCCATTACTTGCTGGCTCTGCAGTTTTTCAGCCGTGTGCCGGTGACCGGTCGCTTGGCGGATTGGGTGGGCTTCAGCCCGGCCATGCTGCGCGCCAGTGCGGCGCACTTCCCCGGCGTGGGCTGGCTGGTGGGTGGGGCGGTAGCGCTGCTCACCTGGGGCTTGTGGGCCCTGTTGCCACCCAACCCTTATTCACCGCTGGTGGCGGCTGCCTTGGGTACGGCCTTGAGCGTGGTGATGACCGGCGCCTTCCATGAAGATGGTCTGGCCGATGTGGCAGATGGACTCGGCGGCAGCCTGAACCGGGAACGTGCTCTGGACATCATGAAAGACTCCCGCGTGGGAGCCTTCGGTGCCATTGCCGTCATGCTGGCGCTGCTGTGCAAAGTGGCATTGCTGGCGCTTTTGGGCTCTGTGGGCCAGAGTGTGATGGTGGGGGCAGTGTTCGCCGGGCATGTGGCGTCGCGCACCTGGCCGCTTTTGACCATCCGCCTGCTGCCGCATGTGGGCGATACCGCGCAGTCCAAGTCCAAACCACTGGCAGACCAGATTTCTTTGCCCGCTTTGCTCGTGGCTGCTTTGTGGTGTTTTGGGGCCTTGGCCCTCGCCGCTTCTGCGCCAGTAGCTATGAAAATAGTAGCAATGCCATTCTCTTGGTCGGACTGGTGCCGGGCATTGCTCGGTGGCATGTTGGCTGCAGCAGTGGCATGGCTTTGGATGTACCGCTGGTTTTCACGCCGGCTGCAGGGCTTCACCGGTGACTGCCTGGGTGCCACACAGCAGGTGTGCGAAATAGCCTTCTACCTCGGAATGGCCTGTGCGCTTGGGGGCGCTGCGTGACGCTGTGGCTGGCCCGGCACGCCAAGGTCATGGCGGAGCGCGGTCTGTGTTACGGCGCGCTGGAGCTGGACAGTGAGCCAGCCGCGACACAGGTGGCCGCCATCGCCCTTGCGCAGGAACTGCCGCTTGGCATTGCCTTGCGGTGCTCGCCGCGTTTGCGCTGCCGGGAGTTGGCGGCGGCGTTGCGCAGTCTGCGGGCAGACTTGCCTGAAGCAGTGGTTGACGCCCGATTGGCTGAGATGGACTTCGGCCATTGGGAGGGCAAGCGCTGGAGTGACATAGGCAAGGAGGCAGTGGACGCCTGGACGGCGGACTTCTGGTCTCACCGATTCGGCGGGACGCAGAGCGTGGCGGAGTTCATGGCCGGGGTTTCCGAGGCATGGAAGGACCACCTGAAACGTCAGCAGGATGAGGTATGGATCACGCACGCTGGTGTCATACGGGGTTGCGATCTCCTGAGTCGGGGCTTAATAGGCCCTGTTCAGTCCCACGAGTGGGTCGGCCCGGAAGTGCCCCCTGGAGCTTGGTTGCGTTTGTAAGTGTCTATTAACGATAAAAAATCGTTAATGAACTTGTAACGGTGTTCGCGCGCCTCTCGGTATTTCCCCTAGTGTGGAACGCAATAAATCTGGTGGACACTTCGTCTACTGTCCGAACTAACTCATGCAGTCCATGGGCGGCGGTAGGAAAAAGTTGATTCAACACAGACGCCCACACTGGGTAATTATTCTGGAGACATACATGAAATTTCAACGTCAATTGACCGCTTTGGCACTGGCCATGGCAGCCGGTTCCTCTTTTGCTCAGCTGACTGTCGGCGTGAGCTTCGACGCGTACCAGGAAGAACGCTGGAAGACTGACGAAGCAGCTATCAAAGCCGAGTTGGCCAAGAGCGGCGCCAAGTACATCATGTCTGACGCTGGTTCCTCTACCGAAAAGCAACTGACTGACATCGACAGCTTGATCGCCAAGGGCGCCAAGGTCCTGATCATTCTGGCACGCGACAAGGACGCCATCCTGCCTGCCGTGAACAAGGCTGCCCAGCTGAAGATTCCAGTGATCGCTTATGACCGCTTGTTCGAAGCTCCCGGCACCACCTACATCACTTTCGACAACAAGGAAGTGGGCCGCATGACCGCACGTGCCATCTTGGCTGTCAAGCCAAAGGGCAACTACGCCATCATCAAGGGTGACCCAGGCGACAACAACGCCAATTTCCTGCGCGAAGGCCAAGGCGAAGTTTTGGAAGCCGCAATCAAGAGCGGTGACGTGAAGATCGTGGGTGAAGAGTTCACCGCCGGTTGGAACCCCCAGAACGCCCAGAAGAACATGGAACAGATCCTGACCAAGAACGGCAACAAGGTTGACGCCGTTGTGGCTCAGAACGACGGTATGGCCGGTGGCGTAGTGGCTGCTTTGACCGCCAAGGGCATGCAAGGTATTCCAGTGTCCGGTCAAGACGGCGACCACGCTGCTCTGAACCGCGTGGCTCTGGGTACCCAGACTGTGTCCGTGTGGAAGAACTCTGCTGACCTCGGTACCGCTGCTGCCAAGGCTGCTGTGGAACTGGGTTCCGGCAAGCCTGTGACCGGTGCTGGTGACTGGGCTGGCGGCCCCAAGAAGGTGACTTTGAAGTCCATCTTCCTGAAGCCTATCCCTGTGACCCAAGCCAACCTGGATGTGGTCTTGAAGGCTGGCTACATCAAGAAGGACGTTCTGTGCAAGGGCGTGGACGTGTCCAAAGTGGCTGCTTGCAAGTAAGCGTTTCTCTAACTTAGGTTAGCCATTCACCGCGGGCCGGGCATGTGCTTGGTGCCCGCGGTGTCGTTTTAGAACTCCATTTTCGGTTTCGTTTGGGGAAGTCAATGAATCAAGCTCTAAAAAACTTGAAGCATTCGGCCATCGATTGGCGCATGGTGCTGATGACCGCAGTGTTGGTGGTCACCACCGTTATCTTTAATGTTCTGTCTGGCGGTATCTTTTTCTCTGCCGAAAACCTCTACAACATTGCGCAGCAGACTGCGGTGGTCGGCATTCTTGCGACCGTCATGGTGCTCATTATTGTGGCCCGTCACATCGACCTCTCTGTCGGTTCGGTGATGGGTTTTGTGGGTGTACTCATTGCATTCTTGATGTACACCTTGGACTGGTCTTGGCCAGCGGCATGCTTGGCCGGTTTGGCTGCTGCCATCCTGACCGCGGTGTATCAAGGTGTGTTGACGGCGTATGTCGGTGTGCCGTCTTTTGTGGTCACCTTGGGCGGTTTGATGTCTTTCCGCGGAGCGGCTTATCTGGTGGCTGATGGCAAGACCCAGCCATTGTCCGATCCCTTCTTCCTGAAGCTCGGTGGCGGCTTTAACGGCGGCATCGGCACCACAGCCAGCTGGATTCTGGGTGGCGTGATTTCCTTGTGCATTGTCTTGTCCATGCTCGCCAAGCGCCGCTCCAAGCAGCGTTATGACGTACCGACCAACCCTTTGGGTCTGGACATCGCACTGTCTTTGATTCCCATCGTTCTGGTAATGGGTTTCGTGGCAGTGATGAATGCCTACCAAATCCCCGGCAAGGATGACGCTCAGGGCGTACCCATTCCCGTGTTGATCTGGGGTGCCGTGGCCGTGATCATGGCGTTCATCGTGCACCGTACGCGCTTCGGCCGTTACGTGTTTGCCATGGGCGGCAACCCTGATGCTGCAGCCTTGGTGGGTATTCCCGTCAAGCGCGTCACCATGATGCTATTTCTGCTGTTGGCGGTGCTCACAACCATCGCCGCGATAGTGGCGATTTCCCGTCTGAACGCCGGTACCAACTCCCTGGGTAACAACCTGGAGTTGCTGGTGATTGCCGCAACGGTGATCGGCGGCACCGCGCTGGCGGGCGGTAGCGGAACGATTCTGGGCTCCGTGTTGGGTGCCCTGATCATGCAATGTATTGACAGCGGCATGTTGCTGCTGGATGTGTCCATCGGTACCCGCTACGTGATCATCGGCCAGGTGCTCATTGCAGCTGTGGTCTTTGATGTGGCTTATCGCAAATGGACGGGAGATGTGCTGTGAGCGCCAACATGGAAACTACTAAAACCAAAGCCGCCGTGGACACCAGTAAATGCCTGGTGGAAATGCGCAACATCAACAAGGCGTTCGGTGGTGTGCATGCGGTGGAAAACGTCAGCATCAACCTCTACCCCGGTGAAGTGGTGGCCGTGCTGGGTCACAACGGTGCGGGCAAGTCCACCCTGATGAAGATGCTGGCCGGGGCGTATCCGATCGATAGCGGCGACGTCATCATCAACGGCACCAAGGCCCACATCCGCACACCTGCGGATGCGCAGGCCGCCGGCATTGAATCCATCTACCAGACATTGGCACTGGCCGACAACCTGAATTCGGTGGCCAACCTGTTCCTGGGGCGTGAGCTGCTCACTCCCTGGAGGACATTGGACGACCATCGCATGGACGCCGATGCCCGCAAGGTCTTTCAACGCCTGAACAAGAACTTCAAGAACTACCACACGCCTGTGCGCCGCCTCTCCGGCGGTCAACGTCAGGTAGTGGCGATTTCCCGTGCCATTTACTTCAATGCCCAGATCCTCATCATGGACGAACCCACAGCGGCTCTGGGCCCTGAGGAAACGGCCATGGTGGCCAAGCTCATTGAGCAGCTCAAAGCGGAAGGCGTCGGCATTTTCCTGATCAGCCACGACATGCATGATGTGTTTGCGCTGAGTGACCGTCTGGCTGTCATGAAAAACGGCAAAGTGGTGGGTACCTACCGCACCCAGGATGTGACCGAAGACGAAGTGTTGGGCATGATCATTCTGGGCAAGAAGCCGGAAGGCAAACCGGAGTGTGCGCGTAACCCGCGGTAATCCGTTTTTCTGTGCTGTTCCTTGAGTGTTGAGCACATTGCATGAAAACCACGGGTGATTTGCAGTTGCTCAAGCGGATCAATCGCAGTGTTTTGCTGCGACTGATCCGCAGCCAGCCCGGCCTTTCAAGGGCCCGTTTGGCCACTTTGAGTGGTCTGACCAAGTCCACGGTAAGTGGCTTGGTTCGGGAACTGCTGGACGAGCATTGGCTCACTGAACCTGAGGCGCCTGTGGCGGGGCAGGGCATGGGCAGGCCTTCCACCCCGCTCCATATCGATGCCAACAAACGCGTGTTGGTGGGGATCGAGATCGCGGTCGATTGCGTGCGCATCGTCTCCGTTTCGCTGACCGGACAGGTGCTCAGCCACAAAGAAGCGGTGCTGGACGACCCGCGGCCGGCCAGTGCATGCAAGCTGGCAACTCAACTTCTCCGTGTTCTCACCAAACAGTTGGATCTCAATCAGTTGTTGCTCTCCGGTGTAGGCGTGTGTCTACCCGGCGCTATCGATGACGCTGGGGGCATTGTCAGATTGGCACCGAATCTCGGTTGGCGTAATGTGCCGTTTTTGGAAATGGTGGCGCAAGAGTTCGGCAAACTTGGTATTCCAGCAGCACATATTCACTTACAGAATGATGGCGATACCGCTGCCCTGGGGGAGTACGAATTCGGGGGCGGAGGCAACGAAGATCCGCTGATTTTTTTGAATTGCGATGTCGGTGTGGGTGCCGGTGTGGTGCTCAACGATAGGCTTTTTACCGGAGCCCGGGGTACAGCCGGTGAAATCGGGCACAGTATTTTGCAGGTCAACGGCCCGTTGTGCTCCTGTGGGCGCCGGGGTTGTGCGGAGGCGTTTGTGGGTGCGCGGGCTCTCAAAGAGCAAACAAGTTTGGAGCACGCAGCGCAGTATTTGGGAATGATGCTGCAAAACCTGGATGCAATGTTTAACCCACGGGTGATCGTGGTTGGCGGGCGTTCCACGGTCGATCATCCGGGTCTCGTGGAGGCTGCCCGCAACACCCAATGCGCCTACGCGCAGTCTGCAGGAATGCAAGCGCCTGAAGTTCGGCCTGCACGCTATGGCTTGCACGCCGCCGCGGTGGGTGCTGCTGCCATGGTTTTGCACCAGTTTTTGCGTCCGCTTCTGAAGGAAGCGAATCATGTGTCCGGTCACTGATGCACTTAAGGTTTCAATTATTCGTTTGAGGAGTTTCGATAATGATGTTCAGAAAGATGGGGTACGTGCTGGTCGCGACCCTGATGCACCAAGCGTTTGCGCAGGGGGGGGCAGTGCCTGCAACGCCCAAGTTTGTGGAGGAAACAGAAACTTCAGGCCTGCAGGTTCGCTTTGAGGGGCAGGACGAATTTATGGTCGGGGGCGGCGTTGCCGTGTTTGATTGCGATGGCGATGGCCTGCCCGAGATGTATGTCACCGGCGGCGTGAACAAGGCCAAGTTCTATCGCAACAAGAGCACCCGCGGAGGTCCGATCAAGTTGCAAGAGCAGCGCTCAAATATGGAGCTGACCAATGCGACAGGTGCTTACCCGATAGACATCGATGCGGACGGGAATGTGGACCTGGTGGTTTTGCGCGTTGGCGAATTGGCGGTTTTCCGGGGCTTGGGGCAATGCAAGTTTGAGAACGCTAACGCGCGTTGGAACATTCCGCCCAGCAATGATTGGCACACTGCGTTTTCTGCTACCTGGGAAAAAGGGCAAACCTTGCCGACCATGGCTTTTGGTAGTTACTACGACCGCAGTCGACCTGATTTTCCATGGGGTACCTGCACTCCCGGTTTCTTGATGCGACCGGACGCCACCGGCAAGGCCTATGGCTCACCCGAAAAACTTGCACCGGGCTACTGCGCACTCAGCATGTTGTTCTCTGATTGGAACCGTAGCGGACAAGCGAGTCTGAGGGTGTCCAACGACCGCGAGTACTACCAGGGCGGCCAAGAGCAATTGTGGAAGGTAGCACCGGGTGCACCGGCAAAGTTGTACACCGAGCAAGACGGATGGAAGCAACTCCAAGTCTGGGGCATGGGCATTGCCGGACATGACATTGATGGTGATGGCTACCCCGAGTACTTCATCACCAGCATGGCGGACAACAAATTCCAGAAGCTGGAAGCTGGGCCCGGCAAACCAAGCTACATCGATCAGGCCTACAAGCGCGGTATCACAGCACACCGTCCCTATGTGGGTGGCGATTTCCACCCCAGCACCGCTTGGCATGCCCAGTTTGCAGATGCCAACAATGATGGCTGGGCTGATCTTTTCATTGTCAAAGGCAATGTCTCGTCGATGCCCGACTTCGCCATTCTGGACCCCAATAACCTCCTGCTCCAGGAGCCTGACGGGCGCTTCACCGAGGTGGGGCAGCAGGCGGGTGTCGCCAGTTTCAAGCGCGGTCGGGGCGGCATGATGGCGGATTTGAACGGTGACGGTCTGCTCGATATGGTGGTGGTGAACCGCCAGGACAAAGCACAACTGTGGCGGCACGTAGGTACGGGGACAGCAGAGAAACCTGCGTCCATGGGCCACTGGCTGCAACTTCGTTTGCAGCAAGGTGGCGGTAACCGGGATGCCATCGGTGCCTGGGTGGAGGTGGACTTGGGCGGTCGCATTGAACGCCAGGAACTCACCATTGGTGGCGGCCATGCGAGCGGGCACCTCGGTTGGATGCACTTCGGCCTCGGTAACGCGAAAGACGTGAAGGTGAGGGTGCAGTGGCCCCATGAAGATTGGGGCCCATGGCTTAACGTAGCCTCTGATGCGTTCTATGTCGTCAACCGGGAGACAGGTGTTCAAGCCTGGAAAGCACAATGAAAATCCGAACTCTTGTTTTGGCCATGGCGGCCTCTTTTGCCACCTTGCAAAGTCCCGTGACTTTGGCCCAAGCCACCCCTGCAGTCGTAGCCAAACCAGCCAATGCGTATAGCTCCGGGGTGGTTTATGACTGGTTTTTCCTTGCGCTGCAACTCATTCAGCAAACGCCAGGATTCAGCCCGCCTGTGGCTTCACGGGCGCTTGGTTATATGGGCCTCACTCTGTATGAATCGGTGGTGCCGGGCATGCCCGGCTACCAGAGCCTTGCCGGGCAACTCAACCAGTTGAGCTCGCTGCCATGGGCGCAGCCTGATGAACCTTTGCATTGGCCAACGGTGGCCAATGCCTCTCTGGCGACAATGACACGCATGATGTTCAGCAACGCCAGTGCCGAGAACAAGGCGCGCATCGACACGCTGGAACGCAGTCTGCCGCTGAAATACACACAGGATTTTGATCCCAACAGCGTGACCGCGGAAATTACCAACCGGTCCGAGACTTTTGGCAAATTGATGGCCATGGCCATCATGACGTGGGCACGCACGGATGGCGGCCATGAAGCCTGGGGACCTATCCGCAGGCATCAGCAGAACTATGTACCGCCCAGTGGAACTGGCAAATGGTCTGCTACACCTCCAGCCTTTGCAGCGCCGCTATTGCCCTATTGGGGCAAGAACCGGCCCTTTGTGATGAAGACAGCCGATGATTGCCCGGCACCCATGCCGCCCGCCTATTCTGAGGAGCCAGGCTCCGCGTTCTACAAGGACGGCATGGAGGTCTACCAGATCAGTCGAGCAGCAACCCAAGAGCAGCGCCAGTTCGCACTCTATTGGGCGGACGACGCCGGCAAGACGCCTACGCCAGCGGGTCATTGGGCTTATGTTGCCAACGATTTGCTTCGCGCAAAGAAGGCGGATTTAGGCTCCGCGGCAGAAGTGTTTGCCCGCTTGAATATGGCCATGTCCGATGCCTTCGTCGCAGCGTGGAACACCAAATACAAGCTCAATGTGCTGCGTCCCGTGACTTATGTGCAGCTGGTCATCGACAGCAATTGGACGCCTAGTTTGATACCTACGCCACCTTTCCCCGATTACCCGTCGGGTCACTCCGTGCAAAGCAGTGCTGCGTCTGCGGTGCTCGGCAAAGAGTTTGGTGCGAATACGTCTTTCATTGACAACACCCACAATGACCGGGGATGGGGTCCACGGACGTTCAAGAGCTTCAAGGAAGCGGCGGATGAAGCCGCTGCGTCCCGTGTCTACGCGGGCATTCATTACCGCTTCGCCAGCGATGGCGGGAAGCCGCAAGGACAGTGCGTGGCGGACAAAGTATTGGGATTGAAATTCAAGCGCTAACTCGGAAGCTGAAAAGGGACCCTCAGGTCCCTTTTCTTGTTGTGTCGTTGTCGAGCTTGGCAAAGTCGACAGCGCAGCGTTTGTCAGCTTGAAAGCAGCGCGGAAATATCGCTGAACAGCTCTGGATCCGGAACGCTGTTCACCAACTCCTCAGCGTTCAAACCCAGATAGCCCATGATTTGCGGAGACGAATTCGTTACCGCTTCTTTAATGGCAGCATGGTCATAACTTTGGTCCGCCCAGAGTGCAGCCAAATGCACGACTGCACACAAGCGGGACTGATTCACGGCAGCCAATGCATCTGCGCAGTGACCCAAGGCCAGGACCACTTCTTCGGGGAAATCCCAACGACGGGCCACCTCGCCGGTAATCTGGCCCTCGTCAAAGCCGATCAGTTCACGCTCTCGCTTCCATCGCTCCCCGGGGGCACGTGGAAGTTGTTCAATGGGGGCAATGATGTCCGGGCTGTGCATCGACAACACCAATTCACCCAATCGCAGCATCATGGCGGTGAGCCAAGCCTGCTGCTCATCCAGACCGGTTTTGTGGGCCAGAAACTTCGCGTAGCCCGCGCATACCATGCTGTAGCGCCAGAACTCCAGGCGGTTGATGCTTTCGGGCAGCTTGAATACCTGCGACATGCAGATCCCCAGCGCACGGGCACGGATCTGCGCCATGCCGACCACGCTGACGGCGTTGTCCAAGGTCGTGACAGAGCGGGACAAGCCGAACAGGGCACTGTTGGCCATGCGCAGCAGGGTCGTCGTCAGGGCAGGGTCTTTGGCGATGATGTCACGCACGGTCACCACGTCCGCATCTTCATCATTCAGAGTACGAATCAGTGCGTGGGCCGCCTCCGGCATCACAGGCAATTTGACCGTTTGGATGAAAGTATTGATATCCGCCATGAAGCTTCGCTGGTTACAAGGTTCTGTCAGCCCGCGGGTGCGGGGGTCTTGAGTTTATATCCGCAAGCTTGATTTACGCTGCATTGCCAACACAAAGGTTTGCGGGCTTGGCAGACATAACGCCCATGCAGGATAAGCCAATGGTGTGCGTCAACCATGTAGCGCGCCGGTATGCGCTTGAGCAACTTCAGCTCAACCTCCAGCGGTGTCTTGCCGAGCGCCAGTCCCGTGCGATTGCCCAAGCGGAAAAGGTGCGTGTCCACTGCCATGGTCGGTTGACCGAATGCCACGTTCAACACCACATTGGCGGTTTTGCGCCCCACGCCCGGCAGTGCCTCCAGGGATGCGCGGTCCGCAGGCACACGCCCTCCATGCAGATCCACCAGCATGCGGCAGGTTTCCATCAGGTGCTTGGCTTTGCTCCGAAATAGCCCGATGGTCTTGATGTGTTCCTCCAAACCCGGCAAACCCAAGTCCAGAATTCGTTGCGGTGTATTGGCTATGGCAAACAGCTTGCGGGTCGCTTTATTGACCCCTACATCGGTCGCTTGCGCCGACAACAAAACGGCCGCCAGCAACTCGAAAACAGAGCTGAACTCCAGCTCGGTTTGCGGGTTGGGGTTGGCGGCCTGCAGGGTGGCGAAAAAGTCTTCTATCTGGGCAGGTTTCACAAGGCAGTGATGTTTACAAAAGATTCTTCGTTGGGGAATTTCGCGTGCAGCCAGTCGATGTCCAGCATCAGCGCAGAAATCACCTCGGAAGGCAGAGTATCAATGACATCGGGACCGTTGTGGTCTGTCTCTGCCATTAACCCCGCGAGATGGATTACCCCGGCAAGTCGGGAAAATCCATGGGTAGTGACCGGTTCGGCCGATTGGGCCAGCGCCTGCACCATCTGGGGCGGGAAATTCCAGCGACGTGCGAGCTCGGAAGTGATTTGTCCTTCGGTAAAGCCAGTGAGCCGGGCTTCACGTTGCCAGCGGACTCCGGGAATATGCGGCAGCTTTTCAATTTCCTGCAGCACGTCCGGCTCTGCTTGCACGATCAGCAGCTCGCCCAAGCGCAGCATCATGCCGGTGAGCCACGCTTGCTGCCCGTCCATGCCGAGGCCAGTGGCAAGCCACTGGGCATAGCCTGCACAGGCCATGCTCGTACGCCAGAATTCTTTACGGTCAAGCCCGGGAATCGTCGGAAAAGATTCGCTCAAACAAGCGCCCAGCGCTAAAGTACGCACCTTCGACATGCCCACCATGGTGATAGCATCATCCAGACTGCTGACGCCACGGGGCAAGCCGAACTGGGCGCTATTGGCCAAGCGCAATAGCTTGGCTGAAAGTGCCGGGTCTTTGGCAATGAGGTCACGTATTTCGGGGATGCCCGCACTGTCGTCATTCAGGGATTGAATGAGAGCGTGGGCCACCTCGGACATGGATGGCAATTTCACGGTTTCAAAGAACGCTGCGAGCTGGGTCATGTCGTCTCCTGGTTAATCAAAGTGACCGGTGTCGATGACAATTTACCTGAAGTAAGGCGACTTGAGAATCTGGTTTTGCTCGGGTTATTAATATTTTTTTGTTTGAATTGTGAAATTAAATATGCGATTTGCAGATCGTTTGAACAACGTCGAAACCTCCGCCATCCGTGAGCTGTTCAAGCTGCTCGGCAAGCCCGGCATCATCAGTTTTGCCGGCGGTTTCCCCGATCCGGCCTTGTTTGACGTCGAAGGCATCCGCGAATCGACAGACGCCGTTCTCAAGAACAATCCCGGGCCGGTGCTGCAATACGGCGCGACAGAGGGCTATCAACCGCTGCGTGAAGGCATCAGCCAACACATGGCCGGTAAAGGCGCTAAGGTGGCGCCCGATGGCTTGATCGTGACTACAGGTAGCCAGCAAGCGTTGGACCTGATCGGCAAAACCATGATCTCCCCCGGTGACAAGGTCATCATGGAGGCGCCCACGTTTTTGGCCACCATCCAGTGTTTCCGCCTCTACGGCGCACAGGTCATCGGTGCACCGATTGATGCGAACGGGGTGGATGTGGACAAACTCGAAGCCTTGATCGAAGAGCACAAACCCAAGTTGGTTTACTTGATCCCTTCTTTCGGCAACCCCAGCGGTGCCATGTTGAGTCTGGAGCGCCGCAAACGCATTTTGGAGATTGCAGCCCGCACCCAAACCCTGGTGGTGGAGGATGACCCTTACGGAGAGCTGTTTTTCGACCAGGCGCCACCGCCCAGTCTGCTGGCCTTGAGCGACGAAGTGCCGGGCAGCCGCGAGTGGCTGGCGCACTGCGGCTCCTTCAGCAAGGTGCTGAGTCCGGGCCTGCGAGTGGGGTGGTTGATTGCGCCGCCCGCCTTACTGGGCCGCGCC
>RFQA01000171.1 GCA_009925925.1 Betaproteobacteria bacterium
AGATGCAGGGCGGCAATTGCGCCCGGGCTGCAGCCAATGCCTCAGCCGCCGTGGTGTAACGGGCCAGATGGCCCAAGCTCATGATCTGGGGCGGCGCCATCTCGATTTCGCCGCGGTGGTAGCGCTGCAGGGCTTCTACCGGCGGCAGCCAGATGCTGGCGGTGGTTTCATAGTTGTCATGGCTGGCGATTTGGTCACTCGGGGCCAGTGCCAGGAAGAAGCGAGTGTCAAACCGCTTTTTGCTCAGGGCCGCCATGCGGGGCGTGATCCAGCGGCTCCAGGGCACCAGCGCGCTGGCTGCCAGCTGAGCTGCAGATGCGTCCACCCAGGCCTGCCAGTCGGCACTTTGCAGGCTGGCCGGGCGCCGCTCGCCACGTGCCAAGAGTACACCGGCTTCTTCATACAGCTCGCGCAGAGCCGCCACATACAGGCCGGCAGCCAACTCGGGGCTTTGGTCCGCCTCGCCCAGGCGCTGCGCCAAGGCGGGGGCAGGCTCGTCCAGAGCTGCCAGGGCCGCAGGGCTGCTGTCGTGCGCGTCCAGCTTGCCACCCGGGAACACATAGGCCTCGCCGAAGGTGTCTGAGAGGCCGCTGCGCTTCATCAAAAACACCTCGAGGCTGTGGCGGGCATCGCGCAGCAGCACGACGGTAGAAGCATCGCGCGGTATGCCGCTGGCGGGGGCGAGGGTGTCTTGCATGGGACTGTTATTTCTGTTTTGTTTTTTGGTGAGCAACTGCTTGAATTAAAGTACCTGCAGCTGACGGGGGGCCTACGGACTTGCCCTTGGTCGGAACCCACAACCCGAGGAGACGAGTCATGAATCTGGATTTCAAAGGCCGCGTGGCCATCGTAACGGGCGCAGGCGGCGGCTTGGGTCGCCAACATGCGCTGGCTCTGGCTGCACGCGGCGCCAAAGTGGTGGTGAATGACCTGGGCGGCGCGCGGGATGGCTCCGGTGGCTCGCTCTCTGCAGCCGAGTCCGTGGTGGCCGAGATCCGCGCGGCAGGTGGCGAGGCCATGGCCAACGGCGCATCGGTCACCGACTTTGAAGCCGTGCAGGCCATGGTGCAGCAGGCCACGGACGCTTGGGGCCGGGTAGACATTCTGGTGAACAACGCCGGCATCCTGCGCGACAAGAGCTTCGCCAAGATGGAGATTGCCGACTTCCGCACGGTGGTGGACGTGCACCTCATGGGCGCCGTGCATTGCTGCAAGGCCGTGTGGCCCCACATGACCGAGCAAAAGTACGGTCGCATTCTCATGACCACCTCCAGCTCGGGGCTGTACGGCAACTTCGGCCAGAGCAACTATGGCGCTGCCAAGCTGGCGCTGGTGGGATTGATGCAAACCCTGGCACTGGAAGGCGCCAAAAACAACATCCACGTCAACAGCCTGGCCCCCACGGCTGCCACCCGCATGACCGAGGGCCTAATGCCGCCGCAAGTGCTGGAAGCCCTCAAGCCCGAAGCCGTGGTGCCCGCAATGCTGGTACTGGTGTCGGAAGACGCGCCCACCCGCACCACGCTGTGTGCCGGTGCCGGCAGCGTAGAGGCCGCGCACATCACGCTCACGCAGGGTGCGTGGATCGGGCTGGATGCGCAAGCGCCAGAAACGTTGGCCGCGAACCTGCGGCAGGTGCTGGCCCGTGCGGGTGACATGGTGCCGGAGAGCGGCGCTGCGCAAGGCAGCCAGGAAGTGACTCGCGCTTTGTCTCACCTGGCCGGCAAGGCCTGAACATCGATCACGCTTCCCCTAGCGCAAGGGGGCAGCGGCGGTGGACGCCGTGGCCGAATCCATCTCGGGCAGCATTTCGCCGTTGATGTGAGCCAACGCGCGCTGCTCGGTCTCGTCCAGCACTTCCTGCGGGCGGGCGGTGCCGGGCACCAGCCGCGAGATGCCTACGCCGTATTGCGGTTGGAAGTGGTGCATGCCCGCCCGCGGGTCAGACACCATGAGCGGCTTGTTGAGCAGGGCACGCATACGGAAGATCAGGCGGTCCACTTCTTTGGGGTTGGGGCCCGCCGATATGACCACCACAAAGCAGCGCGGGTGGTACAGCCCCACCACGTAGCGAAAACCCACTGCACGCCGCAAGCGCGCCGCCATGGCCGACAAAATTTGCTGGTCCACCGTGTGGCCGGCGGCCTCGCTCATGGAATAGAGGTTGCGCAAGTGCAGTGCCACCACGGTGCACTGGGCATGGGCCCGTTCAGCGCGCCAGAGGGCGTCATCCACCTTGGTCAGCAGCACAGAGCCTGTGGGCAGGCCGGTGGCACGGTCGAAACCTTTGTCGTCGCCGGCCAGGCGCTTGAGCCTTCGGTTGTGCCGGTTGCGACGCGCAGTGAGGGTAATGCCCACCAGAAAGTGCGCCACGGTGCCTACCGCAATCAAGGCCTTGGCGGGCAGGCTGATGGCGTCGGGCCACAGCGCGCAGGCGTACAGGCCCAGCACCATCACACCCAGAAACGCGCAAGCCAGCACCATCCAGCGGGCGAGGTCGTCGCCCAGCATGCTGGCGCGCACACACGCCTGAAAGGCCAGCAAAACGCCCAACGCACTCACGCAGGCAGACACCAGCAGCGGGTTTAAGCCCGACAGCTCCAGCCAACCTGCGCCGACGATTGCCAAATAGCCCGACACCACCACCAGCAAGGTGGCACCCCACATGATGGTGTTGTGCACCAGCCGGTCCACCAGAGCAACACCCAGCCACAGGCCGAGATAGCGCAGCACCAAGGCGCCGCTCAAGGGCCCGAAGGTGGATTGCAGCAACACCAACGTGTGGGGCTGCAAGCCGGGCATCAGGGCCATGGGCAGGCCCGACATCAGCACGCAGCTGCTGCCCATGACCAGTACATAGGCCAGTCCGCGCCAGGAGGCGATGGAGTTGTGGACCAGGATTTCGCTCAGGGCTCCGCAAGCCAGCGTGATCAAACCGCCCAGCATGCACGACCAGATGAAGACTTCCATGGCAACCATGCGCCCATTATTTATGTCTGGCTTGTAAATTGAAACCTTGAAAAACCCTGTATTTGCACCAAATGAGGGCCATTGCGAGGGGAAAGCCGGCGTCCTGCACGTTTCATCCGCCTGTGGTACCTTTGCGCCCCCGTCAAAAAGTTAAGGGCCATTGGTAATGGACAGAACACAAGAGGCCCTCAGTGCCCTGACCCCGGAGCGTCTGCGCGGCATACGCCGTGGTCTCGAAAAAGAAAGCTTGCGCGCAACCCCCGGTGGCAGTTTGGCCATGACGCCGCATCCCTTGAGCATGGGTTCGGCTTTGACGCATCCGCACATCACCACCGATTTCAGCGAGTCGCAGGTGGAGCTCATCACCGGCGTACACGCCCAACCGGAAGACTGCCTGCAAGAGCTCACTGATGTGCAGCGCTTCACCCTGCAAAGCATGGGCGAGGAGCGTCTCTGGGTGTCGAGCATGCCCTGTTGCCTGCCGGATGACGACGCCATTCCCCTGGGGCAATACGGCAGCTCCAACGTGGGCCGCTCCAAAACCGTGTACCGCATGGGCCTGGGCCACCGCTACGGGCGGCGCATGCAAACTATCTCGGGCATTCACTACAACTGGTCGTTGCCGGATGTGTCCAGCGAGGCCTACTTCGGCCTGATCCGCAACTTCCGTCGCCATGCGTTTTTGCTGCTGTATTTGTTCGGTGCGTCACCGGCGGTGTGCTCCACCTTTGTGGCAGGTCGCCAGCACCAGTTGCAGCCCCTGAGCGAAGGCACCATGAATTTACCTTACGCCACCTCCCTGCGCATGGGCCGGCTGGGCTACCAGAGCGATGCGCAATCGTCGCTCGCGGTGAGCTACAACAGCCTGGAGGGCTACGGCCATTCATTGCAGGGCGCGCTGACCCAGGCCTACCCGGCCTATGAGGCCATCGGTGTGCAGGGGCCGGACGGCGAGTACCGTCAGCTGGCGACCAGCTTGCTGCAAATCGAGAACGAGTTTTACGGCACCATCCGCCCCAAGCGGGTCACTTTCCCGGGTGAGCGCCCCTTGCACGCATTGCGCGAGCGCGGTGTGGAGTATGTGGAAGTGCGGCTGATGGACCTGGACCCCTTCGAGGTGGTGGGCATCAATAGCAGCACCATGCGCTTTCTGGATGTGTTTTTGCTGCACAGCCTGGCTACAGCCAGCCCGGACGACACCCCTGCTGAGATTGCTGCCTTGGCCCGCAACCAGCAGGACGTGGCCGAGCGCGGCCGCCAACCCGGCTTGCAACTGCAGCGTAACGGACAAGCGATTTCATTGGTGGACTGGGGGCGCGAGCTTCTGGCCCAGATGCACCCGTTTGCGCAAGCCTTGGATGTTGCCCATGGCAACACGCTGTACACCGAAGCGTTGGCCCATGCGCTTATCGGCCTGGAGCAGCCGGACACACTGCCATCCGCCCGTGTCCTGCAAGCTATGCAGCACGATCACCAAGGCTCGTTTGCGAAGTTCGTGTTGGCGCAGAGCAACCGCACCCGCGACGCCATGTTGGCGCAGCCTTTGGCGGCAGAGGTGCAGGCACAGTTTGAGCAGGAATCGGCGCAATCCTGGGAAGCCCAGCGCGCCATTGAGGCCGCAGACACCATGCCCTTTGGTGTCTACCTCAAGGAATTTCTGGCACCCCACCGCCTGGTGGCGGGGCGCCGCACCGTGGCTGCCTAAACAGCGATTAAACGGCTACGGTTGCTTCAACAGCAGCCGCAGCCTTGCGCACGCGGGGCGCAGCCTTGCGGGCTGTCTTTTTCACAGTGCGCTTGGCACCAGCCACTTTGGCCTTGACCTTGGAGCCGGCAATGCGGGCCACCAGATCGCCACTCTTGGCTTCCAGCTTGGCAGCCACTTTGTTCACGGCCACCACCGCAGGCACGGCGGCGTTGGCCACCGTGCTCAGGGTGTTCAGGCCGGTGCTTTGCTCAAAGCGGGTGGCGTTCACGGCGGCTTGTTCCAAGCCCTTGCCGGCCAGCTCAACGGCTTTGTTGACAGCAGTGTCAGCAGTGTCGGTGGTCAAGGTGACGCCTTGCACGTAGTAGCCGGTGATCTTCTTCTGGGCGCTCAGGGCGTTGGTGCGCACTTCGCTGCTGATGCGCTTGCCGGCTTTTTGCACGGCGGCAGACCAGGTCTTTTCCACGTAGCCGGCAGCGCGCTCGTTGCCCAAGCGGTAGGCGTTGATCACGTTCTTGGCCGTGTTGCCGTAGCTGGCGATCAGGTCATGGGTGGCGCTGGTGAGGGTAGTGCTCATGGAAAACTCCTGTGGAAAGATGAATCAAGTGGTCTATGGGTGGATTCTCAAGAAGCCCCCTAGTGAAGACACCTTAAATCCGGCCTCTTTCCTAGGGGCGGCTGCCTAAGCGGTGCATGCGGGCCACATACGGGACAATGCAGGGTTTAGCGCAGCGACAGAAAGACATACGGCATGGCAATTCAGTGGTTCCCGGGGCATATGCACCTGACCCGCAAGGCAATTCAGGAGCGCATCAAGGAGATTGATGTCGTCATTGAGCTGCTCGATGCACGCCTGCCCGGGTCGAGCGCCAACCCCATGCTGGCTGAGCTGACGGCGAGCAAGCCCGCACTCAAAGTGCTTAACAAGCAGGACTTGGCTGACCCGGAACGCACCGCGCTCTGGCTGGCGCACTACAACGCCATGCCCGGCGTGCGTGCGCTCCCGCTGGATGCCAGCATGACCACCCCCGCCAAGGCGCTGGTGGCTGCCTGCCACGAGCTGGCACCCAACCGGGGCGGCATGGCCAAGCCCATGCGGGTGCTGATTTGCGGCATTCCCAACGTGGGCAAGTCCACACTGATCAACACCCTGAAGGGCAAGCGCGCCGCCAAAACCGGCGACGAGGCCGGGGTGACCAAGATCGAACAGCGCATCACGATTGCCGACGACTTCTACCTTTTTGATACCCCCGGCGTGCTTTGGCCCCGCATCATTGTGGCCAAGAGCGGCTACAACCTGGCGGCCAGCGGTGCCATCGGCAAAAACGCCTTCGATGAGGAAGAAGTCGCCCTCGAACTGCTGGACTACCTGCGCCAGCACTACGCCGGCACGCTGGAGGCGCGCTACAAGCTCACCGGTGTGGCGGAGCAAAACGACGAGCAGCTGCTGGACGCCATTGGTCGCAAGCGCGGTGCCTTGCAATCGGGCGGGCGCATCAACCTGAACAAGGCGGCTGAGATCGTGATCCACGATTTCCGCAGCGCAGTGCTGGGCCGAATCACCCTGGAGACGCCGGAGCAATTCGCCCAGTGGTTGGCCGAGGGCAAGCAAATCGACGCGGAGCGCCAGATGAAAAAGGACGCCATTGAGATGGCCCGCCTCATCCGCCTCAAAAAGGTCAAGCGTCCTGATCAACCCCGCCACAGCGATGCCCGTGAGGCTGCGGCCGACAAGCCCGCTCCCTCAGACGAGGAATAGAGCAAAAATAGCCGCCAGCGCCCGTGGAATATGCGCGAACAGCTCCTGATTTCATAGCGTTGAAGCCATGTGCACCAACTTCATCCCTTCTGCGCGGGTCGATTTTCTGGAGCAACGGCTGGGGCCTGTGGCGCCGTTGACTGTAGGGGCTGCAAGCTGGCCTGCTGAGACTTTTCCGGGCTATGCCGCACCCGTCGTGGTGCGCAGCGGGCGGGACAGTGTGGCTTTGCAAGTAGCCCAGTTCGGGCTCATGCCGCCCTGGAGCAAAGATGCGCAGCATGCCCGGGAGCTGTCCCGCGGCACCTACAACGCACGCAGCGAAACCGCAGCCATCAAACCCAGCTTCCGCCATGCGTGGGCTGCCCGGCAGTGGGCGCTGGTGCCCATGGAGTGCTTTTTCGATCCTTGCTGGGAAGACGCGGCTGCAAACGGTGGCAGTGCCGTTCGCTGGCGCATGTCCATGCCCGACGGTGAGCCCTTTGCGGTGGCTGGTTTGTGGGAGCGCTGGACCGACAAGGCCAGCGGCGAGCAGGCTAACAGCTTTACCTTGCTGACGGTGAATGCCGATGGCCACCCCCTCATGGGCCGTATGCACCGGCCCGGCGATGAGAAGCGCATGCCGGTGATCGTGCCGCCCGGGCGCTACGCCGATTGGCTGGACGCCAGCCCGCAGCAGGCCATGGAGTTCATGCAATGCTTTCCTGCGCAAGAGATGCGGGGCGAGCCCGCACCCCTGGAGCGTGCCACCAAAACACCACGCGCTGTGCCCCGCAACGACGGCCCACCGCCGCCCGAGAACCTGTCCTTGTTCTGAACCGCGCTCAGCGCAGCTCGGCTTCCAAGTTGTCCCACAGCTCCTTGTCTGCCAAGGGCGTCTCTTTGGAAAGCGTGGGGTTGGCAATGCGGATGACTTTGCGGCCCGAGAGGTTGATGTCCGCAAGAATGCTCTTTTTGAATTGCAGATAGCGCTTCTGGAACTTGCCGTTGCGCATCAGCAGGCGCAAACCTTCCTCGGCGCGCTGGGCCAGCTTTTCACCTTCGGGCGTTCTGGGAAAAAAGAAATAGCGCGGCAGCGGGTAGTACAGCACCAGTTTTCTCTCGACTGCCAGGTCTGGGTAGGTCGAGATGTTGCTGGCGAGCTCCGCGCTGATCTCGTT
>RFQA01000172.1 GCA_009925925.1 Betaproteobacteria bacterium
CTCTCGCCGGCTCAAAAGCAGCAAAGTCTCCGCCTTCGTGGAGTTTTTGTGCAACGACTTTGATGTTTCACAGTGGTAGGTGAACTTAGCCGTTAAGCATTAGTGTGGTTCCTTTCGGGACAAGACTAAGGTCTCCTAGCTTGAACTTTGATGAAGTGGTTAGCGATTTTTTTGACTCTAGCTATATTTGGAGCCGCGTCATCGCAGGATATGACTGGGGTTGAACGCATAGTTATTTCTCCAAGTACGCCAAATCTTTCGGTCAAACTGATTCAGGCGACCGATGACGGGACCCCCATGTATGTAGAAATGCTGGGAAGCATTTCGGTGCGTGCCACCGTCTCCTATGGTTGGTTTGACGGAGATGAGTTAGGTGAAGGTGGGACGCTAATGGCGCACCTTTTATTTTCCAAATCTGAGTGGACAAAGATTCCGCGTCGTGATGATTGGCATCACCTTTCAAATTGCGACCTCTATTGCGAGTTTCACGTTGACAACGAAGATGCTCTTGTAGAGGCGCTTTTTGACGTAAAAACCTTGAAGCGGATTCGAGACAAAAAGTTGATGCAAGTACGCAAACGTACAACTTTGACTTTGACAGACATTAGCTTTGGTGGCGATTGCGGTATTCACTACGGGGCTAAGGCCTATGTAGAAAAAGGAAGCCTCCAGCAAAAACAAATTGCTATGAACAGTGGATTCCGTACACATTGTTAGAAGCTATTCGCCTCAGCTATGAGCGACCGGTTGAATCCGCCGCCTTAAGCAGCCCTAAAACTTTGTACAAAAAGACTGATAGCGCTCATAGAATAAGCGCCGGGTACTACGAAAAAAATAGCAATCTTTTTTCGCGCGTCGCAGCAAAGCCAGGTCAGAACTTGATCTTCCTCGTCCAGATATCTGCGTACATGCGCCAATCTCCCATCAGGCTGTAGAGCGGGCGCTTGAAGCTGGCGGGTTTGTTTTTCTCAAAGCCGAAGTGGCCCAGCCACGCAAAGCCGTAGCCGCACAGCAGCGCATATGCAAAGTACTGAGGCTTGCCCGTGGCAATCAACATGCCCAGGCACACCAGGCTTAGGGTGGAGCCCACAAAGTGCAGGCGGCGGCAAGTGGTGTTGCTGTGCTCGCCCAGGTAAAACGGATAGAACTCGTCGAAGCTCTGGAAACTGCGGGGGTCCACGGATGTGTCGGTTGGCATGGGGGCTCCGTTGTCAATGCAGCCCTCATGCTCTACCGCGCCGGCCGGGCCGGCAAGAGGGTGCGCCCTAGGGTTTGCCCAAAAACTGTCGCAAGGCCGACAGAGTTTCCTCTGGCGCCTCGGTCATCTGGTGGTGGCCTACCGCGATCCGCACGGTCTCTGTGCGCACGCCTGCTAATTTGGCTGCTTGCACCAACGTCTGCGCGGCTTTGGGCGATGTCATCTGGTCCTGATCACCCAGCACAAACAGCACCGGGCATAGCACCTGTGCCATGGCCGCCTCGCCACCTGCGTAGCTGTCGCAAGCCTTGAAGCCGCGGTGGAACACGTTGGCCGTTGTGTTACTGGCCAGCACCCGCCGGCCCAGTGCCATGCTGGCGCCATAGACCCAGGTGCCCGGGCCCAGCGCTGAGGGGGGCGCTGCCAGCGTGCTCCGCGAAAACACGTTGATCATGGTGAGCGCCTTCATCGGCTCATTAAGTGAAGATTCCAGCAGGGCAGGGGATACCTTCATCGGGTAGGCCGTGCCCACCAGCACCAGGTGGGTGGCGCGGGCGCCCAGTCGGCTGGCGGCCTCCATTGCAATCAGGGAACCCCAGCTGTGGCCCACCAGAGCGGCCTTGGCAATGCCCGCGGCATCCAGCAGCGCCACGATGAAGGCGGCGGCTTGCTCCACAGTCTCAGGTGCTTCGCCGCCGCTGCGGCAGTGGCCGGGCAGGTCCACGGCAAGCACGTTGTAGCCGTGGTGGGCGAGGTAGCGGCTTTGCAAAATCCAAACGCTGTGGTCATTGAGCACGCCGTGGATAAAGACCACTGTGGGCTTGGCCGCATCGAAGGGTTTGCCGCCGGTGTAGCAGTAGGCGTTGGCGCCGTTGACTTGGATTTCCATCACGCACCTGCCTTTTCTGCGGCTTTGAGCGCGCGTTTGAGGTCGTCAATCAGGTCGTCCGGGTCTTCCAGCCCGATGGACAGGCGGATCGTGCCCTGCGTGATACCGCCCGCAGCCAGCGCCTCATCGCCCATGCGGAAGTGGGTGGTGCTGGCCGGGTGGATGACCAGGCTGCGGCAGTCGCCCACATTGGCCAGGTGGCTGAACACTTTGAGGGTTTCAATAAACTTCTTGCCCTGCTCGCGGTTGCCCTTGAGGTCGAAGCTGAACACCGAGCCTGCGCCTTTAGGCAGCAGCTTTTGCGCCAGTTGGTGGCTGGGGTGGCTTTCGAGCAGCGGGTGGCCCACGCGGCTCACAAAGGGTTGGCTGGCCAGGAACTGCACCACCTTTTCGGTGTTGCTGATGTGGCGGGCCATGCGCAGGCTCAGGGTCTCTATGCCTTGCAGGATGAGCCAGGCGCTGTGCGGGCTCATGCAGGCGCCGAAGTCGCGCAGGCCTTCGCGCCGGGCGCGCAGCAAGAAGGCGCCCACCGTGCTTTCCTCGCTGAAATTCATGTGGTGGAAGCCCTCGTAGGGCGCGGCCAGCTCTGCGAATTTGCCACTCGCTTCGAACGCGCGCGCCCAGTCAAAGCTTCCACCGTCCACCACCACACCACCAATCACGGTGCCATGTCCGCTTAAAAATTTGGTGGCCGAGTGGTAGACCAGATCGGCCCCTTGCGTGAAGGGCTGCACCAGCCAGGGTGAGGTGAGGGTGGAGTCCACCAGCAGCGGAACCCCTGCTTCATGGGCAATTTGCGAAATAGTGGGGGTGTCCAGCACATCCAGGCCGGGATTGCCCACGGTTTCCCCGAAAAACAGGCGGGTGTTAGGACGCACCGCAGCCCGCCAGGCATCCACATCGCCGGGCCTTACAAAAGTGGTTTCAATTCCGAAGCGGGACAAGGTGTAGTGCAGCAGGTTGTGCGAACCGCCATACAAGGCGCTGGACGACACAATGTGCCCGCCCGCGCCCATGAGGGTGGCAATGGCCAAGTGCAGAGCGGCTTGGCCGCTGGCGGTGGTGATGGCGCCTATACCGCCCTCCAGCGCGGCGATCCGTTGCTCGAGCACTGCGTTGGTAGGGTTGCTGATGCGGCTGTACACATGGCCCGCGCGCTCCAGGTTGAAGAGGGACTGCGCATGCTCGCTGGACTCGAACACAAACGAGGTGCTCAGGTGGATGGGCACGGCGCGTGCGCCGGTGGTGGGGTCCGGTGCGGCACCTGCGTGAAGCGCTAGGGTGTCGAAGCCGGGGTCTGCGTAACCAGCCATAAGTGCCTCCAGTGATGAAACCTTGATGAAACCGCGATGAAACCGCGATGAAACCCGCGCATTGTGGGCTATATTTGCTACTCGAATTCAACCCCAGTGTCACGAGGAAGTCCCCATGAAAGTCAGCGATATCCTGCGCGTAAAAGGCGGAACGCTTTACACGACCACGCCGGAGGACTCTCTGGCCGATGCGGCCCAGCTGATGGCGGAGAAAGACATCGGTTCGTTGGTGGTGATGTCACATGGTTTGGTAGTGGGCATGCTGACCTTCCGTGAAGTGATTCAGGCAGTGGTCAAAAACGGTGGCACTTTCGGCAGCACCAGTGTGTACCGCGCCATGGACCCCGGCCCGCTGACCTGCACCCTGGAAACCGAGATGGATGAAGTGCGCCGCATGATGCTGGAGCGCCACGCCCGCTACATGCCGGTCATCGACAACCGCATGCTGCAAGGCGTGATCAGCTTCTACGACGTGGCCCGCGCCGTGGTGGACAGCCAGAACTTCGAAAACAAGATGCTCAAGGCCTACATCCGCGACTGGCCCGAAGGCGAAGCCGAAAAGCCCGAAGCTGAAAATACCTAAGCAGCGGCGGAGCGTGGGGGCAATGACCTCTAGCCCTCGCTGGCGTGAATCATCTCCCGCACCCGCGGGTAGATTTGCTGGTTCCACTTGCGACCACTGAACACACCATAGTGCCCCACACCGGTCTGCACATGGTGTGTTTTTTTATAGGGGCGGATGCTGCTGCACAGGTCTTGCGCAGCTACGGTCTGCCCCACTGCACAGATGTCGTCCCGTTCACCCTCCACGGTCATCAGGGCCGTGCGGCGGATAGCGGCCGGGTTGACCAGCCTGCCGCGGTACGTCAGCTTGCCCAGCGGTAAGTCGTAGGTCTGGAAGACCTTTTCCACGGTCTCAAGGTAGAACTCGGCGGGCAGGTCGTTGACGGCCAGGTACTCGTCATAAAACACGCGGATCACATTGGCCTTTTCAACATCGCCGTTCACCAGGTGCTGGTACAGGTCTTTGAACGACTGCTTGTGCCGCTCCGGATTCATGCTCATGAAGGCGCTGAGCTGCACAAATCCCGGGTACACGCGGCGCATATAGCCCTTGTGGGGCAGGGGCACGTGGCTGATGAGGTTTTTTTCAAACCAGTCGATCGGCTTGCTCACCGCCAGCTTGTTCACCTCGGTGGGGTTCACCCGGCAGTCCACCGGTCCGGCCATCAGCGTGAGGCTGCGGGGCTGGGCGGGGTCGTCGTCTTCAGCCATCAGGGCGGTGGCAGCCAGCGCTGCCACGCAGGGCTGGCATACGGCCACCAGGTGAGCGCCGGAGCCAATCGTCTGGGTGAAGCGGATCATGTGGTCGATGTAATCGTCCAGCCCAAAAGGGCCGTGGCGCAGCGACACGTCACGGGCGTTGTGCCAGTCGGTGATGTACACATCGTGGTGCTGCAGCAGCGTGCGGGCGGTTTCGCGCAGCAGGGTGGCAAAGTGGCCTGATAGCGGGGCTACCAGCAGCACTTTGGGCTGGGGTTCGGCCAGAGCCGCGGTTTTTCGGAAGTGCAGCAGGCTGCCGAAGGGCAGGCTCAAGACCGTTTCTTCTTCAATCGCGTAGACCTCGTCGTCCACCGTCACCGAGTGAATACCGTAGTCTGGCCGCGAGTGCGTGAGGCGCATGCGGGAGATTACTTCCATACCGGCGGACATTTTTCGTAGCCAACTGCCCTCGGTCTGGTTCATCCACAGCATGGCGCTCATGCTATGAGCCATGAGGCGTAGGGGGGAGCTCAGGTCGGTTTGGTTCTGGTAGGCCTGGTACAGCATGGGAGTCCTGTCTTGGTGCGGCAAAAGCCTTGTGTTCATTCCTAGGCAATTTACGCGCCAAGACCGCGAGTCAGACTATGGCTGCCGTGCTTGGCACAACCCTTGCTCGGCATGGGGTACACCGACAACCCCGAAAGCAGCACCATGGCCAAAGCGATTCTTACCATCAGCAGCAAAAACTACGGTGCATGGGCCCTGCGCGGGTGGCTGATGGCCAAGCTTGCGGGGTTGGATTTTTCGGAAAAAGTGATTTCCCCCGACGACCCGGCCATGCGCGCCGAAATGCTGCTGCTTTCCAGCAGCATGCTGGTGCCTACTTTGCAGCACAACGGCGTGACCGTGTGGGACACCCTGGCCATCGGCGAATACCTGAACGAAATCAAGCCCAAAGCCGGCCTGTTGCCGGCCGACATCAAGGCGCGTGCCCATTGCCGCGCGGTCAGTGGTGAAATGCATTCCGGCTTCGCGTCCATGCGTGGTGCATTGCCCATGAACATCAAAGCGCATTTCCCTGACTTCAAGGTCTGGTCCCGCGCGCAGGCCGACATCGACCGGGTGCTGGCCATCTGGAAAGACTGCCTGGAAAACTACCGCGGGCCCTACCTCTTCGGCAAGCAGCCCTGCATTGCCGACGCCATGTATGCGCCAGTGGTTACCCGCTTCATGACCTATGACGTTAAGCTGGACAAACAGGCCGCTGCGTACTGCAAGCTCATGATGGACTTGCCGGCCATGCAAGAGTGGGTGGAGGCCGCCCGGGCGGAGCCAGACGAGATTGACGAGTTGGACGCGGAGTTTTAGGCCCCCACGCTCCACCGCTCCGCGGTTCGCTGCCCCCCAACGGGGCTAATTCCGCTTGGGGCGGCCCTGCGCGGAATTGCCACTTACTTCCACGGGGTGGGCGCAGGAATCTCGCAAACTGGATCCACATCAATCGACTTGAAGTCCGCCGGCGACACGATTTCCAGGTATTCCATGTCGGGGGAATAGTCGAACAGGTAGTGGCGGATGCCGGGGCGCTGGTGAATCACATCGCCGGATTGCACCAGGGTTTCTTTGTCCTCGTACATGAAGCGCGCCCAGCCTTTGGTCATGATGACGATTTGAAAATCCGCCTCATGCCGGTGCCAGCCGGTGCCTTTTTCTGGTGCCATATTGGCTTTGACCAAATGCGCAATCACTTTTCCGTGCGTAGCTTCGGCGATGCCCAGATCCCGGTACAGAAAAAAATCACGCAGGCCTCCGGACACAAATTGCGTGTCTTCAGGTTTGACATGAGAGAACTTGGTTGCAGTGCGGTCTAGCATGGCTCACTCCTGGTTCAAAAAAGCGGTGAAACACTGAAATGGTGCACTGCAGCACGATGCATAAAGTGTTCCAGCCTCGGTTACCGAGGCCGGCAGTCGCGTCAGGGATAATCGGGGCACTATGAGCGGCAATACCTTCGGACACACATTCACGGTCACCAACTTCGGTGAATCCCACGGCCCGGCCATCGGCTGCATCATTGATGGTTGCCCCCCGGGGATGGAGCTCTCAGAAGCTGACATCCAGATCGACCTGGACCGCCGCCGCCCCGGCACCAGCCGCCACGTGACCCAGCGTAATGAGCCCGACGCGGTGCAGATTTTGAGCGGTGTGTACCAAGGTAAAACGACGGGCACCCCCATTGCGCTGCTCATCCAGAACACCGACCAGCGCAGCAAGGATTACGGCAACATACTCGACACTTTCCGCCCCGGTCATGCGGACTACGCCTACTTCCAGAAATACGGCATCCGCGACCCACGCGGCGGTGGTCGCTCCAGCGCCCGCCTGACAGCGCCCATGGTGGCGGCAGGCGCTGTGGCCAAGAAATGGCTCAAAGAAAAATATGGCACCGAATTTCGTGGCTGCATGACCCAAGTGGGTGAGTTGCCTATCGCGTTCGAGTCGTGGGATCACGTGCCCAACAACCCTTTTTTCGCCCCCGTGGCCGATGTGCAGGCTCTTGAGGACTACATGGACGCCCTGCGCAAAGCCGGCGACTCTTGCGGCGCCCGTATCCGCGTGACCGCCAGCAATGTGCCGGTGGGTTTGGGCGAACCTTTGTTTGACAAGATGGATGCCGACATCGGCTACGCCATGATGGGGATCAATGCCGTCAAGGGTGTGGAGATTGGCGCCGGCTTTGCCAGCGTGGCCCAGCGCGGAACCACCCATGGCGACTCCCTGACTCCTGAAGGCTTTGCCACCAACAACGCAGGTGGTGTGTTGGGCGGCATTAGCACCGGGCAGGACTTGGAGGTGAGCATTGCCAT
>RFQA01000173.1 GCA_009925925.1 Betaproteobacteria bacterium
AAGCTGCTCAAGGTAAGAAAGGGAAATTTGCTGGCGTTGGCTGATGGCAGCCAAAGTAACCGGCCCGGAGCTTTGGCGCAGGCCCAGATCGATCATCGCGGTGACCGCAAAGCGGCCTTTGGTGGTGAGACGCATCGCTTGCTCCTTCGTGGCAGGGTTGTTGACTAGCGGACTCAAGTATAGCACTAAACCCCGCAGATCACTCGGGTAAGCAGACTGATCAGTCTATTTACCCGATAGGAATAATCAACTTTACAAAATCACGACGTTATCTGCCCCCGGCGCACCAAAAGCCTGCTCTTTCAAGATGGTCAATTGGTCCCGCACGCGTGCCGCTTTTTCGAACTCCAGGTTGCGTGCATGCTCCATCATCAGCTTCTCCAAGCGCTTGATTTCACGGGAGATATCCTTCTCACTCATGTCCTCCACCTGCGCCCGTTGCTGTGCATCGCGCTCAAGACGTTCGGCTTCCTTGCCGGCTTTTTCGCTGTACACGCCGTCAATCAAATCGCGCACTTTCTTCACGATGGCCTTGGGCGTGATGCCACGCTCCAGGTTGTGGGCAATCTGCTTTTTGCGACGTCGTTCGGTCTCACCAATAGCGCGCTCCATGGAGTCGGTGATCTTGTCGGCGTACAAAATCGCCTTTCCTTCCAGGTTCCGGGCCGCCCGGCCAATGGTCTGAATGAGTGAACGTTCGGAACGCAAAAAGCCCTCCTTGTCGGCATCCAGAATCGCCACAAGTGACACCTCGGGAATATCCAAACCTTCCCGCAGCAGGTTGATCCCCACGAGGACATCAAAGGTACCCAGACGAAGGTCGCGCAGGATTTCCACCCGCTCTACCGTGTCCACATCGCTGTGCAGGTAGCGCACCTTCACGCCGTTGTCCGTCAGGTAATCTGTCAACTGTTCCGCCATGCGCTTGGTCAGGGTGGTAATCAGCACACGCTCGTTCTTGTCGACCCGGATACGGATTTCCTGCAGCACATCGTCAACCTGGGTGCCCGCCGGACGCACTTCTACCTCAGGGTCCACCAAGCCTGTGGGCCGCACCACCTGCTCCACTACCTGTCCGGCATGCTCGTTTTCCCACTGGGCGGGCGTGGCGGACACAAACACCACTTGGCGCATCTTGGTCTCGAACTCTTCAAACTTCAGCGGCCGGTTGTCCAAGGCGCTGGGCAGGCGGAAACCGTATTCCACCAGCGTCGTTTTGCGCGCCCGGTCGCCGTTGTACATGCCGCCAAACTGCCCGATGAGCACATGGCTCTCATCCAGAAACATGAGTGCGTCTTTGGGCAAATAGTCCGTCAACGTTGACGGCGGCTCGCCGGGGGCTGAACCGCTCAGATGGCGTGAGTAGTTTTCAATGCCTTTGCAGTGCCCCACTTCACTCAGCATTTCCAGATCGAAGCGGGTGCGCTGTTCCAGCCGCTGCGCTTCCACCAGCTTGCCTGCCGAGACCAGCTCTTTGAGGCGGTCCGAAAGTTCCGTCTTGATGGTCTCTACGGCGGCAAGCACCTGATCGCGTGGCGTCACGTAATGGCTGCTGGGGTAAACCGTGAAGCGGGGAATTTTCTGGCGAATGCGGCCGGTCAGCGGATCAAAGAGCTGCAGGCTCTCGATTTCGTCATCAAACAGCTCCACGCGGATGGCCATTTCGCTGTGCTCAGCCGGAAAAATGTCGATGGTGTCGCCCCGCACCCGGAAGGCTCCGCGGCTGAAATCCATGTCATTGCGCTGGTACTGCATGCGCACCAGCTGGGCAATCATGTCGCGTTGGCCCAGCTTGTCGCCGACGCGCAGCGTCATCACCATCTGGTGGTAGCTCTCGGGTTTGCCGATACCGTAGATCGCAGACACAGTGGCTACGATGACCACGTCCCTGCGCTCCAGCAAGCTCTTGGTACAGGACAGCCGCATTTGCTCGATGTGCTCGTTGATCGCGCTGTCCTTTTCAATAAATAGGTCACGCTGAGGCACATAGGCTTCGGGCTGGTAGTAGTCGTAATAGCTGACGAAGTACTCCACCGCATTCTTGGGAAAGAACTCGCGGAATTCGCTGTACAGCTGGGCTGCCAGCGTTTTGTTGGGCGCAAACACAATCGCCGGGCGCCCCAAACGCGCAATCACGTTGGCCATGGTGAAGGTCTTGCCAGAGCCGGTCACGCCGAGCAGGGTCTGGAACACTTCACCGTCTTCCACACCACTCACCAGCTGGCTGATGGCCTCAGGCTGGTCGCCGGCCGGCGGATACGGCTGGTACAGCTCGAAAGGCGAATCGGGATAGCTCACAAACGTGCCCGTGCGCACCTGTTCGGCATCGTCGGTTACTGCGGGGGTGGGCTGAGGAAAAGACATGGCGGCGGGCTTCAAAGGGGCAAAGGTGGAACTGTAGACTAGACCGCTCACACGCAGGAAGACGCTATGCCAAACCCCTCATTCCTGGGCACCACCCTCCCCCTGATTCAGGCCCCTATGGCAGGGGTACAGGGCCACACACTGGCTGCCGCGGTCTGCAATGCAGGCGGCTTGGGCTCCATTCCAGCGGCGATGCTGAGCCAGGAAGCGCTTGACAAAGAGCTATCGCAGCTCACCGCCCTCACCGACAAACCCTACAACGTCAATTTCTTTTGCCACACCACTCCCGAGCCGGACGCGTCCCGGGAAGCGCAGTGGCAAAAGACACTTCAGCCCTACTACACCGAGCTCGGGCTTTCACTTGCCGGAATCGCGCCCGGCCCCGGACGCGCGCCCTTTAGCGAACAAGCTGCTGATGTTGTCGAGGCCTTTAAGCCTGCTGTCATGAGTTTCCATTTCGGGTTGCCTCCCAAGACGCTGTTGGCACGCGTTAAAAGCTGGGGCACCCGGGTGCTGGCCTCTGCCACCACGGTGGATGAAGCCCTGTGGCTTCAGGCCCATGGTGCCGATGCCATCATTGCTCAGGGCTTGGAAGCAGGCGGCCACCGCGGAATCTTTTTGAACGGAGACTTGAGCACCCAAATGGGCACCATGGCCTTGTTGCCGCAGATCGTGCAGGCTGTTGGGGTGCCGGTCATTGCCGCCGGGGGCATTGCCGACGCAGCAGGCGTGGCCGCAGCCATGGCGCTCGGCGCGTCTGCGGTGCAAATCGGAACCGCTTATATGTGCTGTCCGGAAGCCACGACCTCCGCCTTGCACCGTGCCGTGCTGCAAAGCCCCCAAGCCCGCCATACAGCGCTCACCACCCTGTTCACCGGGCGCCCTGCACGCGGCATCATGAACCGGCTGATGCGCGAACTCGGCCCTTTAAACCCTGCAGCCCCCGCATTTCCGTTGGCCACCGCGGCCATTGCACCCTTGCGTGCAAAGGCAGAGAGCGTTGGCAACGCCGACTTTTCCCCATTGTGGAGCGGGCAAAACGCCTCTCAATGCGGCAATCTGCCGGCAGCCGAACTCACGCGTGCACTGGCAAAGGGCTTGGTGCATTAGCTGCACAGAAAAGGCACCAGCTCGGTGCCCAGTAAAATAGGGAGAACCCGCAGCGCTGACAGCGTTTACGGGCAACCCTCTCGACATTCCAATCACAGGACTTATCCATGTCTCTCTTTACCGCCGTCGAAATGGCTCCCCGCGACCCTATCCTGGGTCTGAACGAACAATTCAACGCTGACACCAACCCCAACAAAGTCAACCTGGGTGTGGGCGTGTATTTCGACGACAACGGCAAACTGCCCCTGCTGCAATGCGTGCAAGCGGCTGAAAAGACCATGATGGACAAGCCCACTGCACGCGGCTACCTGCCTATCGACGGTATTGCTGCCTACGACGCGGCAGTGAAGGGCCTGGTTTTCGGTGCTGACTCCGACGTAGTCAAGAGCGGCCGCGTGGCGACCGTGCAAGCCATTGGCGGCACTGGCGGTTTGAAGATCGGCGCAGACTTTCTGAAGAAAATCAGCCCGAACGCCACCGTGCTGATCTCGGACCCCAGCTGGGAAAACCACCGCGCGCTGTTCACCAACGCCGGCTTCCCCGTGGACACTTACCCCTACTTCGACCAGAGCGCCAACGGCCGTTTGGGCGGCATCAACTTTGACGGCATGCTGGCCAAGTTGAGTAGCGCTGCAGAAGGCACCATCGTGCTGCTGCACGCATGCTGCCACAACCCCACCGGTTACGACATCACCGCAGCCCAGTGGGACCAGGTGATCGCTGTGGTCAAGGCCCGCAAGCTGACCGCCTTCCTCGACATGGCCTACCAAGGCTTTGGCTACGGCATCGCTGAAGACGGCGCTGTGATCGCCAAGTTCGTGGCCGCTGAGCTGAACATTTTTGTGTCCACCAGCTTCTCCAAGAGCTTCAGCCTCTACGGTGAACGCGTGGGCGCCCTGAGCGTGGTCGGCAGCAGCAAAGAAGAAACTGACCGCGTCCTGAGCCAGCTCAAGATTGCCATCCGTACCAACTACTCCAACCCGCCCACCCACGGTGGTGCCATCGTGGCTGCCGTACTGAACAACCCCGAGCTGCGTGCCCAGTGGGAACAGGAACTCGGCGAAATGCGCGTGCGCATCAAGGCCATGCGCCAGAAGCTGGTCGACGGCCTGAAGGCCGCCGGTGTGGCCAAGGACATGTCCTTCATCACCACCCAGATCGGCATGTTCAGCTACTCCGGCCTGTCCAAAGACCAGATGGTGCGCCTGCGCTCCGAGTTCGGCGTCTACGGCACCGACACCGGCCGCATGTGCGTTGCTGCCCTGAACAGCAAGAACATCGACTACGTCTGCCAGGCGATCGCCAAGGTCGTCTAAGCAAGACAGCGGGGTGCAGGCCCCGTACGGGCAGCTATGTTTTTGATAGCTGCTCGTGCACGTTCCACGGGCGCTGATGGAGAAAAACGCATGAAGAAACTGGCCTATGCCCTAGGTGCCCTGCTAGGGCTTTTTTCCACTACTGCGGGAGCCTGGGGTAACCACACCTTGGCGGCCTATCGGGCCTTGGAGGCGATGCCTGAGGTCGCAAACGCTTCGCCAGTCGTCGTGGAACCTCTGGAGACCTTCCTAAAAGCAGAAGAAAAAACCATTGAAGCGCTGCTGGCCAGCCAGGAAGCCTGGGCTGCCGCCAATTTGCAAAGTTATCCGCCCCGCCCGGCCAAACTGGCGTTCACCGCGAACCCGGACCGCAGCGACGAAGCCCGCCGCCTCGCTTTTGCCCATGCACTGCGCATTGCCCCTAACAGCCGCTTCGCGCTGTTCATCCAGCCGGACCCCAAGACTGCAGTCTCCCCCGCGCCCCGCCTGCCGTCTGAAGCGGTAACGACGCTGCCCATGCTGGGCAATGCCAGCCAGAAGTTTCAGCCCTTGAAGGCCGGTGACACGGTTGCACCGTTGGCGGTGGTGGCGAGTGCTGCCGATGAGCCTGACTACGGGCTGGACATCAACCTCTTTGAAGACAGCCCGTCCGAATGGGGCAAGATGTACGGCTTCGGCACCTTGCCCTTCGGCAACCCCTTGCTGGTGTATGGCAGCCAAGCGCCTTTCCACATGGGTTTCATGCATGAGAGCAAGGTGCTCTACACCGCTGCCCCCTTCATCAAGCGCACTTTTCCCCAACTGCGGGTCTATCAGTACACCACCCTCGCCTCACTGGCCTTCCGCACAGGCCATCCTTACTGGGGCTGGCGCTTTACCGGCCTGGCGCTGCACTACATCCAGGACCTGACCCAGCCTTACCATGCCAGCCTGTCGCCGGGCGACTCCACGCTCAAGCTCCTGGCGGTGAATGCCGTCTCCATGGTGGGCTTCTCTGGCATGAAGAACGACATGGTGACCCTGCTGTCCAACCGCCACCTGGCCCTGGAAAAGTACCAGACCGAGGTGCTGCTGAACTCCGCGCTGGCCAAGCAGGACACAGCCATTGACCAGGCGCTACGTAACCCCGAGAAAGACAGTAGCTACCCCGAGTGGCACGACCATTACTTGCGCAATGTCGTCTCCGCCCAGGCAGCAGGCTATGGCAACCGCATCGCCCAGACGCTGGTGGCCAGCATGCCGGAGGGCTTTGTGTCCGACCCCTCTTTTGATTTCGGCGCCAACGAAGAAAAGGTCACCATCGTCAAAGAATTGGCCAATGCCCAGCCCGAGGCCAAATCCCGCCTGGACGCGTTGGTGGCCGAATTGCTCTCCAACTTCGGAGCCCACAGCCGCAATGCGGTTCGGGGGATACTGAAGGCCAGTCATCGCTAGAGCAGATAACACTGTTATATTGCATTGCAACATTTCCATGAAAGCGAGTCCTCCATGCTGTACCAGCTCTACGAAACCCAACGCTCCCTGATGGAGCCGTTTTCCGATCTGGCACTGGCAGCGGCCAAGCTGTATAGCAACCCGCTGTCCCTGGCCGGACAAAGCCCGTTCGCCCAGCGCCTGTCAGCCAGCTACGACCTGATGCACCGCTTGGGCAAAGACTACGAAAAGCCCGAATTCGGCCTGCGCACCATCGACGTCGATGGCGTGGACATCGCCATCCATGAGCGCGTGGAAATCACCAAGCCCTTCTGTGAGTTGCGCCGTTTCAAGCGCTTCACCGATGACACCGCGACCCTGGAAAAAATCAAGGGCCAGCCGGTGGTGCTGATCGTTGCGCCCTTGTCGGGCCACTACGCGACCTTGCTGCGCGACACCGTCAAGACCATGCTCAAGGACCACAAGGTCTACATCACCGACTGGAAAAATGCCCGTTTGGTGCCCCTGTCGGACGGCGAATTCCACCTGGATGACTACGTTAATTACGTGCAGGAATTCATCCGCCACGTGCAAGGCAAGTACGGCAATTGCCACGTCATGAGCGTGTGCCAGCCCACCGTGCCCGTGCTGGCCGCGGTGTCGCTGATGGCCAGCCGTGGTGAGACCACGCCCCTCACCATGACCATGATGGGCGGTCCCATCGACGCCCGCAAGTCCCCCACGGCGGTGAACAACCTGGCCATGAACAAGAGCCACAGCTGGTTCGAGAACAATGTGATTTACCGCGTGCCCAGCAGCTTCCCGGGTGCGGGGCGCCGCGTCTACCCCGGCTTTTTGCAGCACACCGGCTTCGTGGCCATGAACCCCGACCACCATGCCAAGAGCCATTACGACTATTTCAAAGACCTGATCAAGGGCGACGACGCATCCGCCGAAGCCCACCGCAAGTTCTACGACGAGTACAACGCCGTGTTGGATATGGACGCCGACTACTACCTGGAGACCATCCGCGTGGTGTTTCAGGACTTTGCGCTGGTCAGCGGCACCTGGGATGTACGAAGCGAAAAGGGCAAGATCGAACGGGTCAAGCCCTCGGACATCACCACCACGGCTCTCTTGTCGGTGGAAGGCGAGTTGGACGACATCTCGGGCTCCGGTCAGACCCGTGCAGTGCACGACATCTGCAGTGGCGTCCCCAAGTCGCTGCAAAAGCACTATGAGGCCATGGGCGCCGGTCACTACGGCATCTTTTCCGGTCGCCGTTGGCGCGAGATGGTGTACCCGCAGGTCAAGGCCTTCATCAAGA
>RFQA01000174.1 GCA_009925925.1 Betaproteobacteria bacterium
GGTGCTTCGGTCACGGTGCCTGTCGCCGCCGTGGAGCGGGGCATTTACAGTGTGGACGCGGACGTGTCGGTAGACGGCGCTTCACTGCCCAGCGCGCAAATGCTGGTGCTGGAGCAAGGCTCGGAGCCGGTCATCCATGCTGCGCAAGCCACACACCTGATGGTGCTGGGGGGTACGCCATTGGGGCACCGCTTCATGGTCTGGAACTTCGTGTCCAGCCGCAAAGAGCGCATTCTTCAGGCCCAGGACGATTGGGAGGCGCAGCGCTTCCCCACGGTGCCGGGCGAAACCGAGTTCATCCCATTGCCGGCGCGGCGTCCCTGACTTTTGCGCTGTCTTCGGCTGCGCGGCGCATGGCGTGCGCTGCAATGTCGAGTGAGCGCAGGCGCAAGGCGGGGTCGTAGATGTCGCAGACCAGCATCAGCTCGTCGGCAAGAGTGGCGTCTGCCATCGCCAGCAGGCCTCGCTTCACGGTTTCCGGCCCGCCGATCACGGCTTCACCCAGAAAGTCCTGGATGGCGGTCCGCGCATCGGGCGGGCACTGTTGCAGGAACTGCGGCTTGGGCGGCGGCAATGCCCCACGTTGCCCGGTCAGGATGCCAAGCACCCGCTGGTAAATGCTGCTGGCGAGCAGTTCTGCCTCTTCGTCCGTTTCTGCCGCGACCAGCGGCACCCCCACCATCACATGCGGTTGGGCCAGCGATGCTGACGGTTTGAACAGGCTGCGGTACATCGCAAGCGCCTGGTGCAGATAGCGTGGTGCGAAGTGGGATGCGAACGCATAAGGCAGCCCCAAGTGGCCGGCCAGTTGGGCCGAATACAGGCTGGAGCCCAGCAGCCAGATGGGTACCTGCGTGCCCGCGCCGGGCATGGCGACCAACCTTTGCCCCGGTTGCAGGGGGGCCAATAGCGCTTGCAGCTCGGCCACGTCGCGCGGGAAATCGTCTTCGTGCTCGACTTTGTTGCGGCGCAGGGCGCGCATGGTGGCTTGGTCCGTACCGGGGGCTCGGCCCAGGCCGAGGTCGATGCGGTCCGGGTACAGCTCCGCCAAGGTGCCAAACGCTTCGGCCACGACCAGCGGCGCATGGTTGGGCAGCATGATGCCGCCTGACCCGACCCGGATGCGCTCGGTGCCGCCTGCAATGTGGCCCACCAGTACGGCGGTGGCAGAACTCGCGATGCCCGGCATGTTGTGGTGCTCTGCCAGCCAGTAGCGCTCGAAACCCAGCGCCTCTACATGCTGCGCAGTGCGCAAAGCGATTTGCAAAGCCTGCCCCACCGTGCCGCCTTCGCGGACGGCAACCAGATCAAGCATGGAAAGGCGGGGGAGATGGTGTGTGGACATGGGGAGATTGTCGCGAATGTGGTTTACCCCTGTCAGGGGTAGTTCGATGGCGGGTGCTGGCACAGAACATTGTTACCAAAAGGCATTAGATTTAGTCCATATGGACTATTGGTGCAATGCAGCATAGGGTTAATACTAGGTTTGTCACACATTCAATGAGGGGGTTTTATGAAGCTCAAATCACTGATCCTCGTCGCAATCACCGCCGTTCCTGCATGGGCGGTGCATGCTGCCGGGCCTGAACTGCTGGCTGCCACAGAAACCAACGGAAGCTCTGCGGCCTTGTTGTTGGTCGGCTTGGGCTTGATGGCCACCATTGCCCGCCGTCGCTTCAAGTAAAGCGCCACACGGTTCCCTCAGGAGCCTTCCAACGAAAAAGGGCTTGTCTGGTGACAAGCCCTTTTTCGTTGATGCTGCAGCTGGGGAGACCGGGCGACAGGCCAAGCCGCCCCCCGTTGCAGTGTTAGCGGCTGCTCGGGAAGTTGAACACTGCGCCTTCACGTACACCCGCACTCGGCCAGCGCTGGGTGATGGTCTTGCGCTTGGTGTAAAAACGCACGGCATCGGGGCCATAGGCGTGCAGGTCGCCGAACAGGCTGCGTTTCCAGCCGCCAAAGGAGTGGTAAGCCACGGGCACCGGCAGGGGCACGTTCACCCCCACCATGCCGACCAGGATGTTGTCTGTGAAGTAGCGGGCCGCTTCGCCGTCGCGGGTGAAGATGCAGGTGCCGTTGCCATACTCGTGGGCGTCAATCATGTCCATGGCCTCTTGCAGCGTCTTGACGCGCACCACACCCAGCACAGGGCCAAAGATTTCTTCCTGATAAATCACCATGCCTGGTTTGACGTTGTCGAACAGGCAAGGGCCGAGGTAGTAGCCCTCTTCATGGCCGGCGACTTTCAGTCTACGGCCGTCCACCACCAGCGTGGCGCCTTCTTTCACGCCTTGGTCCACATAGCCCTTCACCTTGTCAAAGTGCGGCTTGGTCACCAGCGGGCCCATGTCCATGCCGGGCGCGGTGCCGGGGCCGACCTTCATCTTGGCGATCTCGGCCTTCAGGCCTTCGATCACCGCGTCGGCGGTCGCGTCACCCACCGCCACCACCAGCGGAATCGCCATGCAGCGCTCGCCGCAGGAGCCGTAGGCCGCACCCATCAACGCACTCACGGCGTTGGCTACATCGGCGTCGGGCATGACCACCGCGTGGTTCTTGGCGCCGCCCAGGGCTTGTACGCGTTTTCCGTGCTTGCAGCCTTCAGCGTAGATGTATTCAGCAATCGGCGTGGAGCCCACAAAGCTCACGGCCTTCACGCGCGGGTCGCGCAAGAGCGTGTCCACGGCTTCTTTGTCGCCATTGACCACGTTGAGGACGCCGGGTGGCAGGCCGGCTTCGAGCGCCAACTCGGCCACACGCAGGGTAGAGCTGGGGTCGCGCTCGGAGGGCTTGAGCACAAAGGTGTTGCCACAGGCCACGGCCATGGGCCACATCCACAAAGGCACCATGGCCGGGAAGTTGAAGGGGGTGATGCCGGCGGTCACGCCCAGCGCCTGAAACTCGCTCCAGCTGTCGATGGAGGGGCCTACGTTTTTGCTGTGCTCGCCTTTGAGCAACTCGGGGGCATATGACGCGTATTCCACGTTTTCAATACCCCGCTGCAGCTCGCCCAAGGCGTCAGAGAGCACCTTGCCGTGTTCGGCAGTGATCAGGGCGCAGAGTTCTTCAGCGTTCTTTTCCAGCAAGACTTTGAGGTTGCTCATCACGCGGGCACGCTTGAGCGGAGGCGTGTTACGCCAGGCGGGGAAGGCAGCCTGCGCGTTGGCAATGGCTTCTTCTACTGTGGCTTTGGGGGCTAGCAGCACCCGCTTCTCGGCTTTGCCGGTGGCGGGGTTGAAAACGTCTTGTGCGCGATCGCCAGTGTTGATGATCTTGCCGCCGATGAGGTGGCCGACTGTGGGGAGTTGAGACATAGAGGGATTTAAGAGTCAAACGGGCTGCTAGCGCACAGGAAATATGCGCGAGCAGCTATCAAAAAAATAGCGAATGGGTGTTTCGCTTCAGGCGGTTGCGTTGATGGCTTCGCCAAGGGCGTTCACCAGACTGTCGATTTCGGCCTCGGTGGTGATGAAGGGTGGCGCCAGCGCAATGCAGTCACCGGCGTAGCGCACGTAGAAGCCTTTGTCCAAGCAGCGCATGGCCACCTCGTAAGGGCGCTTGGCGGGCTCGCCGGGCACGGCGGCCAGGGTAAAGCCGGCGGACAGGCCCAGGTTACGGATGTCGGTGATGTGCTTGGCGCCGCGCAGGCTGTGCACCGCTTTCTCGAAGTAAGGCGCCAGAGCCGCCACGCGCTCCACCATGTTTTCCTTGACCAGAATGTCCAGCGCTGCAATACCCGCGGCACATGCCACGGGGTGGGCGGAGTAGGTGTAGCCGTGAGGGAATTCCAGCATGTAGTCGGGGCCGCCGGCTGCCATGAAGGTGTCGTAAATCTCCTTCTTGGCCACCACCACGCCCAAGGGCTGCGCGCCGTTGGTGATTTGCTTGGCGGCGTTCAGGATGTCCGGCACCACGCCGAAATAGCCCGCACCGGTGTAAGCGCCCAGGCGGCCGAAGCCCGTGATCACTTCATCAAAAATCAGCAGGATGTTGTTCTGGGTGCAGATCTCGCGCAGGCGCTGCAGGTAGCCCACCGGTGGCACCACCACACCGGCTGAGCCGGACATGGGTTCCACGATGACGGCAGCAATGTTGGACGCGTCGTGCAGGTTGATCAGGCGCAGCAGCTCGTCGGCCATGTCGCCACCCTTTTCGGGCAGGCCCTTGCTGAACGCGTTGGAGGCCAGCTGGGTGTGGGCCAGGTGGTCCGCCTCGATACCTTGGCCGAACGTCTTGCGGTTGGCAGGCAGGCCACCGACCGAAATGCCGCCGAAGTTCACGCCGTGGTAACCCTTCTCGCGGCCGATCAGGCGGGTCTTGCTGCCCATACCCTTGGCGCGCCAGTAAGCGCGGGCCATCTTGAGCGCGGTGTCTGCCGACTCGGAACCGGAGCCGGTGTAGAACACATGGTCCAAGCCCTCGGGGGTGAGTTCGACGATCTTGTTGGCCAGCTCAAAGGAGAGCGGGTGGCCGAACTGGAAGGCAGGCGAAAAGTCCAGGGTGCTGATCTGCTTGCTCACCGCCTCGGTAATCTCGCGGCGGCCGTGGCCCAGACCTGCGCACCAGAGGCCGGAGAGGCCGTCGAAAACCTTCTTGCCGTTGGAGTCGGTGAAGTAAGCGCCTTGGGCACTCACCATCATGCGCGGGTTGGCTTTGAAATCGCGGTTACCGGTAAATGCCATCCAGTGCGATTCCATCCACTCGCGGGACATGGGGAAGGTGGAGGTGCTGGTTACTGCCTCGCCGGTCGCGGAGACGCTGGTGTCATTGAGTTTCATGGGAACTCCAGGGGGTGGGGTGGGTAGGCCTTATAGAGGCGATGGTGCATTGTGGGCAGGTCTGTTACTCTTATAAAGTCACAAATAGCACTATTTACTTCGCAAACTATGAAAGTAACTTTCCCCCCCACGCACCCCCATTGCATGTGGGTCGCTGCCCCCCGAGGGGGCGTCTTTGGCAAAACCCCAAATCCTCATCTTGGGGCGGCCCAGCGATGAAAGCTTCCCCCACAAAAGCCAGAGCTGTCCTCGGCCAGATCAGCGATATGGATTTGCGCTTGCTGCGCGTCTTCAAGGCGGTGGTCGATTGCGGGGGCATGGCCGCGGCCGAGCTGGAGCTCAACATCGGCACCTCCACGGTCAGCCGCCACATCAAAGACCTGGAAACCCGCCTGGGCCTGACCCTATGCCGTCGTGGGCGGGCCGGCTTTGCGCTCACCGCGGAGGGGGAAAAGATCTACGCCCAGACCACCCAGCTGCTGGCTGCGACCGACGCCTTTCGAAGCAGCGTGGACGAGATCCACCAGCGCATGGGTGGGCAACTGCAGGTGGCGGTGTTCGACAAAACCGCCAGTAATCCGGCGAGCCACATTGCCGAAGCCATCGCTCACTTTCATGCAGAAGCGCCCGACGTGGGGCTGAACCTGCATGTGGCCACCCTCACTGCCATCGAGCGTGGGGTGCTGGACGGGCAGTTCCATGTGGGCATCATCCCCGGTCACCGCGCGTCGGGTGTGTTGGACTACACCCCCTTGTTTGACGAGCACATGCTGCTGTACTGCGGTACTCGCCATGCGTTGTGGAACGCGGATCAGAGCGCCCTGAACTGGGAGACTTTGCCCGGCCACGAGTTTGCGGGGCTGGGCTACCACTCGCCCAACATGGAGCTGAGCCAGCGCATGCGCCTGCCGCGCCGTGCCACGGGGTTTGACCAGGAGTCGATCGCGACGCTGATCCTTTCAGGCCAGTTTCTGGGGTTTTTGCCCGATCACTACGCCGAGAGCTTTGTACGCCGTGGGCTGATGCAAGCCGTGCGACCCGATCTGCTGAGCTATGCCTGCCAGTTTTTTGCCATCACGCGTAAGTCACCGCAGCCGAGTCGGGCGACGCTCGCGTTTCAGGCTTGCTTGGTACGGGCGCATGTGGGGTAACTGCAGCGATTGTTTTCGCGCCCGCGTGGGGCGGGGGTGTGCGCTTACGCTCGTGTCCCCCGGCCGCTGCGCGGCCTCCTCCTTGACCTCGCTTCAGCGTACACCCCCGCCCCACGCTAGAGGGTTTGGTCTCTTCTGAGTCAGCACACCAAGTTCGCGCAAGAGCTGGCGGGGTAGGTGTTCTGCGCAGGTCAAGGAGGAGGCCGCAAAGCGGCCGGGGGACACGGAGCAGAACGCCTACCCCGCTAGCTTCTCACCAACACGGCCGGTAAACCAAAGACCGAAAAACGGCGAAGTAAGACCTACGCCCCGTAAAACCTGAAGTTCATCTCCGGCTTCTTCCCGTGAATCAACTCCGCAATCGCCTTGCCCGACCCCGCACCATGCGTCCAACCCAGGGTGCCATGACCGGCATTCACCCACACGCCCTTGACCGGCGACTGGCCGATGTAAGGAATGTTGGTAGGGGTGGCAGGGCGCAGGCCGGTCCAGTAGTTGGGCTGGCCGCCTTGCTCTTCGGTGCGGGTGTCGCACACGCCGGGCAACACTTCTTCAATCCGGCGGGACAGCATGTGGCAGCGCGCTTTGGCCACCGGCGAGTCCAGCGTCAGGTCGAATCCGCCCACCTCGATGGTGCCGGCCACCCGCAGCTCGTCGCCCAGGCGGCTGATGGCCACCTTCTTGGCGTCGTCAATCGTGGAGACCAGCGGCGCCAGCTCAGGCTTCAAGATCTTGAAGGTGGCGCTGTAGCCCTTGCCAGGGTAAATCGGCAGGTTCACACCCACGGTGCGCAAGAGCGGCGCGGTGTAGGAGCCGGTGGCGACCACCACATGGTCAGCTTTGAGAACCTTGAACGATCCGGGCACATTTTGGCCCTTGGCGCCCGAGGATAGTGCGCGAACAGCTACTGATTTGATAGCGCCGCCGTCGGTATTGAGCTGCTCCACGCTGTACTCATACAAGAACTCTGCGCCACGGGCGGCGCACAGCTTGGCCAGCTCCTGGGTGAACACCTTGCAGTCGCCGGACTCGTCGCTGGGGGTGATGGTGCCGCCCACGATCTGGCGGGCGAACTGGCGGTAGGCCGGCTCGATCTTCAGAAACTCTTCTTTGCTGATGACCTGGCGGTTCACGCCGTACTTGCGCATCAGCGCGGCGGCATCGCCGGCGGTGTCAAACGACTTCTGGTCGCAGTAGTAGTGCGCAATGCCGCGTTCCAGGCGGTTGTACTGAATGCCGGTGCTGGCAACCACATCCTTCAAGGCGGCGTGGCTGTAGGCGCCCAGAGCTACGAGCTGCTGCACATTGCGCTCGAACGCCGCGTCGTTGCAGTTGGCCAGGAAGGACAAGCCCCAGGTGTACTGGTGCAGGCCGGGGCCGAAGGGATTCTGGGGGCGGAACAGGAGTGGCGCCTCTTTGCTGAGCATCCATTTGAGGGCCTTGAGCGGCGCCTCTTTGTTGGCCCAAGGTTCGCAATAACTCACTGAGATTTGCGCGCCGTTGGCGAAACTGGTTTCCAGGGCGGCATCGGCTTGACGCTCG
>RFQA01000175.1 GCA_009925925.1 Betaproteobacteria bacterium
GGTTTTGAGATTGATCCTGCAGTGCACTCTGTCCGGTTTGACCAGGACCACTTGCGGCAAGTCATGGTCAACTTGTTGGACAACGCGCTCCGTTATGCCAGTCGCCACCTCGAGGCTATTCAGATCACCGTGACCTACGGCGAAGAGGTCGCTTTGGTGTCCGTCTGGAGTGATGGCGCACGCATGGACCAAACTGTCGAACGGCACCTTTTCGAACCCTTCTTTTCGTCGGAGAGCCGCTCAAGCGGCCTTGGCTTGTATATTTCCCGCGAGCTGTGCGAGCGACACAGCGCGACTCTGACCTATCAACGCAACGCCCGGATACGTGACAGCCAACTGCATGAGGGCAACGAATTTATGCTGACCCTGACAAGATTGACTTCATCGATGAGCGCAGATAGCGACCACACCACACCATGGCAAGCCTCCCTGTATTGAGTGCCTCCAGGATTCTGGTGGTCGACGACGAACCGGACCTGCGCACACTCTATGAACTGACCCTGCTGCGGGAGGGCTATCAGGTAGACACTGCTGCAACCGTGCAGGAAGCACTGGATATCTTGGCGAGTCAACTCTATGACTTGGTCATCACTGATATGCGGCTACCTGACGGTATGGGTATCGATGTCCTTAAACACCTGCGTCTCCACTTGCGGGGGGAGCGTTGCATGGTGATTACGGCCTATGGATCGGCCGAGAATGCCGTCGAGTCCCTGAAGGCAGGCGCCTTTGACTATCTCACCAAGCCCGTCGACTTAAAGCAATTCCGAGCTGCAGTGGCATCGGCACTGAACGACGGCAGCGGATCCGGAGAGGCGACTGCAAATTCAAAAGCGATGACGAATGTGACAGTCAACGCAAAAGCCTTATCAGCCTTGGAATTGATGGCGGGGAACTCTGCGGGCATGCTGGCGGTTAAGGAACGGATTGCCAAAGTTGCGCGCAGCATGGCTCCCGTGCTGATACGGGGCGAATCCGGGACAGGTAAAGAGTTAGCGGCCAGAGCTCTGCACGCGAATAGCCACCGGGCTCAAGGTCCGTGGGTCGCCGTAAACTGCAGTGCGATCCCAGAAGCCTTGTTGGAAGCGGAGTTCTTTGGCGCCAAAAAAGGCGCTTACACCGGAGCGACGCAAGACAGAACCGGCTTTTTCCAAGCGGCGCACGGGGGGACTTTGTTTCTAGATGAAATCGGCGATCTCCCTCTGGCCATGCAAGCAAAACTTTTGCGTGCCATTCAGGAGAGAAGAATTCGCCCCTTGGGAAGCAATGCGGAGGAAGCCGTCGATGTGCGGTTGGTCAGTGCCACACACAAAGACCTGGCGTCAGAAGTAGCTGCCAACACGTTCCGTCAAGACCTCTATTACCGACTGAATGTCATCGATATCTACCTCCCGCCCTTGCGGGAGCGTAAAGACGACCTGGAGGCTTTGTGCAGGGCAATACTCCAACGTATATGCGCTGAAACCGGCGGCTCCGTACCGGCGATTTCCGCCTCCATGCTGGAGCAACTGAAACTGCATCCACTTAAAGGCAATGTCAGAGAACTGGAGAACCTGTTGCACAGAGCCATGGCGCTGTCGGATGGCCTCATGCTGGAAATGGATGCTGCCTACGCGGACTCCACACCTTCAGCACTAACGACCCTACCAGAGTCAGTCCTTGTAAGTGCCGCCGCCAGTACTGTGCAAGCTGATGTCGTGCATGAACTGGCATCAGCGCCTGCACCACTGGCCATACCCAACGACCTGCAAAGCCACTTGGACGCGCAAGAGCGAGACATTCTGGTTCGCGTGCTGACAGAAACACGTTTCAATCGTACCGCTGCGGCCCAGCGTCTGGGAATCAGCCTGCGCCAAATACGTTATCGCATGGAACGCTTGCGCATCGATGTACCCGGGGAAGACCGTGACAAGACACCCTGACCCCGCACTGCCCAATGCTTCCGCTTGGCACGCCGGATGGTGGTCCGAAGCACAGCACGTACCCTCTCCCAACTTTGGCCCCAGACCCGCTAGCGCAAGTGTCGACCTGGTGGTAATCCATTCCATATCGCTACCGCCGGGCATCTATGGCGGCCCAGAGGTACAACAACTTTTCACCAACACTTTGGACTGGGATGCTCACCCTTACTTCCAAACCATACGGGGAATGGAAGTGTCGAGTCACTTCTTCATCAGGAGATCCGGGGTAGTTTTGCAGTTTGTCAGTTGTAACGATCGTGCGTGGCATGCGGGCAAATCCTGTTACCGGGGTCGCGACAACTGTAACGATGACTCCATCGGTATTGAGCTGGAAGGAACAGAAGAGGACAGATTCACACCGCCTCAGTATGAAAGCCTTCACCGATTGTTTAGGGCGATTGCACAAAACTACCAGATTCAATATCTTGCCGGACACGAACACATTGCCCCGGGTCGTAAAACCGACCCGGGACCGGGATTTCAATGGCCCGAACTGAAGCTTTGGCCAGAGATTTCCGGATGGCATTTTCCTGCCGGGGTGCCACAAAGCGACACCGGACAAATCTGAGTTCGCACATCTCAAAATATATTTTGAAGCCTGTTTGAACGCACCCCAATAGTGCGTATTCAGAACCGGCGCGCGATTCCCGATGAAATGTGCTGCTGAACCGCGTCAACACTTGCGATGGGGCGCAAAAACACCGGATTTCAAGGCTCGGCAACACCATGAAAACACTGGTGCAGATGCACCCTCGGGTTTGCGCTGAGCAAATCACCGCCTCGAGGCAGATACACTACCGGTAGTGGCTTGTCACCACCACAGACCCCAGATATAGTGTGCCCTGATTGTTGCGCATGGACATATGGCGTCACCGTGACAACCATGACTGACACCGGATCACCACAAAAAAACATCGATTTAGACGAGGAAATCATGCAATCTATTTCTACTGCTGTACCAACCACTACAGCCCCTCTGCTTTCTCCCGTCCCGGGAGCAGAATCGTCCGTAACAAACGCATTTGCGCAGTACCAGATCATTCGCCGCAATGGCGCCGTCGTGCCCTTTGAGCCGAACAAGATCGCAGTTGCCATGATGAAGGCATTTCTCGCGGTACACGGCACCCAAGGCGCTGCATCCGCCAGCGTTCGGGAAACCGTTGATGGGTTGACCCAGCAGGTCATCCGCGCCTTGGTTCGTTCAAGGCCCGGTGGCGGAACTTTCCATATCGAAGACGTGCAAGACCAGGTCGAGTTGGGCCTGATGCGCGGCGGCCACCATGAAATTGCACGCGCATACGTGCTCTACCGTGAGCGCCGCACTCAAGAGCGTGCCAAACAGGTGGCCACAGAGGCTCCTGCAGCACCCGTCATTCACGTGATTGACAACGGTCAGCGGGTGCCCTTGGATCTGGCTCAGCTCCAGTCCCGCATCGAAACGGCTTGTTCCGGCCTGGGGGCTGATGTCAAGGCAGCACCTATCCTGGCGGAAACCATGCGCAACCTGTACGACGGTGTGCCCTTGGACGAGGTCTACAAGGCAGCTATTTTGGCGGCTCGTACTTTGATCGAAAAAGACCCAGACTACACCTACGCCACTGCGCGTTTGCTGTTCCACACGATCTCGCGCGAAGTGTTGGGGCGCGATGTAGCCCAAGCAGATATGCAGGAGGCTTATGCAGACTATTTCCCCGGCTTCATCAAGCGCGGCGTAGAGGCCGAACTGCTGGATGAAAAATTGCAGCAATTTGACCTGAAACGCTTGGGCCAAGCCCTCAAGGCCAGCCGAGACTTGCAGTTCGATTACCTGGGCCTGCAAACCCTGTATGACCGCTACTTCCTGCATGAAGGCAAGACCCGCATCGAGTTGCCACAGGCGTTTTTCATGCGCGTGGCGATGGGCCTGTCGCTCAACGAAATTGACCGCGAAGCCCGCGCGATCGAGTTTTACGAAGTGCTGTCGAGCTTCGACTTCATGTCCAGCACACCGACCCTGTTTAACAGTGGTACCTTGCGTTCGCAATTGTCCAGCTGCTACCTGACCACCGTGCCTGATGATTTGGATGGCATCTACGAATCCATCAAGGAAAACGCACTTCTTTCCAAGTTTGCGGGCGGCTTGGGCAATGATTGGACACGCGTACGTGCACTGGGCTCCCACATCAAGGGAACCAATGGCGAATCTCAGGGTGTTGTGCCTTTCCTGAAAGTGGTGAATGACACAGCTGTGGCTGTGAACCAAGGTGGCAAGCGCAAAGGTGCAGTGTGTACCTATCTCGAAACATGGCACTTGGACATTGAAGAGTTCCTGGAGCTGCGCAAGAACACGGGTGATGACCGCCGCCGCACCCACGACATGAATACCGCGAACTGGATTCCGGATTTGTTCATGCGCCGTGTGATGGAAAAGGGTACTTGGACCTTGTTCTCTCCATCCAACGTGCCCGATCTACATGACCTGTTCGGGGCGGATTTCGAAAAGGCCTATGTCGTCTACGAAGAGAAAGCGGCGCGTGGTGAGATCAAGCCATCCCGCACCGTCCAGGCCAGCGACCTGTGGCGCAAGATGCTGACTATGCTGTTCGAAACCGGACATCCATGGATCACATTCAAGGACGCATGTAACGTGCGCTCCCCACAACAGCACGCAGGTGTGGTGCATTCCTCCAACCTCTGCACTGAAATTACCCTGAACACATCCGACACTGAGACTGCCGTGTGCAACCTCGGATCGGTGAACTTGCTGCAGCACTTGAAAGACGGTGCGCTCGACCACGACAAGCTCAAGCGCACCATCTCCACCGCCATGCGCATGCTGGACAACGTGATCGACATCAATTACTACGCGGTGAAGAAGGCACGTGACTCGAACATGCGCCACCGCCCTGTAGGCCTGGGTCTGATGGCATTCCAAGACAGCCTGTATGAACTGCGCATTCCTTATGCCAGCGATGCGGCTGTCGAGTTCGCAGACCAGTCCATGGAAGCGATCAGCTACTACGCCTATTGGGCTTCTACCGACTTGGCACGTGAGCGCGGCAAGTACCACAGCTACAAGGGCAGCCTGTGGGACAAGGGCGTGCTGCCACCAGACACTCTGGACATGTTGGCAAACGCCCGTGGCGGCTATGTGGAAGTCGACCGCTCTTCCACACTGGACTGGAATGCTTTGCGCAACAAGATCGCCGCTGACGGCATGCGCAACTCCAACTGCGTGGCCATTGCGCCTACCGCCACCATTTCCAACATCATTGGTGTGGATGCATCCATCGAGCCTTGCTTCGGCAACCTGTCGGTCAAGTCCAACCTGTCCGGCGAATTCACCGTCATTAACAGCTACCTGGTGCGCGATCTCAAGCGACTTGGCTTGTGGGACGACGTGATGGTCATGGACCTGAAGCATTTCGACGGTTCCCTGAGCCCGATTGATCGCGTACCGCAAGAAATCAAACAGCTCTATGCCACCGCATTCGAAGTGGAAACACGCTGGTTGGTGGAAGCGGCAGCTCGTCGCCAGAAGTGGATCGACCAAGCGCAGTCTCTCAACATCTACATGGCGGGTGCTTCCGGCAAGAAGCTGGACGAGACCTACAAGCTGGCCTGGTTGCGTGGACTCAAAACCACCTACTACCTCCGCACCATGTCTGCGACACACGCTGAAAAATCGACGGTGACAGCGGGGCGTTTGAATGCAGTGTCATCCGGCAACGATGCGCAGGGCTCCACCAAAATGTCGAGTGCCTTGGAAGCTGCTGCGGCAGCGGCACAAGCCCAAATGGAACTGGCCAGCAATGCTGCAACAGACATCAAGTTCTGTGGCGTTGACGACCCGACCTGCGAGTCCTGCCAGTGATTTCAATAGCGTCGCGATGCAAATTGCGATGCTATTGAACAACACAAATTTTCAGTGAATTGCGTGATTACTTTTCAATTCAATTCACTGCTCACATAATCTGCAAATTGGAATTATCTATGTTGTCCTGGGACGAAGAAGTCAAGCCCGCATCGCCGTTGAATTACGCGCGCAATCCGTCTGGAAATGACGCAGTAGCGCATGCACCGGTGTCTTCTGCATTTGCTGCGCAAACATCGATGACCCCGCTGTCCGCTGCGATGCCATCTGCCAAGCCGAGTGCTGGCGGACATCGCGTCAAGGCATCCGACAAACGCATCATCAACGGACAAACTGACGTCAATCAGTTGGTTCCTTTCAAGTACAAATGGGCTTGGGAAAAGTACCTCGCCACATGCGCCAATCACTGGATGCCGCAAGAGGTCAACATGACGCGTGACATTGCGTTGTGGAAAGATCCCAATGGCCTGACCGAAGATGAGCGTCGCATCGTCAAGCGCAACCTCGGCTTCTTCGTGACAGCAGACTCTTTGGCTGCTAACAACATTGTGTTGGGCACCTATCGCCACATCACAGCGCCTGAATGCCGCCAGTTTCTGTTGCGCCAAGCATTCGAAGAGGCGATTCACACCCACGCGTATCAGTACATCGTGGAGTCCCTGGGTCTGGATGAAAGTGAAATCTTCAACGCGTACAACGAAGTCCAGTCCATCCGCGATAAAGATGAATTTCTGATTCCCTTTATCGAGGCCATCATGGACCCGAACTTCCACACTGGAACGCCTGAAAGCGACCAGGTGTTGCTGAAGTCCTTGATTGTGTTTGCCTGCCTGATGGAAGGCCTGTTCTTCTATGTGGGCTTCACTCAAATTCTCGCTTTGGGTCGCCAGAACAAAATGACCGGTGCTGCGGAGCAGTATCAGTACATCTTGCGCGATGAGTCCATGCACTGCAATTTTGGTATCGACTTGATCAATCAATTGAAGCTGGAAAATCCCCATCTGTGGACACCGGAATTCAAGGCTGAGATCAAGGCACTTTTCGAGAAGGCGGTCGAACTCGAGTACCGCTATGCAGAAGACACCATGCCACGCGGCGTGCTCGGCATGAATGCTTCGATGTTTAAGGGCTATTTACGTTACATCGCAAACCGACGTGCTACACAAATCGGCTTGGAAGCACTTTTCCCGAATGAGGAAAACCCGTTCCCGTGGATGAGTGAAATGATTGACTTGAAGAAGGAACGTAACTTCTTCGAGACGCGTGTTATCGAGTACCAGTCCGGCGGCGCGCTGTCCTGGGATTAATCAACTCGTGATGCCGCTCCAGTTTTCGCCCCTGTTCTGCAACTGCTCGTTCAGTTCAATGGGTGTGCGACACCGAGTTCATGCCGCTGGGAAAGCGCCCAGTGGCATGAATCACTTTCTGCCAGATACGCAGCGGAAAGTGCTTCTTGCACCTTGATCAAGGAGAACATGATGGCAACTGCAAAAAAACCGGCCGCTAAGAAGGCCGCTCCCGCGAAGAAAGCTGCTCCTGCTAAAAAAGCAGTGGTAGCGAAGAAAGCCGCTCCCGCGAAGAAAGCCGCTCCCGCGAAGAAAGCTGCTCCTGCTAAAAAAGCAGTGGTAGCGAAGAAAGCCGCTCCCGC
>RFQA01000176.1 GCA_009925925.1 Betaproteobacteria bacterium
TTGGCGATCAGGATTTTGGTGAACATAGAGTCTCTTTCTTTGAGAGGGCGTGTGTAGCCCACGCCTAGGGGCTGGTCCAAACCACTTGGTCATCTACCGCGTAGAGGCGACAAGGGTTGCCGAACTTTTCACAGTTTTTGATGGCGGTTTCCATGGCGGTGCGGCCGTATCCGCGGGCAAGGGCACCTCTGTCTGACAGGGCGACCGCGCGGGGAAAAGGCTTTTCCAACCATTCGCGGTACAGCGCCTTGCCCTTCTCGCTGATGCGGGGCAGCGCATCCACATTCGTCAACGCTGCAAAGCCACTGGGTGCAGGCACCGGGGCGGCATGCACGGTGTCGTCCAGCACAGACAGGTCCACCGGAAACGCCAGTTCGCGAGACAAAAACTGCAACATCTCGCGCGCAGACGCCACCCGCGCTTCCGGGTTGCCCCCCACCATGGCTTTGCCGGATTTGGTGCCCCCAACGTTGTCACGCTCGACCACAGGCGCTGCGCTGTCAAAAGCGTGGTAACTGCCGGGGAACTGCACAAAGCGCACCGGCTGCTTGGCACCGGCCAAGCGATCCGTCAGTGCCTTGCAGGGGGCCGCTGGCGTCCAGTTGTCCAACTCACCGCTCATCACCAGCAGGGGCGCCACCACGCTGTAAGCCCATTGCTTCTCAAAGGCACTGCACCCGGGGTAGAACGCCACCAGCGCTGCGGGCTTGACGCGGGCTTGGGCCACACTGTCGATGCTGCGGTCGGCGGTGGCCAGCACAGTCTGCCCGCCGTGGGACCAGCCCACCACTGCCAGCTTGCTGGCATCCACCTCGGGTTGAGCGGCAAGCCATTGCAGGGCCGCCAGCACATCCTGCCGGCGGTTAGCCTCGGTCAGTGTGCGTTCGCCGGGCTTTTGCTCACAGATGCTGTTGACGCCACGTGGACCGAAACTGTCCAGGTACAACACACCCATGCCCGCATCCTGGAAGATGCGGATGTAGCGGTTTTGCGCATAGTTCAAGCTAGCCCTGTCTTGCGGCAGCCCGCCACAACCGTGCAACGCAATGACTGCAGGCGCTTTGGCCGCCCCTAAAGGCGCAGTCCAATAGGCCTTGAGCGTGACGCCCGGCTCCTCGCTTGCAAAACTGACCTCCCGGGTCAGGGGCGTGGCCATGGCATGCACGATGCACCCGAGCGTCAACACACCCCCTGAGACAAACCGGAAAAAGGACTGCATTGCGTGGGTCATTTGCCCGTCCAGACGACGTCGTTGTCCACGGCGTAGAGCTTGCACTTCAACCCGAACCGAAGGCACTTGCCCATAGCACGGCCCACGGCGTAATCGCCGGTCGCACTACCGTAGCCGCCTTTTTCGGTGACCGCAAATGCACGGGGCAGCTTGGTACCCAAGAACTGCTGGTAACCCTGTTTGAGCTCTTCACGCACAGGCGCTTTGCTCACGTCATTCACATCGGCAAAACCTGTAGCCGGCGGGCGCGTCATGATGGCGGATGCTGTGAACCCCAGCTGCCCCAAGAAATGATCGACCGGCGGCAGCCAATGGTCCATGTCTTCGTCCAGGCCATGGTGCCCTTCGTCACCGGGAGAGGGGCCGAACACCGGCAACTCGGCTTTACCGCCGTTGGAGACCCAGGCCTTGTGCCAGGACTTGGGTACCTCTGAGCCCCAGTATTTGTCATTCGGCCAGTACAACCAGATCATGGGCACTTTGGCTGTCTTGGCTAAACCGCCCCAGAAGAACTCCACGGCCTGCGGCGCATAGGGTTGCCCGGGCCGGGTGTAAGGGTTGCCGCCGGAGCCGCCCGCGAAGTTGATGCCGCCTACGAGCCCCGGCGGCGATTTGGACACCACGATCACGGAGGTGTGGCCACCCGCACTTTGCCCGGCTACGACCCAACGACTCGCATCCACATAAGGCAAGGTTTTGGCCATGGACACTGTCGCCATGACCTGGGTGTACACCGCTTCAGCAAAGCCCTCAAATCGCGGACTGTTAGCTCCCCCGGTGTCCTCCGGATCAAAGTCGCCGTAAGTTTCCCCGTAGCCGATGCGCGTGGGCACCATCACCACCAGTCCTTTGGCGGTGAAATAGCGTGCTGCGTTATCCGGCCGGTAGCGCCCCTGTGACGCCCGCTTGGCCGCAACGGCCCGTCCATGGTTGAACACCAGCAAGGGAAACTGCCCCTCCCCTGTCGGACGGTAAATGGTCACCGGCATGGGCTTGGTCTCCTCCCTGCCATACAGGTTTTTGACCGTGACAGGGATGCGCACAACTTCCTCGCGCATATCCTTGGACAACACTTCAGTGGGCGTAGCAGGGACCGTTTGTGCCCGTGCGTACGGCATCAACATCAACGCATACAAACCTGCTATGACAAACCAAAATCGAAAACGCATTCCTCTCCCCTTTCAAAATTACATGCGGAATACGCCGAATTTTGTCTCGGGAATGGGCGCATTCAATGACGCGCTGAGGCCCAGTGCCAGCACGCGGCGGGTGTCTGCAGGGTCGATGATGCCGTCATCCCACAAGCGGGCGGTAGCGAAATACGGGTGGCCCTGCTCCTCGTATTGCTGGCGGATGGGCGCTTTGAAGGCTTCTTCTTCGTCTGCGCTCCAGGTGCCACCCTTGCCTTCAATGCCATCGCGACGCACGGTCGCCAACACGCTGGCCGCCTGCTCGCCACCCATGACCGAGATACGTGCGTTGGGCCACATCCACAAGAAACGCGGACTGTAGGCGCGGCCGCACATGCCGTAGTTGCCGGCACCGAAACTGCCGCCGATGATGATGGTGAACTTGGGCACCTGGGCAGTGGCCACGGCCGTCACCATCTTGGCGCCGTTGCGGGCGATGCCTTCGTTCTCGTACTTGCGGCCGACCATGAAGCCGGTGATGTTCTGAAGGAACACCAACGGAATCTTGCGCTGGCAGCACAGCTCGATAAAGTGCGCACCCTTCAGCGCAGACTCGCTGAACAAAATGCCGTTGTTGGCAATGATGCCAACCGGCATGCCCTCCACATGGGCAAAGCCGCACACCAGCGTAGTGCCATAGCGGGGCTTGAACTCATGCAGCTCTGAGCCGTCGACGATGCGGGCGATGATTTCGCGCACGTCAAAGGGCTTGCGGGTGTCAGTGGGGATGACCCCATACAACTCCTCTGCTACATATTTAGGAGCTACTGGCGCACGCAATTCGGGCGCTGGAGCTTTATTTTTATTCAAATGCGCAATCGCCTCACGCGCCAATGAGAGCGCATGCAGATCATTTTGTGCCAGGTGGTCGGCCACGCCGGAGAGGCGGGTGTGCACATCGCCACCGCCCAGGTCTTCGGCGGTCACCACTTCGCCGGTGGCTGCCTTCACCAGCGGGGGGCCACCCAAAAAGATGGTGCCCTGGTTTTTAACGATGATGGTCTCGTCGCTCATGGCGGGTACATAGGCGCCACCTGCCGTGCAGCTGCCCATGACCACCGCGATTTGCGCAATGCCCTGCGCGCTCATATTGGCCTGGTTGAAGAAGATGCGGCCGAAGTGGTCACGATCAGGGAAGACCTCGTCCTGGTTGGGCAGGTTGGCACCGCCGGAGTCCACCAGATAGATGCAGGGCAGGTTGTTTTGTGCGGCCACTTCCTGGGCGCGCAAGTGCTTCTTGACGGTGAGCGGGTAATAGGTGCCGCCTTTTACCGTGGCGTCATTGCAGACGATCATGCAGTCCACCCGACTCACGCGGCCGATGCCTGCAATCACGCCGGCGCAGGGCGCGCTATCAGTGCCGTCGCGGTCGGGGTACATGGCCAGTGCAGCCAAAGGAGAGAGCTCCAGAAAGGGCGTGCCTGGGTCCAGCAGCATGCCGACCCGGTCACGCGGTAGCAGCTTGCCGCGGGCCGTGTGCTTCGCGCGGGCTGCATCGCCACCGCCGAGCGCCGCTTTGTCGATCTTGGCATTCAGGTCCGCCACCAGCGCACGCATGGCAGCAGCGTTGGCTGCGAAGTCGGCAGAACGCGGGTTGAGTTTGGATTCCAGCATCGTCATGGGCGCATCCGGTGGAGGTTGTTTGGTCAAGTGGCATTGTGCGGCTGCCGCGCACATCAGCCCCACCGCAAAGGTTGCAAATTGCGCCAAAAGAGGCGCAATTTTTGGCACACTGGCGACATGCCTTCCCAACCCCCTGTTGCCGCCACCCCCATGGCTTTTGCCCAAGCTATGGTAGAGGCTTATGTGCGGTACGGGAAAGACCCATCCCATGCACTGAAGATGGTGCAGATTACGCCAAGTGCTTTGCAGAAAACGAACGCCCGCATCACGGCTTGGCAGATGGAACGGCTGTCAGAGACGGCTATGCGGGAACTGGACGACGAAGCACTGGGCTGGTTCAGCCGTCGCTTGCCCTGGGGCAGCTACGGCATGCTGGCCCGCGCCTCGATTTCAGCGCCCACCTTGTACGTCGCACTAAGCCGCTGGTGCCGCCACCACGCCTTAATCGCACCCGACATCACACTCACCCTCAGCACAGCCGGTGACACCGCCATCATCACGTTCACAGAGAACGGCTGGTCCGAGGACGGGGTGGCTGGAGTTTTTGCGCAGGTCAAGGAGGAGCCCGCAAAGCGGGCGGGGGACACGGAGCAAAAACTCCAGCCACCTTGTCCGCCCCCAGCAAACCAGCTACCTGAGCCATTCCGCGAGTTCTGCATGGTCTCCGTGCTGCGCAACGTGCTGGGCGTTGCCTGCTGGCTGATCGACTCGCGCATCACCCTGCTGCAGGCGGACTTCCCCTTTGAACCTCCGCCGCACGCAGATGCCTACGCGGTTCTGTTTCCGGGCCCCACGCGCTTCCAGCAAGCGCGGGCCGCTATTGTTTTTGATGCGGAGTACCTGAAGCTCCCCCTGCGGCGGGACGAAAAATCTTTGCAGCAAATGCTGCAAAACGCCCTGCCACTCACCGTGCACCAGTACCGGCGCGACCGCTTGCTGGTGCAGCAGGTGCGCCAGCTGCTGAGCGCCCAGCCCCAAGACACCCATAGTGCAGAGGCACTAGCCGCTCTGCTGAACGTATCCCCCCGCACCTTGCACCGCCAACTCAAGGAAGAAGGCGCCACACTGCAGGCCCTCAAAGATGAGGTGCGCCATGGCAAAGCTAGCGACCTGTTGCTGCGCAGCCAGCGACCCATCAAGCAGGTGGCGGAGGCCGCAGGTTTTCAGAACGAGAAGAGCTTTATCCGCGCCTTCAAAACATGGTCCGGACAGACGCCGGCCGAGTTCCGGCGCAGCGCCACACCCGGAACCTGAGCGCTCAAGCCCCCAGCAGTGTGGGCAAATCCGCCATCGAAGCAAACACCTGCGACGCGCCCGCGTCCAGCAAAGCTTGCCCGTCGCCCTGGGGGGCGTAGCCGAACACGGTAGCGCCTGCGGCCACACCCGCTGTGACACCGGTCACCGTGTCCTCGACCACAGCGCAGCGCTTCGGGTCTGCACCCAGCGCAGCAGCCGCAACCAGGTACACATCCGGGTGGGGCTTGGAGCGCGGCAGGTCGTGGCCACTGAACACCCGCCCTTCGAAGTACGGCAACAAGCCGGTCTTGCCCATTTGCATCAGGACCTTGGGCAAGTCTGCGCCGGAAGCACAGGCGATCTGGCCCGCATAGGCCGCGTGAATGCGGGCAATTGCTTCGGGTGCGTGGGGGATGGGCTTGGCATGCTCCATGAGCGCGGCATTACGGCGTGCGCGGAAGGACGCCATCCACTCGGGCGTGAGCGGCTTGCCGGTTTCCGCTTCAATGCGGGCGCGCTCGTCCATCACGGCTTTGCCCACAAACACGGTCATGCACTCCTGCAGGCTCATGGCCCAGCCCTGCTCGGCCAACATGTCGCGCAACACGCCATTGGTAATCAGCTCGCTGTCCACCAGCACGCCATCGCAGTCAAACAAAACGGCTTCAAATTTCATCGTTGGTCTCCATCCACATACAGCCACGCACCCGCCTCCAGCACAAAGCGGCTGTGCTCATGCAGCCGCACCGCCGCACCACTGACAGGTTTCTGGCGAGCCACGAATTCGACCTCGGCATGGGTGGCGTCTTGCACGGTGTGGCTGCGCACGTCCAAGCCCAACCATTTGACGCCGGGGTCGAACTCGATGCGCGCAGGTCGGTGACTGGCGTGCCAGGTTTTGAGAAGGTACGCCTCGCGCTCCAACACAAAGGCGCAGTAACGGCTGCGCATCAGGCTCTCAGCATCGGGGGCGGGGGACTCGCTCTCCAGACAACGACCGCAGCATTGGTCGTAGGAGAGCGTTTTTTTCTGGTGTTGCCGGCCACAGGGGCAGGCATCTGTCATCACAAAGGGCTTCATGCCCTCCATCATGCCTTGGCTTTCGGCTGCATCAGCCCTTGGCTTGGCGGCGCACCTTTTGCGCTTCCAGGGTTTCCGTGGGCGCGCCGGCCTTCACCCATTCGCCCCAACCGCCGTCGATGTGCGCCACATTGCTCATGCCCATGTCCTGCAATGCCTTTGCGGCCAGCGCACTGCGCCAGCCCGCACCGCAAAACAAGATGAACTCTTTAGACTCATCAGCAAACAAGGGCTTGTGGTACGGCGACTCGGGGTCCACCCAGAACTCCAGCATACCGCGTGGCGCATGAAAGGCGCCCACTACGGTGCCGTCGTTCAGCTCACGGATATCGCGGATGTCCACGATTTGCACAGCCGGGTCCTGCAAGCGGGCTTGCACCTCGGCCACGCTGTAGGTGGTGACCTGTGCCATGGCTTCGTCCACCAGTGCGCGGAATCCTTTGGTAATGGGCATGACAATCTCCTTCAGGGTCAGGCGTCAAACACCACGCCATCTTGCAGCTTTGCAGCACCGGATCGCACTAGGTCATGCACCAGTTGCCGGGTGGCTTCTTCCAAGGTGGCGCCGGCAAAGTGGCTCTGGAAGGTGTCGTTGAAATAGCTGGTGTTGCGCGCCCACGCGATGAGCGCGGGCAGGGGCAAATGGCGGGCTTCGAGCAGCTTGAACTTGAGCAGCACTTTGGCCGCGTACTGCAAATGCTTGGCCGGGTTCTGCACAAAGCCATTGAGGCGCTGGCGTGCGTACGCAATGGCCTGCACAGCATCTGTGAACGGGGCGCCATGACCGGGGATGACGGTGGCAGGGTTCAACCGCTCAATCACATCCAGCGTGGCGGCGACTTCGTCGAACGCATCATCGCCATCGAGCTCCGGGAACACCACGCCAAAGCCTTTTTCCCACAGGGCGTCTGCGGACACCAGCGTGCGGCTTTGCGGCTCAAACAGGATGACCGAATGAGGGTCGTGCCCTGGGGCTGCATGCACCTGCCACTGCAGGTCGCCCAGCCGCAT
>RFQA01000177.1 GCA_009925925.1 Betaproteobacteria bacterium
AGGTGGTTCTGAGGCCGCGCCCAACCTGCTGCGCACCCATACCAGCCCCATGCAAATCCGCTATGCGGTGCAGCACGTCAAGGCCCACCGCGCTGCCTCTGGCGCTTCTTCGGAAGGCCTCTATGCCGGTGACATGCCCGAGATCCGTGTCATCGCCCCCGGACGCACGTACCGCGTCGATAGCGATGCTACCCATTCCCCCATGTTCCACCAGTGCGAGGGCCTGTGGGTGGGTGAAAACGTGAGCTTCAAAGACCTGAAGTTCGTCTTTACCGATTTCTGCCGGACCTTTTTCGAGTCGGATGATCTGGTTTTGCGTTTCCGACCCAGCTTCTTCCCGTTTACCGAGCCCAGCGCCGAAATCGACATTCAGTTCCAAACCGGCCTGCTTGCAGGCCGCTGGCTCGAGGTCGCGGGCTCCGGTCAAGTGCACCCCAACGTGATCCGCAATATGGGCCTGGACCCTGAGAAGTTCATCGGCTTTGCTTTCGGCATGGGGCCGGATCGTTTGACCATGTTGCGTTATGGCGTGAACGACCTGCGCCTGTTCTTCGACGGTGATGTCCGCTTCCTGTCGCAATTCCAGTAATCCACAAGAACAACCACCACGCCGGTCCCGAACATGCAATTTTCAGAATCCTGGTTGCGCACTTTCTGCAACCCCGCCATCACTACCGCCCAGCTCGCCGAAACCTTGACCATGGCGGGGCTCGAGGTCGAAGAGCTCAAGCCCGTTGCTCCCCCCTTTACTCACATCGTGGTGGGTGAAATCAAGGAGGCCGATCAACACCCCAATGCCGATCGCTTGCGCGTCTGCAAGGTCGATGTGGGCCAAGCCGAGCTGCTCAACATCGTCTGTGGCGCCCCCAATGCGCGTGTTGGCATCCGTATCCCCTGTGCCTTGGTCGGTGCAGAGTTGCCGCCGGGCGAAGATGGCAAGCCTTTCTTGATCAGAGTCGGCAAGCTCCGTGGCGTGGAAAGCCAGGGCATGTTGTGCTCCGCACGTGAGCTCAAGTTGTCTGAAGACCATGGCGGCCTGATGGAGCTGCCCCTAGACGCACCACTTGGCAAGAACATCCGCGAGTATCTGGACCTGGATGACACCCTGTTCACCCTCAAGCTCACGCCCAACCTCGCGCATTGCCTGAGCGTGTATGGGGTGGCGCGTGAGGTGTCTGCGCTGACCGGTGCCCCTTTGTTGGCGCCAGAGTTTCCAGCAGCGGCTGTCGCGATCCAGGACAAAGTGCCTGTCATGATCAGTGCTCCAGACCTGTGTGGCCGTTTTTCCGGGCGAATCATCCGCAACGTCAATACCAAAGCCAAAACGCCTCAGTGGATGGTGGACCGACTGGCTCGTTGTGGCCAGCGCAGCGTCAGCCCCTTGGTAGACATCTCGAACTACGTCATGTTCGAGCTGGGTCGCCCCAGTCACATATTTGATCTCGAAAAAATCCACGGCGCACTCGATGTGCGCTGGGGGAAGCAGGGCGAGCAACTCAAGCTTCTCAATGGCAACACCGTGACTTTGGACGAAAAAGTGGGTGTCATTGCCGATGCGCAGCAAGTTGAATCCTTGGCCGGCATCATGGGCGGCGATGCCACCGCCGTGTCGGACGATACCCGCCACATCTATGTGGAAGCCGCCTTCTGGTGGCCCAAGTCCATCGCAGGCCGTTCGCGCCGTTTCAACTTTTCGACCGATGCCGGTCATCGCTTTGAGCGTGGCGTGGATCCGCAACAGACGGTGGAGCACATCGAGCGAATCACACAGTTGATCATCGAGATCTGTGGCACGCCTGACATCCAGTGCGGCCCGGTTGATGATGTCGTGGCCAATGTTCCTGCTGCTGCACCTGTTTCCCTGCGTGTTGCGCGTGCAGTCAAGGTCATCGGCATGCCACTGACCCAAGCGCAGTGTGCGGATGCACTGCGCCGCTTGAGTTTGCCGGTGCAGGAGTCTGAGGGTGTGATCACGGTAACCCCTCCGTCCTTCCGCTTCGATCTGCAGATCGAAGAAGACCTGATTGAAGAAGTCGCCCGCATGGTGGGCTACAACAACCTTCCGCACACACCGCCGCAAGCGCCCATCACGGCCAAGATTCGCCAAGAAGATCAGCGCAGTGCGTTTGCAGTGCGTCACTCGCTGGCTGCATTGGGTTACCAGGAAACCATCAACTTCAGTTTTGTCGAGGAACGTTGGGAGCACGAGCTTGCCGGTAACCCGAACCCCATCAAACTGTTGAACCCGATTGCCAGCCAGATGAGCGTCATGCGTTCGTCCCTGATCGGATCCTTGTTGCAAGTGTTGCGCTTCAATCTGGCCCGCAAGGCGCCGCGTGTGCGGGTATTCGAGCTGGGGCGAGTGTTCCTGCGCAATGCCTCAATCAAGAGTACTGATTCCACGGTTGAAGGCTTTGACCAGCCCATGCGCGTCTCCGGCTTGGCCAGTGGCGATACTGATGCATTGCAATGGGGCCGCAAAGAGCAGGGCGTAGACTTCTTTGATGTGAAGGGGGATGTCGAGGCCTTGCTCGCGCCCTTGAAGCCGGAGTTTGTACCCGGTCAGCACCCCGCATTGCACCCAGGCCGCACCGCAGAGGTCAAACTCAACGGTCGCTCCATCGGATTCGTGGGCGAGCTGCACCCCAAGTGGCGCCAGTCCTATGAGTTGGCCAATGCACCCATTGTGTTTGAATTGGAACTGGATGCAGTCCTTGCACGCCAAGTGCCTGTCTTCCAGAGTGTCGCCAAGTTCCAAGCCGTTCAGCGCGATGTGGCCGTGGTGGTGGGGGACCAGGTCACCCACGCAGATTTGGTGGCAGCTGTGCGCGCCGCGCCCACGCAAGGTTTGTTGCGGGATGTCCAGTTATTCGACGTCTACCGGCCGAAGGTGTCCAAAGACGCTGAATCTGTTGCCGGCAGTACTGATCGCAGCCTGGCATTGCGTCTTACTCTGAACAGTGACGAAGCTACGTTGACAGAAGACCAAATTGAATCCGCCATGAAAGCCGTGGTAGACCAGTTGGTGGCGTCGGTAGGCGCCCGTCAGCGTGCGTAATGCTTGAATCGTAAAAGGGCCCAGTCATGGAATTTTCTGTTGAAAGTCTGGAAACCCCGGCCTTGACCAAAGCGCAACTGTCCGATTTGCTGTTTGAGCAAATCGGTCTGAACAAGCGCGAGTCAAAAGACATGATTGACGCTTTCTTCGACCTGATGGCGAGCAGCCTGGTCGATGGTACGGACGTGAAGATTTCCGGTTTCGGAAACTTTCAGATTCGGACCAAAGCCCCCCGTCCGGGCCGCAATCCGCGCACGGGAGAGGCCATTCCCATCCAGGCACGCAGAGTGGTGACCTTTCACGCGAGCCACAAGCTCAAAGAGCAAATTCAGGACGAAGGCAGGACAGAGTCGTGAACTAAAGCACAGCCGCTGATTTATTTATAGTCGCCGTGTAAAGGAATCTTTGCGTACAGACAAAACTTAGAGTAACCTCTACGCTTTGTCTCGTACAGCATTGATTTCAATGGAGAAAACGCTTCCTCCCATCCCTGCCAAACGCTATTTCACCATCGGTGAAGTGGGCGATTTGTGTGGCGTCAAGCCGCATGTGCTACGTTATTGGGAGCAGGAATTCACGCAGCTGCGGCCGATGAAGCGCCGTGGCAACCGCCGCTATTACCAGCACCATGAAGTTCTGATGATCCGGAAAATCCGTGATCTTCTTTATGACCAAGGCTTCACCATCAGCGGTGCCCGCAACAAGATGCAGGAGTTGCTTCAGGCCGAGCGTGACAAGAAGCGCAATGGCGAAGTTCAGCTGGACGGTATGGAGGTTCTTGAGCTGGATGAAGTCGAGATCGATGACTTTGAAGACATCACGGAAACCGCACCTGATGAGGTCGCTGGCATAGAGATGCAGGCCATCAAAAGGGAATTGATGGATATTCGTGAACTTCTTCTGGCACCAGCCTAAAGACACCTGAATATCTGGTTATAATTTGAGGCTCGATCGGTGTGTGGCGCAGCCTGGTAGCGCACTTGCATGGGGTGCAAGGGGTCGAAGGTTCGAATCCTTTCACACCGACCAAAAAATGATAAAGCCGTTAAGCAGAAATGCTTAACGGCTTTTGTCATTGGGCAGCAGTTTCGCGCGCCTTATTTCCGTTTCAATGGTCAGTGACGCCCTCATAAAAACAACGGGCACACGCCTGCTGATAACGGTTGTTTCCACCGATAACTACTTGCTCGCCTTCGCGTACGCGCTTGCCTTCGTCGTCAACCCGTACGTTCATCGTGGCCTTGCGACCACAAGCACAGATGGTTTTGATTTCCTCGATGTCATCGGCCAGGGTCAGCAAATGGGCTGCCCCGGCGAATGGCTTGCCCTGAAAGTCAGAGCGCAGGCCAAAGCAAATCGCCGGGATGTTGGCCATGTGCGCGATGCGGTGCAGCTGGCGCACCTGTTCTGGTTGCAGGAACTGGGCTTCATCGATGAGAACGCAAGCCAAGCCGGCTTGCGCGCTTAGCAGGGCTTCGAAGTCCGTGTGTTCATCAAACGTGTCAGCTTGACGCTGAATGCCGAGTCGGGATGCGATGCTGCCTACGCCACTGCGGTCGTCAATGCGCGCGGTGTAGAGCTGCACCCGCTGACCCTGTTCTTCGTAGTTGTAGGCGATTTGAAGCAGGGAGGTGGACTTGCCGGCATTCATGGCCGAGTAGCGAAAAAAGAGTTTAGCCATGGAGGAGGCAATCAACAAAAGTCGAAAAAGAGGCCTATTGTGGATCAGCCGCAAAGAGTTGATGGGCGTTCTTGGCCACCTGAAGCGTGTCGTAATACGCATAGGCACCGACCCCCACCGCACCGGCCAGGGGAATCCAGCGAGAGGCGCCTTTTTTCAGCGCAGAGCCCAGCAGCTTGCCGCTGATTTGCAGTGCAAGAGCTTCCAAAGCTTTCATGGTGCTGGAACGCACCACCACCCGTTCGCCGGCGCGCACGGCGAAGTCGCGGAACAGCTGTGCTGAAACATGTTTGAACAGGCAGTACAACATTTGCTCCTTGCCCAAACTGCTGCGCCGGCCATGCAGCGCGGCAATGTCCGCCACCATCTGCGCCTGAATCTTCCAGACTCCCACCATCTCAGGCAAAACGGTCAGCCAACCCATCCAGCCCGGCGGTAGGGACAGCGTAGCCGCCATCATGCTGGCGTGCCTGGCCGCTTTGCGGGCAATAGCGTGGGCGCGAGCGGCGGTATCTGCCCAGGCAGTTTCGCCACTCTCTGGCACTTGCACGACCAAGTCCAGCAAGGCACCTGCTAACTGAACTCGCAGGGGCTTAACCGGCGTGGACATGTTGAGATCGTAGGTGCAGCACTTCGCGCGAATGCAGGCCGGTTCCGGTCAGCCGTTTGAGCAGCAAGCGATAGGTATCCAGATCAAACGCCAAGGGCTGACGCGCAGAGATGGCGTCTTGTAGCGCGTCATCATCATGTACGGTTGCGACGTGGCACCACTGGTCAAACACATGGATGTCGGTTCTTCCGGTCAGCGGGTTGTGCTCCCTGATGCCCATGCGGCCCGGGTGGGGCCAGGTTTGCAGTCGATGCTCAGCGAGCGCCATTTGCAAGCGAACACGGTGCAAGGCCGGTACTTCGCGGCCCGCGCACACGCCCTTGCAGCGCCCGATCTGGCTGGCAAAGCATGCGCCTTTGCCGGATTCCAGCCCGAGTGCGTTGGGGCAGAGCTGGTGCGTTTCGCACAGTGTGCGCAGGGCGTCCATGGCTTGGCGCTTGGAACGGTAGGCGCCGTAGAGTTGTCCCATGTCAGCCGCGTTCACCTCGTCCAGCCGGACCAATTGCAGCAAGGGGCGTGCGGACGGGTCGTCGTGAAGCTTCCAAGCCGTGAGTTGCTTTTCACGCCGCAGTAGCCGGTTATGAATGGGTTGAAGTTCTTTGACCAGGCGGGACTCCAGCAGCAATGCTCCGAGTTCACCTGCAGTTTCGCGCCATTCGATACGGCGGATTTCCTGCAGGATGCGCATCTCGCGCGCCACTTTGGTGGAGGCCTGAAAGTGCGACATCACACGGGTGCGCAAGGTCACGCTTTTGCCCACATAGAGCGGGATGCTGCCTTCGCCGTAAAACAAATACACACCCGGTGTATCCGGAATATCCGACACAGGGGTTTCAAGTTGCGGGGGCAGGGCGGCGCTGCCCTGCAGTAGTCCCAAGGCTTCACGTTGCAGGGCTTCGGCACCCAGTTCGCGCGCGGCCACATCCAGCCAAGCCAGTACGACGCCCACATCGCCCATGGCCCGATGCCGGGCTTGCGTTTGCAGACCATGCCGCTGCAGAATGGCGTCCAACCCATGGCCTTTGTGCTGGGGGTACAGCCGGCGCGAAAGGCGCACGGTGCACAGTGTCTTGACCTTGAGTGTTACATCCAATCGCGCCAGTTCGTTGGCAACGAAGCCGTGGTCAAAACGCACGTTATGGGCCACGAACACGGCGCCATCCAGCAATTCAAGTAGTTGTTTGGCGACCTGGGCAAAGGTGGGCGCCTCTTCCACCATGGCGTCGGTAATGCCGGTCAGGCTCTGGATAAAGGGCGGAATGCGCACGCCCGGGTTCACCAGAGTAGACCAACGCGCGGTTTCGACTCCGTTATCAATGCGTACCGCAGCGATCTCGGTAATCCGGTCTTGGGTTGCGTTGCCACCCGTGGTCTCCAGGTCCAGCACTACATAGCTGGGCAGCATGGCGGTGCTCACGCGATGTCGATGGTGTGAATGCCGTAGTGCCCCGAGCGGCGGTCGGCGAAGTAGTGTTCCAAAGTTTCCTTGACGGTGCGAAACGCAATCTCGTCCCAGGGGATTTCTTCCTCGCTGAAGAGTCGCGCCTCGATGGTCTCGGTACCGGGGTTGAACTGGTCACTCGTGAGCCGGGCGCGGTAGAACATGTGGACTTGCCCTACACGGGCCACATTGAGCAGGCTGAACAGGCCCTCCAGCTCAAATTGGGCGCCGGCTTCCTCGTCGGTTTCGCGGGCTGCGCCCTCGGCTGTAGTCTCGTTCAGCTCCATGAAGCCTGCGGGCAAGGTCCATTTGCCGAAGCGTGGCTCGATGTTGCGCTTGCAAAGCAAAATCTTGTCGCCCCAATGCGGCACAGTGCCCACCACATTCAGCGGGTTTTCGTAGTGAATGGTGTGGCAAGCAGGGCAGACGGCGCGCGGCTTGGTATCCCCGTCGTCCGGCACGCGGTACTC
>RFQA01000178.1 GCA_009925925.1 Betaproteobacteria bacterium
GGTGGGTGCTGAGCTGCAGGCTGAAGATCGGGTTGTCCGGTGCAGCGGTTCGCAGTCCTTGCAAGACGGCCACCAAACCATAGGGATCAAAGCCTGCGCGCGCAGCCAATGCGACGCCCACGCGGTCGGCTTCGAGTTCGTCACTCTGGTCCAGGCCTTTGGAATACATGTCTTTGCCCAGCATCAGCAACTGCCCGTGCAACGCACCATTGGTTCGCTCACTGAGGCGGGCAGCGATGAGGCTGGTCAGCAAGCCCGCCTGAGCGCTTTTGCGCATGGCCTTGAGGTGGTGCTTGCCCACCACGTGCTGGATTTCATGCGCCAGAATGCCGGCCAGTTCGGACTCGTCGTTCAGGGCGTCCACCAGTCCTTTGGTCACAAACACATAGCCCCCGGGAGCCGCGAAGGCATTGAAGCCCGCGTCGTCCAGTACCCCGAAGGTCCAAGGCAGGTCCGGCCGGGCAGATTGCAGGGCAATCCAGCGCCCCAGACGGTTCACGTAGCGTTGCAGCGCCAAGTTGGGGTGCAGTGGTTTTGCTCCCAGCAACACCGCAGCCAGTTGCTTGCCCATTTCGATTTCTTTGGCCTCGTCAATCTGCTCGATGGACTGGCTGAACAGACTTGCAAGATCCCCGGAGTTGGTCGTTGCTGAGTGTTGGGCACCCGTTGCCGGCGCAGTTGCTTGTGCACCTTGCTTCAGCAAGTTTTGAAACAGATTACCCAGCGCCTTTCCGGGCTCCTCAGCGTAGACGGCAGGCAGGGCGCAAAGTAATGTCAGTGCCGCCAAGCTGAGCGTGCGCGCGATGGCGCCGTAGTGAGTCGTGCGCATCAGTTGTTGCTCTCCATGCGACGGCCTGCAGGACCTGCCGGTGGCGCCGGCGGGGTAGGCGTTGGCAAGGGTTCCACCGCTTGCACCTGCAAGGCAGCGCTGTCCGCAAATCGCCGGGCTTGGGCGGCGTCCTGGCGTTGGCCTTCCAGCTGTGCCAGCGCCGCCGTGTTGGGCTGTGCGTTGGCAATATCTTCTGCGCCCAATCCCCGGATGCCTACGGTGGTCGAAGCGGTGCTGTTGTTGGCCGGCGCGCTACCGCGGCTGAAAAAGTTGGTCAGCCCCCGTAGCGCGCCCGTTGCGGTGGCGGCCACACTGGTTTGTTCGGAGGGGCTGCTCACATCAAACAAATGCATCCAACCAGTGGTGCCATTGGCCGTGCGTACTTGCACATAGGGGCCTTGGCGTACAGGCAGGCGTGTGAGTGGGGTTTGTGCAGGCAGGCTGGCCAGAGTGCCCGCTGTATCTGCGGGCGCATCCCGCAAGGTGCTGGGCCGCTTGGTGATCAGTGCGTCATTTTGCGCCAGGGTCGGGAATGCGATTGCACCGGCCAAGGCCAGTAGCAATGCGCGTACGAGTGTGATGTGTGACATGGAAAGCATTGTCATGGATGCGTTGCTGCACCGCAATCCGCGGTAGGCTCCTTTTGCTCGCCCTCAGTCCGGGTGCGCCTGGGTTTCAGGGTCCGGTACTTCGCCGATGGCTTTGCGCGTAATAGTGGCTTGGGCCAGCAGCCAGTCGCAAAAGGCCTGAATCTCCGGGCGGCTGCTGTTGCGAGCGCCCACCAAAAGCCAATAGACCATGGGCGTGTCAATGCGGCCGCCGGGTAGCACTTCCACCAAGTCGCCACTCGCCAGGCTGTCCGCCACCAGCGGCATGCGTGCCAGCGCGATGCCTTGGCCGGTCAGTGCGGCCTGAGCGATCTGATGCGCGTAGTTGAAATACATCCAGCGTTTGGGCTCCAGTCGGGGTTGTTGGTTGAGCTCCAGCCAACGTCGCCAGGTGAGCCACTCCAGGTTTTGCACGCGGTGGGTGTCGCTGGCCTCCAACAGGGCAAAGCGGGCCAGGTCCGCCGCCTTCCGCAGCGGGGCGCCGCTTTTAAGTAACCATGGGCTGGCTACCGGGGTGAGCTGCTCGCCGAACAGGCGCACTGCGTCGGAGTTCACCCCGCCGGGCTGGGTGTAGCGGATGGCGAGGTCCACATCGCTGGTGTCCAGGTCTACCGGGTTGTCCGTGGCGTCGATCCGGATGTCGATGTCGGGGTACTCCGCCTGAAAGGCTTCCAAGCGCGGGATCAGCCACATGGAGGCGAACGAGGCCCAAGTCGAAATGGCCACACTTTTGCGCCCCGCGGTACGCCGTATTTGCCGCACGGCGGAGTCGATACGCTCAAGGGATGGCACTGCTGCACGCAACAATTGCCCGCCCGCACCGGTGAGCTCCACAGCCCTCGTGTGGCGCAAAAAGAGGGGTACCCCCACTTCCTCCTCCAGTGCCTGGATCTGCCGGCTCACGGCACTCTGTGTGAGGGCCAATTCCTCGGCCGCCGCCCTGAAATTCAGATGTCGTGCCACGGCTTCCAGTGCGCGCAGGTGGCCGACAGCGATAGGGCGGGTACGCAGGCGGATCTCAGTATTCGGGGCGATGGCGTCAGACATGGCGGAAGACTCGTAGAGTGCAATTCATGCGTAAATGGAATGAATAGCATAGCCCGATTTCATTGGACGGGGAAGGTGGGGCGGGAGGATCATCCGTTTGCCCATCCACACTTTTCAAGGAGTTTTCCATGTCATCGCAAAGCCCGTCTTCCCCTTCCTCGTTGCAAGAATTCGTGTCTGCCTCCCTGTCCGGCGTGAACCTCGCCGCTCCGGCAGCACCCGGTGTGGATGTCGCGATGGGCAAGGTGGCGCTGTGCGAGAACACCCCCTGGACTCTGCCGCAAGGCCGCGCGGTGACGTGCAAGCCCCGCACTGCCGGCGTGCTGCGCGTCATCAGTGGTCGCGCATGGGCGACGCTGGACGTGTCGCGCAACACACCGCTTACAGAGACCGGTGACCACTTTGTGGCGCTGGGCCATGATCTGCAACTGCGTGCCGGGCAGCGCGTGGTGGTGGAAGCCTGGGCCTACAAAGGGCAGGATGGCATTCAGCTGCAATGGGTGCCAGCGCCGGAAAATTGCGCGGCCAGCCGTTGGCAGGCGGCCGTCGTGGACCCGGTGCGTGACATCGGTCATGGTCTGGCTCTGGTAGCGCGTGCCATGTGGCGACTGGTGGCAGGTCTGGCCGGGTATGCCGAATACCTGACGGCAGGCCGCGGCCGGGTGTTGCGCGGTTTGGAGTCCAACGCTCCCTGAGCGCTTGCGACTCAGGTGCGCTTCAGGTGCTTTGCCGCACCTGGAGCGCGTAGCCCAGGTTCACTGCTTCGTCGGGCACGCTATCGCCCTGCATCAGGCGGATCAGCATTTGCGCAGCTGCATGGCCGATTTCGGCACGCGGGGTGCGCACGGTGGTGAGTGGCGGCACCATCTGGTCACTGCCGGTCAGGTCATTGAAGCCGGCAATGGCCACACGCTGCGGGACTGCAACGCCCGTACGCATGGCCGCCAGCAAAGCGCCTTGTGCCAGGTCGTCGTTACAGAAAAATATGGCATCCACCGGTGGCGTCTGCCCCATGATCTGCTCAAACATGCGAGCCCCCAAGCCCAACGAAGAGTGGGCTGGGTTGAGCCACTCCAGTACTTCGTCATACAGACCGGCCTCCTGCAAGGCACTGCGCCAGCCCTGCAGGCGTTGCAGGGTCCGCGGGTCCAGCTGGGCCGCAGCAAAGGCAATGCGCCGGTAACCCTTGCTTATCAGGTGGCGGGCCATGTCGCGGCCGGCATCCATTTGCGAAAAGCCTACGCAATGGGCACCTTGTGGGGCCTCGGTGGTCATCAGGTGGACGCAGGGCACCCCGCTTTGTGCGATCAACTGTCGGGTGGTGTCATGTCGCTCCAGTCCGGTCACGATGAGGCCGGCGGGGCGGTGCAGCAGCTGCTCGCGCAACAAACTTTCTTCTTCACTGGGGTCGTAGTGGGTGATGCCGATCAGGGTTTGAAAACCGGCTTGCCTGAGCGTTTGCTGCAAAGCCTCCAGCAAGTCCACAAACAAGGCGTTGGACAGCATGGGGATGAGCACAGCCACATGGCTGCTCTGGCCTGAGGCCAGGGCGCGCGCGGCAGGGTTGGGCACATAGCCCAGCGTGTCTGCTGCAGCGCGCACTTTGGCCACCAGGTCGGGTGCCACCGCGCGCTCACCCCGCAATGCGCGCGACACGGTGATGGGGCTGACGCCGGCCAACTGCGCCACATCGGACAAGGTGACGCGGCCTGTGGCGCGCGGCCGGAGGGGGTTGTTCATGGCCTAGGGAAACTACTGAATAGGTTTTTGAAATCTTCTCATAGGATAGCGCTATCCGAAAGCGATGGATCAGGGTAGTAACCCGCATCGTTCTACGTAGCGCCAAATTTTGCATGTATTTGTAAAAGGCCGCTATTTTTTGAAGATTATTGGATAGCGCTATCCAAAAAATGGAAGCTATGAAATCAATTGTGATCATGGGGGTGGCCGGGTGCGGCAAGTCCAGCGTCGGTGCTCGGGTGGCAGCGGCGACCGGCATGCCGTTGGTGGAGGGGGACGACCACCACAGCCCGGCCAACCGCAGCAAGATGCAGCAGGGCATTGCGTTAACGGATGCCGACCGCGAAGGCTGGCTCGCCACCTTGAGCGAGCAGATCCGCCTGCACCCGCAAGGGGCGGTGGTGACCTGCTCTGCGCTCAAGCGCACTTACCGTGACCGGCTGCGCGCGACAGCACCCGATTTGCTGTTTGCATTTCTCGAGATCAGTCGAACGGATGCCCAAGCCCGCGTGACCGCCCGGGCAGCCAGCCACTTTTTTTCCACCAGCCTAGTGGACAACCAATTTGCCACGTTGGAGTCCCCCGATGGGGAGTACGGCGTGTTGACCCTGGATGCCATGCAGCCGCTGGACTATTTGCAAGCCGCTGTGACTGAATGGTTAGCTACCTACAAGGAGACCCAATGACTACCCCCCCAACCCCGGATGCGCAGGTGCGCACCACTGGCTTTGTCCATTTCACCAATGTTTTGATGTCGATTTGCCTCGGCGTCATGGCGGTGTCGGTATTCGTCAATGTCGTGTTGCGCTATGGCTTTGGCAGTGGTGTGGCTGCGAGTGAGGAGTTGTCGCGCCTGCTTTTTGTCTGGATGGTTTTCATCGGGGCCACCGCGGCCTACCCTGCGGGAGAGCACATGGCATTTACCAGTTTGGTTGCGGCTATTAAAGATCGCCCCATCGAGATGGCGCTGATGACGTCACTCATCCGGGTGCTGGTGTTGCTGGCCTGCGTGTTGTTGGGCCGTGGTGCCTGGCAGCAGGTGGTGGTCGGGTTGGACAGCACCTCGGTCGTGCTGGGCTACCCGAATGCATTGCTGCCGCTGCCCGCGCTTTTGTGCTCCTTGTCCATCGGCGCCATGGCGCTGTGGGAGTTGATTCAACGTGCCCCGCTGGACCTGGGCCACACCGCCGACGTGGAGTAAGGCCATGAGCAACGAAGGACTCGCATTTATTGTTTTCTCCGTCGGCATGCTGGCCCTTATGGGTATCGGCATGAACATGGGCTTGGCGCTGGTGTTGACCGGTGCCGGCATGGCTTGGGTGCTGGATTTCTGGGACACCCAGCTGCTCGCACAAAACCTGGTGGCAGGGGTGGATAGCTTCCCCCTGTTGGCGGTGCCTTTCTTCATTCTGGCCGGTGAGTTGATGAACAGTGGCGGCATCAGCCGGCGCATCATCGCCATGGCGCAAGCCTGGGTGGGGCACATCCGCGGCGGTTTGGGTTTTGTAGCCATCGGCGCGGCGGTCATGATGGCCAGCATGAGTGGCTCGGCCTTGGCCGACACCGCAGCACTCGCCACCATCCTGATGCCCATGATGCGCCAGCAAGGTTACCCCATGCACACCTCTGCGGGGCTGTTGGCGTCGGGCGGCATCATCGCGCCCATCATTCCGCCCAGCATGCCGTTTGTGATTTATGGCGTGACTACCAACACGTCCATCTCGGCCCTGTTCCTCTCCGGCATCGTGCCCGGTTTGATCATGGGCGCGGGATTGATCGTGGCCTGGAAGCTGGTGTTGCGCAACATCGAGTTGCCCGAAGGCCAGCCCATGCCCATGCGTGAACGCCTGCAGGCCACGCTGAAAGCCTTCTGGGCCATGCTGATGCCGGTCATCATCATCGGCGGCATGAAGTCGGGCGTGTTTACGCCTACCGAAGCTGCCGTCGTGGCGGCGTTTTATGCCCTGGTGGTGGCCTTGTTGGTTCACCGCGAAATGAAGGTCGCAGAGGTTTACGGGGTGCTGGTCCGGGCTGCCAAGACCACTGCCATCGTGATGTTCCTGTGCGCAGGGGCTCAGGTGGCCAGTTACATGATCACCCTGGCGGATTTGCCCAGTGTGCTCTCGGGCTGGTTAGGGCCCTTGGTGGAGAGCCCGCGCCTGTTGATGCTGGTGATGATGTTGGTGTTGATCCTCGTGGGTACCGCGTTGGACTTGACGCCCACCATCCTGATTTTTGCGCCGGTGATGTTGCCCATCGCCGTCAAGGCAGGTATTGACCCCGTGTACTTCGGGCTGATGTTCGTGCTCAACGGCGCCATCGGGCTGATTACACCGCCCGTGGGCACGGTGCTCAACGTGGTGGCCGGGGTAGGGCGTTTGCCGCTGCACCGCGTGGTGCAGGGGGTGAATCCGTTCCTGATCACCTACACGCTGATTTTGTTTCTCTTCGTGCTTTTCCCGCAGATCGTGACCGCGCCGGTGGCGTGGATGCGCTAAGCGTTTTTCCCTTTCGCAACACAACAACACTTACTCTGGAGACATACCATGAAAGCTTCCCGCCCACTGTTCCGTCGCGCCGTTCTGGCCGTGGCTGGTGCTGCTGTATTCAGTGCCGCGCTGCCTGCACTGGCCCAAGACATCAAGCCCCGCCTGATTCGCTTTGGCTACGGCCTCAATGAGCAGAGCAACCAGGGCCGCGCTGCCAAGGTGTTTGCCGAGGCCGTGGAGAAAGCGTCCGGCGGCAAGATGAAGGTTCGCACCATCGGTGCGGCCGCCCTCGGACCCGACGTCCAGATGCAAAACTCCCTGATCGGTGGCGCGCAGGAAATGATGGTCGGCTCCACCGCCACCTTGGTCGGCATCACCAAAGAAATGGCACTGTGGGATACCCCCTTCCTGATCAGCAACGCCAAGGAAGCGGATGCACTGCTGGACGGCCCGGTCGGCGACAAAATCCGCAACAAGCTCCAGGACAAAGGCCTGGTCGGCTTGGCCTATTGGGAAAATGGTTTCCGCAACCTGACCAACAGCAAA
>RFQA01000179.1 GCA_009925925.1 Betaproteobacteria bacterium
TTTCTGACCACCGGCAATTTGTCCAACATTCTGGTGCAGGCCTCTGTCATCGCCCTGTTGGCGGGTGGCCAGACCTTTGTGATCCTGACCGGCGGTGTCGACCTTGCGGTGGGCGCCCTAACCGCACTTGCAGGCGCAGTGGCGGGCCACATGATGATCAAACTCGGGATTGATCCCTACCTATGTATCGCAGCAGCATTTGCCATTGGCGCCGCTGTGGGCCTGTTTAACGGCTACTTGGTGGCTTTTGTCGGCATCCCTTCTTTTATCGTGACCTTGGGTGGCCTGACCTTGTGGCGCGGCCTGGCCTTTGAGTCCACCGGCGGCTTCGACAACTCCGGTATGCCCGACCCCATGCCCTTCATCGGTTACGGCCAGCTTTTGGGCGTGCCCATGCCGATCTGGATTACCGGTATCTTTTTCGTGGTGATGGCATTCATTCTTTCCAGCACAAAGCTGGGGCGCTATGTGTATGCCATGGGCTCCAATGAAATGGGTGCACGACAAGTCGGTATCAATATCCGCTGGTACAAGCTAGGCGTGTATGTGGTATCCGGCTTAAGCTGTGCTCTTGGTGCGCTGGTGCTGATGGCCCGCATGGATTCGTCCAGCGGCAAAATGGCACAGATGTTCGAGCTGGACGCCATTGCGGCGGTCATCCTGGGCGGCACCTCTCTCTTTGGCGGACGTGGCAGTATCTGGGGCAGCCTTTTGGGCGCCGTGTTGATCACCATGATCCGCAATGGCATGAACTTGATGGAAATTTCGCAGTTCAAACAGATGATGGCCATCGGTGCGGTGGTGATCGTGGCTGTGTGGATTGACGTGATCCGTCGTCAACGACTTTTGAAAAAATGACAGCATCTATCTGGGTACTCGGTGAAGCATTGATGGACTGCCTCTCGCAGCCTGACGGGACTTTGCGCCCTTTTATGGGCGGCAGCCCATACAACATGGCGCGTGCAGCTGCACTGCGCGGTGCGCCGGTGGGCTATGTGAACCCGCTGTCCACTGACCGCTTCGGGCAGCAACTGGGCCTGCAACTGCAACAAGACGGGGTCCAAGTGCTGGCCGGTGAGAGTCGTTTGCCGACCTCGCTCGCCGTGGTGCAGATTACGGACGGCCAGCCTAGCTATGGCTTCTATCGCGAAGGCATCGCGGACCGAGACTACACCGTCGAGAGCGTGCTGGCCATGCTCAAAGTCCACCCGCCCGGCGTGCTACACACCGGGTCCCTGCTGTTGGTGCCGCCCGAGCACACCAAGGTGCTTGCGATCCTCCAAGGCGCCAAGGACTTGGGCTGGATCATCAGTGTGGATGTGAACCTGCGCCCCAAACTCGCAGCTGATTTGGCTGCTTATGTGGAAGCAGTGAAGCAAGTGGCCAAGCTGGCCGACTGGATCAAAGCCAGCGACGAAGACCTGGAGTTGCTCGGTGTACATGCCCCAAGCCGGGCAAAAGGTCTCCAGATTGCCGCACTGTTCCGTGACCAAGGCGCCAGCCGCATCGCCTTGACCTTTGGCGGACAAGGAGCCTGGCTGGAAGTGGACGGCGCTTTTGCAGATGCAGACGTACCACGCACGACCGTGGTCGACACGGTCGGCGCAGGAGACACATTCTGGGGCAATTGCCTGGGCGACTGGGTCCTCAATGCCGATGGCAAAGGACGCGTGAATCAAACCTTGACGGAAGCCATGCAGGCTGCGGCCATCAACTGTTCCAGGGCGGGCTGCCAGCCCCCCACCTACTCAGAAACTCAAGCGCTTCTGTAAACCTAAAAGGCCTGATTCGTCAGGCCTTGTTTTTGAGCTTGCCGCGTGGCATCACCGCCGTCGTCACCGTGGCGCGCACCGGCTCCCCGCTGGACAAGGGCTTGGGCGCAGTACTGTCCTTCTTGGGCTTCTTGGACTCTTTGTTGGATTTTTGTTGACCTTTGGCCATGGGAGAGTCCTTGTTCGGGAGTGGTATGGTGCGAGGCAGTCTAACCGCCTAAACACTCCACCGTGGCTTTTCTTTTTGACCGCTTTGCCGCGGAAGCACAGCTGATCTCCATCCGCGCTCAAGGCGCCGGTGGCCAGAACGTCAACAAAGTTTCCAGTGCCATCCATTTGCGATTTGATATTCCGGGCTCTTCACTGCCGGACACCATGAAAGAGCGCTTGCTGCAAAGCGCTGACAGCCGCATCACACGGGAAGGGGTCCTGATACTCAAAGCCCAACAGCACCGCACACGCGAACTGAACCGCCAGGATGCCTACGAACGCTTGCGCGCCATCCTGGAGGCCGCTGCCATTGAGCCTCTGCTGCGTAAGGCGACGCGGCCCACCTACGCATCCCGCGTGCGCAGACGGGAAGACAAAGCCCAACGCAGTGGCATCAAGCGAGCCCGCAGCAATCGCGTAGATGAGTAGTCATCGTCAGATACACCGTCGAAAACGCTATCAAAACAGGAGCTGCTGACGCATATCTCATGGGCGCTAGCAGTCCGTTTGATACAAAATATCCGGAAAAGAAAAAAGCCGCTTGCTGTCTACCAGCAAGCGGCTTTTTCATTGAGAGTGGTGGAGCTGGCGGGATTTGAACCCGCGTCCGCAAAACTTCCTCGAGCAGATCTACATGTTTAGCGGTCTGATTTGAGTCTCGCCACCGGAATCGCGCAGTCGCACGCTATGCCGGACGCCAGTACCCTACTTTCTCGCCTCTCACCAAGGTACCCGGTAAAAAGCCAGCCGATGTGAATGACCTTACAGCCTGGACAGCTTGCGCCACCCTTGCCCGGCCCATCGGCCTGCCGTTGTAAGGCTCACTGGTTATTAAGCAGCGAGTGCGAAACGTTCGTCGTTTGCAGTTAGTTTGTTTGAATCTGTTTTACGAGCGCATTCAGCTCGACATGCACCACAGCGATTCCAATCCACGTCGAAACCAGTGCAGCCCCTCAACCCCTATTTTAGGCGCTGGTCAGACTTTGCAAGAGCTGGGCCGGAGATTTAATTTCTACGTCCGCACCCCACTCCGCTGTATCTGCCTTGGCACCCAAGTATCCGTAGCACGCGGCCACGGAGTACATGCCGGCTGCACGCGCCGCAAGAATGTCACGTTCATCATCGCCCACATAGACACATTGGGACGGATCAAGCTCCAAGCGGCGTGCGGCCTCCAAAAGAGGCTCGGGATGAGGCTTCGCGTGGGGCGTTGTATCTCCGCTGATGACAACCGAGGCATTCGTGAACAATGGCATTTGAGCGGCCAAGGGCTCGGTGAATCGTTTTGATTTGTTCGTGACTACACCCCACAACACTCCGCGAGTTTCCAACTGGCTCAACAGGTCTTCAACGCCCTCGAACACATAGGTGCGTTCGGTCATGCAGCGCTCGTAGTTCACGAAAAACTCTTCACGCATGACCTCAAACTCGGGGGAATCCGGGGTCATTCCAAAAGCTACGCTCAACATACCTCGCGCACCTGCGCCCGCCATGGGTCGGTAAGCGGCATCAGGCAAGGAGGGCAAACCGCGGTCCGTTCGCATTTTGTCGGCTGCAGCCCCCAAGTCCGGCGCACTGTCGATCAACGTGCCGTCCAAGTCGAAAAGTACCGCTCTTACTTCACCCACCGGTGTTTTCAAGCTCATGCCGCAGGTTTCCGGGTAGCAAACAAATAATTCACTTGCGTGTTGTTATTCATGGAATAACGACGGGTCAAGGGGTTGTAGCTGAGCCCCTTGGTCGCTTGAAGCTCCAGGCCAGCCTCGCGGCAATAGTGCGCCAGCTCACTCGGGCGGATCATCTTTGCGTACTCGTGCGTGCCTTTGGGCAGCAGATTCAACACGTATTCAGCCCCGACGATGGCCTGAATGAACGACATGGGGTTGCGATTCAATGTCGAAAAGAACACCCACCCTCCCGGTTTGACCATACGGGCGCAGGCTTCAACCACAGAAGCCGGGTTAGGCACATGCTCCAGCATTTCCATACAAGTAACCACATCCATGCTACCCGGCGCTTCAGCGGCCAGCGCTTCTGCGCTAACTTCACGGTAGGTGACATTGGGGGTTTCAGCTTCCAAAGCATGAAGCTGGGCAACCTTCAAGGCCTTGGTGGACAAATCAATACCCAGCACTTTGGCACCTTGCCGGGCTGCGGAGTCGGCCAAAATCCCGCCACCGCAGCCGACATCCACCATGGTCTTGCCTGCCAGGGGCACTAAAGTTTGAATCCACGCCAACCGCAGAGGGTTGATCTGATGCAAAGGCTTGAACTCGCTTTCTGTGTCCCACCAACGATGGGCAAGCTCAGAAAACTTGGCAAGTTCAGCGGGATCGGCGTTGAGAGTGGTTTGCATGGCTTGATTATGTAGGGGCAAGAAAAAACCCGCCGGAGCGGGTTTTTTCGAATCGTTCAAGAGAACAGATTACTTGGAGCGTGTGCCAACCACTTCGATTTCCACGCGGCGGTTCTTGGCGCGGCCTTCTTTGGTCTTGTTGTCAGCAACAGGTTGCTTCTCGCCCTTGCCTTCTGTGTAAACGCGGTTCTTTTCGATGCCTTTGGACACCAAGTAAGCCTTCACAGCTTCAGAACGTGCAACAGACAGCTTCTGGTTGTAGGAGTCGTCGCCAGTGGCGTCGGTGTGGCCTACAGCGATGATGACTTCCAGATTGATAGCCTTGACCTTGGAAACCAAGTCGTCCAGCTTGGCTTTGCCTTCAGCCTTCAACACAGCTTTGTCGAAGTCGAAGAAAGCGTCAGCAGCGTAGGTCACTTTGCTGGCAGCCGCAGCGGCAGGCGCTGGGGCAGCCGCGGGCGCTGGCGCTGGCGCAGGTGCTGGCGCAGCAGCAGGTGCTGGTGCAGGTGCTGGGGCAGGTGCTGGAGCGGCAGCAGGTGCTGGAGGAACAATTGCGCCGTCGCAATTAGCAGCAGCAGTTGCAGGGGTCCAAGCAGCATCACGCCAGCATTGGCCAGAAGTATTTTTCCAAACATCGCCAGAAGCGCTACGCCAGTTGTGGATTTCTTGAGCGCCAGCGGCAGATGCCAATACGGCGGTAGCGATCAAGGCTGCTACTTTGTTCAGTTGTTTCATGAGACCTTCCTAGTTACGGCAAAGACTGCAGCAAGCTGCGATTGATTTTATGACGCCCCAAGGCTGATGCACCAAAGACGTTCTCGACATTGTGCCATAGCGCGCGCACCGAACTGAAGCTCGTTGGTAACCCCGAAGTAACGAGGGCCACACATGGCAAATTTGTTGCAATGAAGCGACATGCCTGCGGCCGTAGAATCCAAGGTTGTCCTCGACATTGATAGACAGACACCACACATGACCCAGTTCGCCAAAGAAACACTGCCCATCAGTCTTGAAGAGGAAATGCGCCGCAGCTACCTCGACTACGCCATGAGCGTGATCGTGGGCCGGGCGCTGCCCGATGCGCGTGACGGCTTGAAGCCGGTGCACCGCCGCGTGCTGTATGCGATGCATGAACTCAACAATGACTGGAACCGTGCGTACAAGAAGTCCGCACGTATCGTGGGAGATGTGATCGGTAAGTACCACCCGCACGGCGACCAATCGGTGTACGACACTATCGTCCGCATGGCGCAGGACTTTTCCATGCGTCACATGCTGGTGGACGGGCAGGGCAACTTCGGATCTGTGGACGGCGACAGCGCTGCGGCCATGCGATACACCGAAATTCGCTTGGCGAAAATCGCCCACGAATTGCTGGCCGACCTGGACAAGGAAACCGTGGATTTCGGACCCAACTATGACGGTTCCGAATCAGAGCCCTTGGTGATGCCCACCCGCATTCCCAACCTGTTGGTCAACGGTTCGGGCGGTATTGCCGTGGGTATGGCCACCAACATCCCCCCCCACAACCTCAACGAGGTCGTGGATGCATGCCTGCATTTGCTGAAGAACCCGGAAGCTTCCATCGACGAGCTGATGGACATCATTCCAGCACCTGACTTCCCCACCGCCGGCATCATTTATGGCATTCAGGGTGTGAAGGATGGCTACCGCACCGGCCGCGGTCGCGTAGTCATGCGTGCACGCTGCCACTTTGAAGACATCGACAAAGGTCAGCGGCAGGCCATCATCGTGGACGAGCTGCCCTACCAGGTGAACAAAAAGACCCTGCAAGAGCGCATGGCAGAGCTGGTGCACGAAAAGAAGATCGAAGGCATCAGCCACATCCAGGACGAATCCGACAAATCCGGCATGCGCCTGGTCATCGAACTCAAGCGCGGTGAAGTGCCTGAAGTGGTACTCAACAACCTGTACAAGCAAACCCAACTGCAGGACACCTTCGGCATCAACATGGTGGCATTGGTGAACGGCCAGCCCAAGCTGTGTAACCTGAAGGACCTGATCGAGGTCTTCCTGAACCACCGTCGCGAGGTGGTGACACGCCGCACCGTGTTCAACCTGCGCAAAGCCCGCGAGCGCGGCCACGTGCTGGAAGGCTTGGCCGTGGCTCTGGCCAACATCGATGACTTCATACGCATCATCCGTGAATCGCCCACCCCACCGGTGGCAAAGACGGAGCTGATGAACCGCCCTTGGGACAGCAAACTGGTGCGCGAAATGTTGACCCGCACCCGTGCCGACGGTGGAGTAGTGAATGCAGATGACTACCGTCCCGAAGGCTTGGAAAAAGAATTCGGCATGGGCAACGAGGGCCTGTACCGCCTGTCAGAAACGCAAGCGCAGGAAATTCTGCAAATGCGTTTGCAACGCCTGACCGGCCTGGAGCAAGACAAGATCGTCGCCGAGTACAAAGACGTGATGGCAGAGATCGAAGACCTGCTGGACATCTTGGCCAAGCCCGCACGCGTGGCGGTGATCATTGGCGAAGAACTGGGCCATGTGAAACAGGAATTCGGCCAGACCAAGATCGGCGCGCGCCGCAGCCTGGTCGAGCACTCTTCATTCGACCTATCTACCGAAGACCTGATCACGCCAACCGACATGGTGGTCACGATGAGCCACAGCGGTTACATCAAGAGCCAGCCCTTGCATGAGTACCGTGCCCAGAAGCGCGGCGGCCGGGGCAAACAAGCCACCGCCACCAAAGAAGACGATTGGGTGGACCAGCTCTTTGTGGCCAATACCCACGACTACATCCTGTGCTTCTCCAACCGCGGCCGTTTGTACTGGCTCAAAGTCTGGGAAGTGCCACAGGGCTCGCGCGGTTCACGCGGCCGCCCCATCGTGAACATGTTCCCCCTGCAAG
>RFQA01000180.1 GCA_009925925.1 Betaproteobacteria bacterium
TAAACTGGCGACGATCCATGGGAACTTCCTGCGTATGAAAAAACATTGGGTTTTGGGTAGCATCGTAGCGGCTTGCGTCGTAGGCGTAGCCGCTTTTTTGACCACCAACAAACACGATGCACCTGCGTCCACCTTCGTTCTGCTCGATGGTAGCCAGTTGCAGACCAAGGACTTGCGCGGGCGTGTCACCCTGGTGAACTTCTGGGCGACGAGCTGTACAACTTGTGTGGCCGAGATGCCTCATATGGTCGAGACCTATGAGAAGTACAAGGGCAAGGGCTACAACATGGTTGCGGTGGCCATGGCTTACGATCCGCCCAGCTACGTCGTCAACTTCGCGCAGACACGCAAATTGCCGTTCGATGTGGCGATTGACAACACCGGCGCTGTCGCAAAGTCTTGGGGCGAGGTCACCTTAACGCCCACCAGTTACCTCGTGGATAAGCGCGGGGAGATCGTAAAGCGCTATGTCGGCCAGCCGGACTTCGCAGAGTTGCACCGTTTGATTGAGAAATTGCTCCAGGAAACGTGAGTCGTTCCGCTCGGGCAAGCGATGAGGGGCTCTTCGCCATCAGGCAGGTTGCGCTGGTAGTTTTTGACGGTGATAAAGTGATGCTGTGCGCCTAGCGCAGATTTTCAGCGTCCTGTTCATCCTCCATGTCCGCACCCCTCCCCGTTCCCAAAATTCGTTTTGCTGATACCGCTGCCGATTTCGATGCGGTGCGCGCGCTTTTCCAGGAATACGCCAGCCAACTGGGGGTGGATCTGTGTTTCCAGAATTTTTCAGCAGAGTTGAGTGGCCTTCCCTGGGACTACGAAGGCGGACTACCCCAACGCCGCCGAAATGAAGCGGCTCTTTGTGAAACCAGAGTTTCGACGTCTGGGAATAGGCCGACTCCTCGCGGAGTCCATCATGGACGCTGCCCGTGCCAGAGGCTACGACAGCATACTGTTGGATACCTTGGATGATATGGAGACTGCCCGGGCTTTGTATGCGGAGCTGGGATTTGAAGAAGTGCCCCCTTACTATTTCAACCCGATAGCAGGGGCGCACTACTTAAAGGCAGAGCTCTAATCCCTGCCTCAAGGTATCAGGCTTTGGCTTGAGCCAACAAGGTGCCGGCGTCGCTCACTTCGAATTTGCCAGCTGCTTCCACATTCAAGGTAGCCACTTTTCCGTCCTTGACCAACATGGAGTAGCGGTTGCTACGCAAACCGAGACCCTTGCCTGTCAGGTCCAGAGTAAGACCAGTCGCTTTGGTGAAAGCCGCATCGCCATCACCCAGCATACGGACCTTGGTACCGGTCTTCTGGTCGCGTGCCCAAGCGCCCATCACGAAGGCGTCATTCACGCTGACACACCAGATCTCGTCCACACCCGCAGCCTTGAAGGCTTCTGCACTTTCCACATAGCCTGGAACGTGTTTCGCTGAGCAGGTAGGTGTGAAGGCGCCGGGAAGGGCAAACAGAGCGATCGTCTTGCCAGCTGTAGCCTTTGCAACATCCACGGGGTTTGGACCGATGCTGCAGCCTTCGCCTTCCACTTCGGAATACTCCATCAACGTGGTCGCGGGAAGGGTATCGCCTACTTGAATCATGTTTGCTCCTTATGCAATGTGTAAGTACCAATGAAAACGGCCCACATTGTGGGCCGTTTCTTATTCAACTGCAGTGACCAAGTCTTATAGACTTAAACCGCAGCTGCCTTTTCCACCAAGCGGGTAGCAACCCAGTTCTTGGTTTTGGAAATGGGCTTGCTCTCAGTGATCTCGATCACATCGCCCAGCTTGTACTCACCCTTTTCGTCGTGGGCGTGGTACTTGCTGGTCTTTGCAACGATCTTGCCGTAGAGCTCGTGCTTCACACGGCGCTCAATCAGCACGGTCACTGTCTTAGCACGCTTGTCGCTGACCACCTTGCCGATCAAGGTGCGCTTGAGGGATTTTTTAGCTTCCGTCATTTATCGCTCCTTATTTGGCGGATTTTTCAGCGCTTTGCTTCTCGACAAGAATAGTCTTGGCGCGAGCAATGTCACGGCGCGCAATGCGCACCGAAGCGGTGTTGTTGATCTGTTGCGTGGCTTTTTGCATACGCAGGCCAAAGTGGGCTTTTTGCAGCTCTTTGACTTCGTTTTGCAGGCCAGCAACGTCTTTTTGGCGCAGTTCAGCAGCTTTCGTCATTTCGATATCTCCTGAATTACTGGCCGATCATGCGGCTGACAAATGTAGTACGCAGCGGCAGCTTCGCAGCGGCCAAACGGAAAGCTTCGCGAGCGAGTTCTTCGGGCACGCCGACGATCTCGAAAACGATCTTGCCGGGCTGAATTTCAGCCACGTAGTACTCTGGGTTACCTTTACCGTTACCCATACGCACTTCAGCAGGCTTCTGGGAAATCGGCTTGTCAGGGAACACGCGGATCCAGATACGGCCGCCACGCTTCACGTGACGGGAAATTGCACGACGTGCAGCTTCGATCTGGCGAGCCGTCAGACGGCCGCGGTCAGTACATTTCAGACCGAAGTCACCGAAGGCAACCGAGCTTCCGCGGGTTGCGATACCGGTGTTACGGCCCTTTTGCTCTTTGCGGTATTTCCGGCGAGCGGGTTGCAACATGATTATTCTCCTTTACCGTCAGCTGCTGCAGCTGGCGCGGCGACTTTGCGAACGCGCTTAACGGCGGGTTTAGCGTCAGCACCGAGTGCTTCAGCGGGTTTGTCGCTGCCATCCGCAGGAGCGGCATTGCCACCTGCGGGACGACGTGCACCACGAGGAGCAGCGCCTGGGCGTGCACCACGATCGTCACGGCGGGGACCGCGTGGACGACGCTCTTCTTCAGCGCGAGGCTCAACGGCTGCTGGCAGATCGTTGCGTCCCAAGGTATCACCCTTGTAGACCCAAACCTTCACGCCAATGATGCCGTATGTTGTCTTGGCTTCAGATGTACCGTAGTCGATATCAGCACGCAGTGTGTGCAAAGGCACGCGGCCTTCACGGTACCACTCGGTACGTGCAATTTCGATACCGTTCAAACGGCCAGACGACATGATCTTGATGCCCAGAGCGCCCAAACGCATGGCGTTTTGCATGGCACGCTTCATGGCGCGACGGAACATGATGCGCTTTTCGAGCTGTTGGGTGATGCTGTCAGCAATCAGCTTTGCATCGATTTCAGGCTTGCGCACTTCTTCGATGTTCACTGCCACTGGCACGCCCAATTGCTTGCCCAGGTCGCGCTTCAAGTTTTCGATGTCTTCGCCCTTCTTGCCGATCACCACGCCCGGACGTGCCGAGAAAATGGTGATACGTGCGTTCTTGGCAGGACGCTCGATCAGGATGCGAGACACAGAGGCGTTCTTGAGCTTGGCCTTCAGGTACTCACGAACCTTGATGTCTTCCGACAACATGCCGGCGAAATCACGGTTGCTTGCGTACCAGCGAGAAGACCAGTTACGGCTGATCGCCAAACGAAAGCCGGTTGGGTGGATTTTTTGTCCCATATCTTCCTGGCCTCTTTCAGTTTCCAACCGTCACGTACACATGGCACGTGGGCTTGCGGATTTGATTGCCACGGCCCTTTGCACGGGCTGTGAAGCGACGCAAAGAAGCACCTTGCTCAACGTAGATGGTTTTCACCTTCAATTCGTCGATGTCAGCGCCGTCGTTGTGTTCAGCATTGGCAATAGCGGACTCCAGAACCTTCTTGATAATCACAGCAGCTTTTTTCTGTGTGAATTGCAAGATGTTCAGAGCTTGATCAACTTTCTTGCCGCGGATCAGGTCCGCGACCAGACGACCCTTGTCAACAGACAAACGGACGCCACGAAGGGTTGCACGAGTTTCCATGGTCACCTCCTTATTTCTTCTGGACTTTTTTGTCCGCAGGGTGACCCTTGAAAGTACGTGTGAGAGCGAACTCACCCAACTTGTGGCCAACCATTTGATCGGTGATATAGACAGGCACGTGCTGCTTGCCGTTGTGAACGGCGATGGTCAAGCCGATGAATTCGGGCAGGATCATAGAGCGACGGGACCAAGTCTTAATCGGCTTCTTGTCCTTGGTTGCCACGGCCTTTTCGGTCTTGGCAATCAGGTGATGGTCGACGAAAGGACCTTTTTTCAGTGAACGAGTCATTTACCTACCCCTTACTTCTTGCGACGCGACACGATCATGACCTGCGTGCGCTTGTTGTTACGGGTACGGTAGCCCTTGGTCAGATTACCCCAAGGATCGACTGCATGACGGCCTTCACCGGTCTTGCCTTCACCACCACCGTGCGGGTGGTCAACAGGGTTCATCACCACACCACGGACGGTTGGGCGAATACCCATCCAACGCTTCACACCGGCCTTGCCCAACTGGCGCAGGCTGTGCTCTTCGTTGGCCACTTGACCGATAGTCGCGCGGCAGTCGATGTGGATCTTGCGGACTTCACCGGAACGCACACGCACCTGGGCGTATGTGCCTTCACGAGCCAACAGTGTGGCGGAAGTACCGGCAGAGCGGATGATCTGAGCGCCCTTGCCCACTTGCAACTCTACGCAATGGATGATGGAACCCACTGGAATGTTGCGGATAGGCAATGTGTTGCCAACGCGGATAGGAGCTTCGGAACCGTTTTGAATGGTTGCGCCGACTTCCAAGCCACGTGGAGCGATGATGTACTTGCGTTCGCCGTCTGCGTAGCACACCAATGCGATGTGTGCGGAGCGGTTTGGATCGTACTCAATGCGCTCAACCTTCGCAGGGATGCCATCCTTGTTACGGACGAAATCCACTACGCGGTAGTGATGCTTGTGACCACCACCCTTGTGACGGGTAGTGATGTGGCCGTTGTTGTTGCGGCCGGCTTGCTGGAACTGGGGTTCCAACAAAGCTGCATGAGGCGCACCCTTGTACAGGTGGTCACGCGAAATCTTCACCACGCCACGACGGCCTGGGGAAGTTGGTTTCATTTTAATGACAGCCATGATTACGCAGCCTCCCCGCCGAGGTTCAGCTCTTGACCGGGCTTCAGGGTCACGTAGGCTTTGCGAACATTGTCGCGACGGCCAACAGACTTACCGAAACGCTTGGTCTTGCCTTTGGTGTTCACCACAGAAACGCCTTTTACCTCGACCTTGAACATCAATTCCACTGCGGCCTTGATTTCATACTTGGTAGCGTCTTGCAGCACCTTGAAAGTCACAGCATTGCTCTTTTCAGCAACCATGGTGGCCTTTTCGGACACGATGGGGGCAACGAGCACTTGCATCAAACGACCTTCGTCGAATTTGGTCAGATTGGGACCGTGGCTCATGCAAACATCTCCTTGAGTGTGTCCATGGCAGCCTTGGTCACCAACACCTTGCGGTAATGAACCAAAGACAGGGGGTCAGCATAACGGGGCTCAACCACCAGAACATTCACCAGGTTACGGGATGCCAGATACAGGTTTTCATCAACCTCATCAGCGATCACCAACACGGATTCCAGATTCATTGCCTTGAACTTGGCAGCCAAAGCCTTGGTCTTGGGAGACTCCACTTTCAGGGAATCCACCACGGCCAAGCGGCCTTCGCGCACCAGTTGAGACAAGATGGATGCCATACCTGCACGGTACATCTTCTTGTTAATCTTCTGGCCGAAGTTTTCATCAGGCATGTTCGGGAAGATACGACCGCCGCCGCGCCACAGTGGCGAGGAGGTCATACCAGCGCGAGCGCGACCGGTTCCCTTTTGCTTGAAAGGCTTCTTGGTGCTGTGCTTGACCTGTTCACGGTCTTTTTGAGCACGTGTACCTTGACGGGCGTTTGCCTGGAAGGCCACAACCACTTGGTGCACCAGATCTTCGTTGTAGTCACGACCGAATACAGCTTCAGGAGCATCGTACTTGGAAGTTGCCTGACCTTGTTCATTCAGGAGTTCGACTTGCATCAGTTCGCTCCTTTAGAGGCTTTGGCTTTGACAGCTGGACGAACGGTCACGAAACCACCCTTGGATCCAGGGATTGCACCCTTGATCAACAGGAGTTGGCGAACTTCGTCGACACGGATAACGTCCAGGTTTTGAGTCGTCACGGTGGCATCGCCCAAGTGACCGGTCATGCGCTTTCCGGGGAAAACGCGACCTGGATCCTGAGCCATACCGATAGAGCCGGGCACATTGTGCGAGCGGCTGTTACCGTGGGATGCGCGCTGGGAAGACATGTTGTGGCGCTTGATGGTGCCGGCGTAGCCTTTACCAATCGAAGTACCCTGCACGTCCACTTTCTGCCCCACTGAAAACACGTCAGTCACAGGCACAGTTGCGCCTGTTGCGTATTTCGCAGCGGATTCGGCAGTCACGCGGAATTCTTGGATGATTTCGCCGGCTTCAACACCAGCTTTGGCCAAGTGGCCAGCAACGGGCTTGGTGATACGCGAAGCTTTGCGTGCACCGAATGTGACCTGCAAGGCCACATAGCCGTCGTTCTCTTGGGTTTTCACCTGTGTCACACGGTTGTTGGACACATCCACCACGGTAACGGGAACTGCGTCCCCGTCGTCCGTGAATAGACGCATCATGCCAACTTTGCGACCCAGCAACCCTAAGTGATTGCTAAGACTCATTGTTTTCTCCGTAACTTCCACCCACAGCAACTTCAATTGGCTGCTGTGTTTTGATGATGAAAGACTGTTAATAAAACTCCGCCCCAAAGCCATCGGCCTCTTAGCGGAGCCAGCGAGTATAGCCGGCGCTCGCATTTTGCGCAAGCCCCAAGCCACTCACGTTAATAGCCCGGCATTTTCACGCCGGGCTGGTCTGCTTATTGCAGTTTGATTTCCACGTCCACACCAGCAGGCAGATCGAGCTTCATCAAAGCATCCACGGTTTTATCCGTTGGATCCACGATGTCCATCAAACGCTGGTGGGTGCGGATTTCAAACTGGTCACGACTTGCCTTGTTCACGTGGGGTGAACGCAGAATGTCGAAGCGCTTCATGCGTGTTGGCAGAGGCACGGGGCCCTTGACAATCGCGCCGGTGCGCTTAGCAGTGTCAACAATTTCAGCTGCCGATTGATCGATCAGCTTGTAGTCAAACGCCTTCAGGCGAATGCGGATTTTTTGCTTGGCGGCCATCGTAATTCCTTAATGTGCGAATTACGCGATGATTTTGGCAACCACGCCGGCGCCCACGGTACGGCCGCCTTCGCGAATAGCGAAACGCAGGCCTTCTTCC
>RFQA01000019.1 GCA_009925925.1 Betaproteobacteria bacterium
GCCGGATCCGCGCTGGCCCTGGGATATGACACGCGTATCGACAGGGTTTACATGAAGCTCACCCACAACCGCGCCGTCTTGCTGATGGTGCTGGTCGCCCTGATGTGGTCCACTGCCGGCGTGGTGACGCGCCATTTGGAGTCTGCGCGAAGCTTCGAAGTGACGTTCTGGCGCTCGTTTTTCACAGTAATCAGCTTGCTGTTGATCCTGCCCGTGGTGAGCGGGAGGGGCGTGTTCTCCAAACTGCGCAGCGCTACGCCAGCGTTCTGGCTTTCAGGCGTGTGCTGGAGCGTGATGTTCACTGCCTTCATGGTGGCACTCACCCTGACCACGGTGGGCAATGTGTTGGTTACCATGTCCATGGGGCCGCTGCTGACTGCACTGATGGCGCGCATCTTCATCGGGCACCGGATACCCGCGCGCACCTGGATAGCGGTGCTGGTAGCAGGCACGGGCATTGTGTATATGTACGCCTCGCAAGTGGGCAGCATCACGCTGTGGGGAACCTTGGTCGCCTTGTGTGTGCCCATTGCGGGCGCGACCAACTGGACGGTGACGCAACACGCCCATGACCAAGGGCATGACATCGACCTGATGCCCGCCGTGTGGGTGGGTGGCGTGATTTCTTGCATCGTCACTTTGCCCTTGGCGCTGCCCTTGCAAGCAACTGCACATGACGTGGCCCTGCTGGGATTTCTGGGCGTCTTTCAGCTCGCCGTGCCCTGTGTGTTGAGCGTGCGAGTCGCCCAGGTGCTGAAGGCGCCCGAGATATCCTTGCTCCAATTGCTGGAGGTCATTTTCGGCATTCTGCTGGCATGGCTGGGTGCAAATGAAGTGCCAGGGAGTGCCGTTGTGTCCGGCGGTGCCTTGGTCATCGGTGCGCTGCTGGTAAATGAACTGATTGGATGGAGACAACGCAAATGAAACACGGAGACTGGGGTCTGGATGTCGTTACCGAGGTGACCGGTGGGGTGGGTTACATCACCCTGAACCGCCCTAAAGCATTGAATGCCTTGAGCTTGGGTATGGTGCGCTCGCTCACAGCGATTCTTTTGGCGTGGAAGGATGATTCCAGTATCCATGCAGTGGCCATCCGCGGCAGCAACAAAGAAGGTCCCTTCGGCGGATTTTGTGCAGGCGGGGATATCCGCTTTTTCCACGCTGCGGCACTGGCAGGCGACCCGGCGCTGGAGGACTTCTTCACGGAGGAGTACGCATCAGCCAAGGGGCGTCACACCGCTTGGTGACCTCGCGAACCAAGATGGCCATGCCTGAAACCAACATCGGTCTGTTCCCGGATGTAGGCGGGGGCTATTTTTTGAGCCGTTGTCCGGGGAGCACCGGCGAGTGGTTGGCATTGACCGGAGAGGTTATTGGTGCAGACGCTGCCGTTGCGGTGCAACTGGCGGACCACGTGCTGGACGCAGGTCGACTCCAGGAAGCTTGGGATGCCTTGGCTGGCGTGGATTGGGAGTCTGCAGGCTCCCTCGACACTTGGATTGCTACATTTTCTATAGCTGCTCGCGGAGATTCCATGGGCGCTAGAGATCAAATTGATGCTTGTTTCTCTCTGTCGGAAGTGCCCACCATCGTGAGTGCTTTGGAAGCCGACCGTTCTGAGTGGGCGCAATACACGGCAGCGACTTTGCGCAAGCGTTCGCCCCTGATGTTGCATGTGGTGCTGGAGCAGGTTCGCAAAGCGCGCACCATGAGCCTGGCCGAGGACTTGCGCATGGAGCGTGACATGGTGCGGCACTGCTTTGTCACCCGCCATTTGGACCGCGCTGGAGCGCGGAGTGAAACGGTGGAGGGTATCCGTGCACTTGCGGTGGACAAAGACCACCAGCCACAGTGGAACCCGGCACGGATCGAGGATGTGACCACCGCCATGGTGGCCCCATTCTTCGACAGCCCATGGCCCGCGAACGCGCACCCCTTACGTACGCTTCGCTGAGACGAATCTGCAACTCCGCTCAGCGCGGAAGTTGGGCGTAAATGGCTTCGGACAAGACCATGAGGGCAGGGCGGTCCAGGTCGCCGGTCAAGGCATAGCCGAAGTTGCGATCCACCCAGTAAAAGCTGAGGTTCTTGCCTTGTTGGCTGAACTGGAACGAGGTTGCTGTTGAGGAAGCGTTTGTGGTGCTGGTGAGACCACCCACATACAAGGTGACGCGCTTGCCGGCGGCGTTGTCGAACATGAACTGGGCGCGGGCACCGCTATCCCCCGACAAAAGACGCCCGCCCATCAGCTGAAAGCCTTGGGCAGACAGATCGGGCACTTTGAGTTCGCGCCCCAAGCGTTTGGAAAGCCACTGGACCAGATGCTGTTGCTCTGCTGCACTGACTTCGACGGGGTGCTTCACTTCCGGTGAAAACACGGCATGGGCCACACTAGCCTGCATGACAAATGCCTTTTCGCTGTGCTGTTGGCTGGCGTAAGTGCCAGGGCTAAAGCCGCTCAGCACAGGTTGCAAAAACCAGCCCATCCCGAATGCAAACAACACGCTGGCAGCCATACCACCCCAACGAGTCCATTGGTTTCTTTGCTGTTGACGCTGACCGAGTTGTGACGCTGCCTGAAGCAAATGCGCCGGCAATGGTTCATCCAGAACCTCAGCGTGCAATTCACTGATGCGCTGATTCAGGCGTTTCCATACCAGTGCATCTGCCAGTAACGCGGGTTGATCCCGTAGTTGGTCTTCCAATGTCGCGTGCCGATCCTCCGGGAGGCGCCCGTCGACCCAGGCATGCACATCATCCGGGCGCGGGGGAGGGGAAGAAGGATGATTCATAGGCAGGTTCTCAACGCACTCGTGGGAGAGGAACAACGTCCGCACCACGTTTGCTGCTGGCGGGCGTTCCATCCATCAGGTTTTGCAAACGTGTCCGGGCCCGGGACAACCTTGACATCACAGTGCCTAAAGGGCTGCCGGTGATCTTGGCCACTTCTGCATAGCTCATGTCTTCCAATGCCACCAGCAGGAGTACGGTTCTTTGGTCTTCGGGTAGCTGAAGCAGGCAACGTTGCAAGTCCATGCGACTGTCCGCGTGAGAGGCAGGCGCCGTGATCTCAGCGGCTTCTCCCTCAAACCCTTCCCGATCAGTTGTCGCTTGATGCCGAATGATTCGCCGTACATCACTGACGTAGATGTTGTGCATGATGGTGAACAGCCATGCGCGCAGGTTGCTGCCTGCGGTCCACAGGGCCCATTTCGTGCAGGCACGCTCCAGTGTGTCCTGCACGAGATCATCCGCGGCCCAAGCGCTGCCGGTAAGCGCTCTGGCGTAGCGGCGCAGCGCAGGGATCTGATCTTTCAGCTGCGCTGCATCCATGGTCAATCAGGGGGTGACGGTGCGCCAGACGTTTTGAACACCATTGCCAGTGGCCTCTCCGGGCTTGCTGTCCTTGATCCAGAAGTACAGCGGTTTGCCTTTGAGAGCCCACTGTTTCTTGCCATCATCGCGGGTGATGATGCTGTAGTCGCCGGCCGCCTTGTCGGTGTCCGAAGCCATCAGTGGGGGCCAATTGACGGCGCACTGACCATTGCACACCGATTTACCACTGCCGGTAGTGTCTTTGTCAAAGGTGTACAAGGTCATGCCGTTGCTGCCGGTCAAGATGCCGCCATTCACGGCAACGGGTGCCGATGGCGCCATGGCCGCGCAGCCGCCCAGCAGGGCGGCGGTAAGTGTGGCGATCGCGAGAAATTTCATGGGGTACTCCGGAGTTGTAAAGCCCGCGGGATGCGTGCTCACCAGATGAACGCCGGGCCGTGACGGTTTATTCCATGTCGCCGGAAAATATTAACGGTTTCGGTCTTTCATGGCGCGTTCGACTTCCCGTTTGCCCTCGCGGTCCTTGATGGTGTCTCGCTTGTCGTGCTCGGCTTTGCCTTTGGCCAAAGCAATATCGCACTTCACTTTCCCGCTCTTCCAATGCAGGTTGATGGGCACCAGCGTGTAGCCCTTTTGTTCAACCTTGCCGGTCAGGCGCTTGATTTCTTCCTTGTGCAACAGCAGCTTTTTGGTTCGGATTTTGTCCGGACTGACGTGGCTGGAGGCCGTGTGCAAGGGGTTGATCTGCAGACCGATGATGAACATTTCACCATCGCGGATGACCACATAGCCGTCGGTCAACTGCACTTTGCCTTCGCGCAGGGACTTGACCTCCCAGCCTTCGAGCACAAGGCCCGCCTCGAAGCGCTCTTCAAAGAAATAATTGAAAGCGGCTTTTTTGTTGTCGGCGATGCGGGAGGCAGTTTCAGGTTTTTTGGCCATGGAGTGAATGTGGGGACGAGGGGCAGAATTGAAAGACACGCATTGGGGCTTGTCTACAATCCCGCGCAACCCTGCATTCTATGAAAACTGTCAACAAGTCCGTCCTGATCTGGTACACCCCTGCCGAAATGTATGCTTTGGTGACGGATGTCGCGAGGTATCCCCAATTTTTGCCGTGGTGTGATCATGCCCGGGTGCTCGAGCAGGATGAGGCCGGCATGACGGCCGAAGTAGGCATTTCATTTAGCGGGATCCGGCAGACCTTCACCACTCGCAACGATCATTTGGATGCCCAGCGTATCGGCATGCAACTGGTCAAAGGGCCTTTCTCTAAACTGGACGGTGAATGGTTGTTTGCGGCTGTGGGTGATGGCAGCCAACGTGCGTGCAGAGTGAGCCTTTCGCTGAATTACGGTTTCGAAAATGCCACACTTGGAAAGTTGGTCGGACCTGTATTTGACAAAATCGCGGCGAATTTGGTGGATGCATTCGTCAAGCGGGCACAGCAGGTCTATGGCGACTGAGGCGACGTTGACCCCAGACGGCACACTGTCAGTGACGGTGGTTTACGCTCCTGCACCGCGCTGCATCGAGCAGTGTCAGCTGTCGATGAAAAACGGTGCCCTGGTGGCAGAGGCGATTGTTGAGAGTCAGTTGTTGAAAGCCTTGCCTGCAGACGTGGTTGACGCTTTGGTCGTGAGCGTCTGGGGGCGGAAGGCAGGCTTCAAGGATAGATTGCGGGATGGCGATCGCATTGAAATTCTTCGCGATTTGAGGGTAGATCCCAAAGTAGCCCGCAGAGAGCGCTTCGCAAAACAAGGTGCAAAGTCAGCAGGTTTGTTTGCGCAGCGCCGTGTAGGCGGCAAGGCCGGATACTGACACGTAACGCTCTCGGAGGGAATCCGCTATTTGCAGTCGGCGTCTATGACACCCTGAATGCGTTGGGCTTCAGCAGCCCTGGCTGCGTCGTCGAGGAACTCGCGTTCACCGGAAGTATTGGTGCGGGAAATACGTACACCGGAATCGAGCGTTGACTTAGCTTGGCGTGCTAATTTGCAGTTGTCCGCTTTTGCCTTCGCGATCCGTCCTTCTTCGGTCTTTTTCTTGGCGGCCTCCGCTGCTTCAGCCTGTTTTTTCTTCACATCCAGTGCTTTGTCTACACCAGCGTCTTTGGGCAACGCTGGCAGCGCCTCTTGGGCCGGCGCAGAAGTCGTTGGTGTCTCTGCACCTAATGGTGATCCAGCTGGCTTAATGCCAGCGGGGCGTTTCAGAATGTTTTTCTCAGGTACGTCAGGACCTGGCCCCCGGTCGCTGAAAATTTTTCTTCCATCCTTGTCTATCCACTGCCACTGAGCGAGAGCGCTGAGTGAGGCCATGGTCAGGGTGATCGCAATGAGGGGCTTGATCAGATTCATGGCCGAAGTTTAGCGCTTTGGACTGAAGACACGTAGACCGGCGCGGGTACAATCCGACTTTTGGAGCTTTGACATGCGCCTTCTCGGCAAAGCGCTGACCTTCGACGATGTGTTGTTGGTACCAGCGTTCTCCCAAGTCCTGCCTAAGGACACCAGCCTCGCCACCCGTTTCTCCCGCAACATCGCATTGAACCTGCCGCTGGTATCCGCCGCGATGGATACGGTGACCGAAGCCCGACTGGCAATTGCCATCGCGCAAGAAGGCGGTATGGGCATCGTCCACAAGAACCTGACCCCTGCCGAACAGGCCGCGCAAGTGGCAAAGGTCAAGCGCTATGAGTCCGGATTGCTGCGGGACCCCGTGGTTATCACACCTGAAACCACCGTCCGCCAGGTCATGGCGCTGTCAGACCAGTTGGGCGTATCCGGTTTCCCCGTCTGCGAAGGTGGAAAAGTCGTCGGTATCGTGACCGGTCGCGACCTTCGTTTCGAAACCCGGTACGACCAGACGGTGCGTGAAATCATGACCCCCCGTGAGCGCCTGATTACCGTACCAGACGGCACCACGCCGGAAGCTGCAAAAGCGTTACTGAACAAGCACAAGCTCGAGCGCCTGCTGGTCGTCAACGACGCTTTTGAGCTGAAGGGCCTGATTACCGTTAAGGACATTACCAAACAGTTAAATTTCCCCAACGCCGCGCGTGATGCCACAGGGCGTTTGCGCGTGGGTGCTGCTGTCGGTGTGGGTGAGGGGACAGAAGCCCGCGTTGAAGCGCTTGTATCCGCCGGGGTGGATGCGATCGTGGTAGACACGGCGCACGGCCACAGCAAGGGTGTGATCGACCGCGTACGCTGGGTCAAACAAAACTTCCCCCAAGTAGACGTAGTGGGTGGAAACATTGCTACCGGAGCCGCAGCACTTGCGCTGGTCGAAGCCGGAGCCGATGCCGTCAAGGTGGGAATCGGCCCTGGTTCGATTTGCACGACGCGCATTGTGGCCGGAGTCGGCGTCCCTCAAATCATGGCCGTAGACAGTGTTGCAACAGCTTTGCGCGGAACCGGCGTGCCATTGATTGCTGATGGTGGCATCCGCTATAGCGGGGACATTGCGAAGGCAATTGCTGCTGGTGCCAGCACGGTAATGATGGGCGGCATGTTCGCGGGGACTGAGGAAGCGCCCGGCGAGGTCATCCTTTATCAGGGCCGTAGCTACAAGAGCTATCGTGGAATGGGCAGTATCGGTGCCATGCAACAGGGAAGCGCCGACCGCTATTTCCAGGAGTCCAGCACCGGTAATCCTAATGCTGACAAATTGGTGCCGGAAGGTATCGAAGGTCGTGTTCCTTACAAGGGCTCCATGGTGGCGATCGTGTTCCAAATGGCTGGAGGCATCCGGGCCAGCATGGGCTATTGCGGTTGCGCCACGATTGCTGACATGCAGGACAAGGCAGAGTTTGTAGAAATTACGACCGCCGGCATCCGCGAAAGCCATGTGCACGACGTGCAGATTACCAAAGAAGCCCCCAACTACCGCGCTGACTGATTTCGCACGCTCATGCACCAAAAAATACTGATTCTTGATTTCGGTTCGCAAGTCACTCAGCTGATTGCACGTCGGGTCCGCGAAGCCCATGTCTTCTGTGAAGTTCATCCCTGCGACGTAACAGATGAGTGGGTTAAATCCTACGCGTCAGACGGGAATCTAAAGGGAGTAATCCTCTCCGGAAGCCATGCGAGCGTTTACGAAGAAGCCACAGACAAGGCGCCGCAGGCAGTTTTCGAGCTGGGCATACCCGTGCTGGGGATCTGCTACGGGATGCAAACCATGGCTCAACAGTTGGGCGGCAAAGTTGAAGCCGGTCATACCCGAGAGTTTGGCGCAGCCCAGGTGCGCGCACATGGTCACACCAAGCTCTTGGACGGTATTCAAGACGGGGCCAATGCTGAAGGTCATGGCTTGCTGGATGTCTGGATGAGCCACGGTGACAAGGTCACAGAAATGCCGCCCGGCTTTTCTTTGATGGCGTCCAATCCGTCTTGTCCTATTGCGGGCATGGCAGACGAGGCGCGCCGGTTTTATGCCGTGCAGTTTCACCCGGAAGTGACCCACACCCGTAAAGGGCAGGAGTTGCTAGAACGCTTTGTTCTGGGGATCTGTGGCGCTCGTCCCGACTGGATCATGGGTGACTACATCGCTGAGGCAGTTCAGAAGATACGAGAACAGGTCGGTGATGAAGAGGTCATTCTGGGGCTGAGTGGCGGTGTTGATTCGTCCGTAGCGGCCGCCCTGATTCACCGGGCTATCGGCGACCAATTGACATGCGTCTTTGTTGACCATGGTCTACTTCGATTGAACGAAGGCGATATGGTCATGGACATGTTTGTTGGAAAACTGCATGCCAAAGTGATCCGTGTGGATGCGTCTGACCAGTTCTTGGGTCACCTTTCTGGTGTCAGTGATCCGGAAGCTAAGCGAAAAATCATCGGCCGTGAGTTTGTCGAGGTTTTCAAAGCGGAAGCTGCACGACTGACGGCTGCCGGTGAAAGTAAAGATGGTGCGAAATGGCTTGCGCAAGGCACCATTTATCCGGACGTCATTGAATCCGGCGGTGCCAAAAGCAAAAAAGCGGTCACCATCAAGAGTCACCATAATGTTGGTGGCTTGCCGGAACAGTTGGGCTTGAAGCTCCTCGAACCACTTCGTGAACTTTTCAAAGACGAGGCGCGTGAACTGGGTGTCGCACTTGGCCTCCCTGCCGATATGGTGTATCGCCATCCTTTCCCGGGGCCCGGACTGGGGGTTCGCATTCTGGGAGCTGTGACCAAGGAATACGCCGATCTGTTGCGCCGCGCAGATGCAATTTTTATTGAAGAGCTCCGCAAAACTCCTTACGAGGGTGCGACTTTGCCCGGAGCTAACCCCCGGAAGCCGCCAAAAACCTGGTACGACGCAGTGTCGCAGGCGTTCACCGTTTTTTTGCCGGTCAAGAGCGTTGGTGTGATGGGGGATGGTCGCACCTACGACTATGTTGTCGCTTTGCGAGCGGTTCAAACCAGTGATTTCATGACCGCCGACTGGGCGGAACTTCCATACAGCCTGTTGAAAACAGTGTCAGGACGGATCATCAACGAAGTTCGTGGCATCAACAGGGTGACTTATGACGTGAGTAGCAAGCCTCCTGCCACTATTGAGTGGGAGTGATGTTTCTGGGTTTTACACGTGTTAGGTAAAAAGCGGACATCTAGGGACTACCCCTGATGTCCGTTTTTCATTTGGCTTTCGGTAGCAGCTTGATGCACAATATTCCTATGAGTACTGGGAATCTGTTGGAGCCACATGCAGACACTGATGCACTTCAGTTTTTGGATGATGACGCAGTTATCGGCTTTGAAAAAGAGCTGACCTGGCGACTCTTGATTGTTGACGATGAGCCTGATGTCCACAGGGCAACAACCTTTGCATTGGCGGGTGTCCTGATTCTGGGGCGTCAACTAGAGTTCTTGCATGCCTACTCTGCGGCAGAGGCTGCCAATATCCTTCGTTCGGAAGCTGACGTAGCCATCGTGCTCCTTGATGTGGTGATGGAGCGTGAGGATGCTGGACTTGCGTTGGTAAAAACCATACGCAAGGAACTGAAGCTAACGGATTTACGCATTATTTTGCGTACAGGACAGCCCGGTTATGCGCCTGAAATCGAGACCATTCATGATTTCGATATTAATGACTACAAGACAAAGTCAGAGCTGACACGGACCAAGCTTTACGCTACCGTCACTGCGGCATTGCGGGCGTATGAGCAGATTCGGAAACTTGACGAGATGGCGTTCTACGACCGTCTCTCATGTCTGCCCAACCGGAACAAGTTTATTGATATCAGTGATGAGAGGTTGGCGAATGCATCCCTAAGCAACGAGATGATGGCTATCCTCGATATCGATGACTTTTCGGAAATCAACGATGCACTTGGTCATCAGCAGGGAGATCGATTGCTTCAAGCGGTTGCAGACCGCTTGAAGTTGGAGCTTGGACCTGAGGCCGTATTGGCGAGGATTGGTAGCGATACCTTCGGTTTGATGGGCCCCGCTGAAGTGGTTGACCCTCTGCGTGTATTGGCGCTATTCCGCACTCCCTTTTTGGTCCAGGATGATGCCATGGTGGTTACCGCGACCATGGGGCTAACTAGTTTATCTGCGAGTGGAGTCTGCGGTCGGGACGCGTTGAAAGATGCCAATATCGCGCTCAAGCGCGCAAAGAAGAGCAGGAGAGGCGGCTTTGTTTTCTTTTCTGCGGAAATGGGATCTGACATACGAGAGCGTGTCCGCTTACTCCAGAGTCTGCGCAGTGCGGTGGAAAGCGAGCGATTATTCATCGTCTACCAGCCTCAAATTGATCTCGTTTCGGGTACCGTAATCGGAATGGAGGCGTTGATTCGCTGGCGCAATGAGGACGGCACCTTTGTTCCACCCGACCGCTTTATTCCTCTTGCTGAGGCGTCGGGGATGATAGTGGCGATCGGCGATTGGGTGCTCAGAATGGCATGCCACGAGTTAGTTAGGTTGCAGGGACTGGGGCTTGGCGACGTGAGAATGTCCGTGAACGTTTCGCAGATTCAGTTCCGCCACCCTGAGTTCCTTGAAAAACTGAATGCCGCATTGTTGGATACCCGTATCAGCCCCAGTTGCTTGGAGTTGGAAATCACGGAATCTGTAGCCATGGAAGATGCAGAATTCATGTTGGAGACTTTGCATGGCGTACGCCAGCTCGGCATCTCCATTGCCATTGACGACTTTGGTACCGGCTATTCTTCTCTCAGTCAGCTTCGTCAATTGCCCATTGACCGCCTGAAGATCGATCGTGCCTTCGTGTCGGAATTGGGCGGCGATGTTCTAGGTGGCCATATTGCTTCGATGGTGATTGAATTGGGACGCAATCTCCAGCTCAAAGTCATTGCAGAAGGTATCGAGACTCCTGAACAAGCGTTGCGACTTCAGGAGCTGGGTTGCCACGAGGGGCAGGGCTACCTCTATGCCAAGCCGATGACATCACCCTTGTTAAAAGAATGGCTACAAGCCCGCGGTGATCTTGCTTCAATCTGACGAATATTTCATGTCGCTGGCCCTGGAGCAAGCGATCGAGGCAGAGTTGGCTGGCGAGGTACCAGTCGGTGCAGTCGTCGTAATGGAGGGTCAAGTCATTGCAAGAGGACGCAACAAGACCATTGAATGGAATGATCCCAGCGCCCATGCAGAAGTTGTCGCGCTCAAAGAAGCGGCAAAAGTCTGTGGCACTCACCGACTATCCGGACTCCAGTTATTTGTGACGCTAGAACCGTGTGCTATGTGCAGTGGAGCGATTTTTCACGGCCGGATAAAACGTGTTGTGTTTGGCGCTGCCGATCCCAAAACAGGCTGCGCGGGGTCTGTATTGAATTTGTTTGCGGTGGACAAACTCAATCATCACGCCGAGGTATCAGGTGGCGTGCTATCGAATGAGTGTTCTGAAGTGCTGATACGTTTCTTTGAACGAACCCGAGCAAAAAAGATGGCATCCTCAACACCTTTGAGGGAAGATGCACTTCGTACCTCAGAGTCCTGTTTCATGGGTTTGCTGTCTAGCCGTTTGCCTAGCCATTTCCATGTGGGTCGCGAGGGCTTCAGGTTGCACTATCGAGATGTTCAATCTGAAACCACACGTAAAACCGTGCTTTGTCTTCATGAGTTCCCGTATTGGTCTGAGCAGTTTGTTTCACTTGCTTCGAAATTTGAGTCTTCAGAATGGCGCATTATTTGCCCGGATCTCGTGGGGTGCGGACTCAGTGACAAGCCCAAGAAAGCTGTATGGCACAGTGATGAGGCACATGCGCGGGTCCTCTGCGATTTATTCTCACATTTGAATGTGATCCCCCAGTTCATCATCGCACTTGGTGCAAGCGCAAACATAGCGTCGGCTTTAGTTCAAATTTCCAAATGGACCGCAACAAAGCTAGTGCACTTGGCTCCCTTTGTTGACGAGGTGGCCTCTCTAGACTCCGCTAAAGCCTGCTCCGTGAAAGTCAAGGCGAGACCAAGCCAAAAATGCGACCTGAGCCTATTGGCAGATTTAAGCCCCACTCAACAAAGAGTTGTGATAGCCCCATTTCCGGACGCAGGGCACGCTGCTGTATTGAAGGGTATGTCCCACAGCTCATTTACCCGAAAGAACAACGACGCATTTACTCATTGGATCTATCCTGCCCGACCCAACAGTTTCGAATTGGGTGATGAAGTCGAAGAGGCGCTTTTTCGTATGGTCGAGCAGGGATAATGGTTGCGTGAAGAAATCTGTTTATATCTACTCTCCCTCGGGCGCAGTTCGGGACAAAGCTGCTTTCAGGCGAGGCGTCCGTCGACTCCAGACCCTCGGTTATGAAGTCGAAGTGGACTCGGACGCTTTACTGAGTCATATGCGATTCGCAGGTGATGATGAATCTCGCTTGAGAGCTATTTCGCGAGCATGTGCGAGTCGGGCGGACATCGCCCTGATTAGCAGGGGAGGGTATGGAATCACCCGGATACTTGGGCAGATTAACTATGCGGATGTAGCAAAGGCCATCGATCTCGGCACATCTTTTGTGGGTATCAGTGATTTCACAGCATTCCAAGCAGCCGTTTTTGCAAAGACAGGACGTGTCACGTGGGCAGGTCCCGCACTGTGTGAAGGCTTTGGGGTGCCTGTTAAACAGGACTCCGGACCGGACGACATCATGGAAGACTGCTTCAATGACTTGATATTGGGGCAGGGAGAGGGCGCTGGTTGGCGTCAGGATAAATCTGGATTTTGTCCACCTGAAGATGTCCAACTTGCAAGTGATTCGGTCGTTTGGGGTGGCAATCTTTGCGTGCTTTCTACCTTGATTGGTACAGAATATTTTCCTAGCGTTGATGGAGGAATTTTGTTCCTCGAAGACATAGCAGAGCACCCCTATCGCATAGAGCGCATGTTGACGCAACTTTTGTACTCGGGTGTCTTGAGTCACCAAAAAGCCATACTCTTAGGACAGTTCACCGGCTATAAGTTGGGATCCCATGACAAGGGATTCAAGTTGTCTTCGGTGATTGATTGGCTTAAAACTCGAGTCAACATTCCAATACTGACCAACGTGCCGTATGGGCATGTCCAAACGAAAGTGTTGATTCCATTTGGGAAGATATCTGATCTTGCTGTGTCGGGTAGAAATGCAATGCTTTTTTGGGGACACTAGATTTATTTAGCGTCTCAGTATCCCAGACTTGGCGGTCAACGTACTCGGCACCAGACCTACAAAAAGTTCACTGATAGCTGCTAATTTTTCCCGAGCCAATGCCTCGCCGTCGAAACTCGCAATAGCTGCCAGTACATCACCGCGCAGGTACCACAGGTCTTGGATATCGTCCGCATATGTCACACGGAGCTGTATGACTGGGAATCGGGTGGAGGCGGCACTGCCCATGGCCCGCAACATTGCCTCACGGATATCTTGGATTGAGCTTGAAGACGCTCCGCCTCTTTCAGAAGAGTTGCCCCTGAAAAGGGTCTGTATTCCATTCGTGAAACTAGATGATGTCCAACGCATATTTCCTGCTTTTTAGTTTTGCCAGACGATAAAGAAAGTCGCTCACATGCGCAATAGGGTTACGCCTGAGCCTGTTATCACTTTGCAACATTCAAATCGTCTTAGGTGTGCACATTGAGGATAGCCAAAGGCCGTGAACATTACGTGACGGCAAACACTTAGGCTCATTCAGGCCATGTCTATGCAATAAACTCAGGCCTGAGAGTCAAAGTTTCGGAAAGAGTTGATGGGCGTTCAATCCACGGTTGTGTTTACAGATCTCCATGGGAGCACCGCTGTTTTTGGTGCTCTTGGAAACGTCCGTGCTACCGAAGCCATCACTGCCATCACTTCCTGGATTGCGAATTTGTCGCAATCTTTCGGGGGACGTTTGGTCAAGACTTTGGGTGATGGCGTGATGGTGGTGTTTGCAGACAACGCGAAGGCCATAGACTTTGTCGTTGATGCGCAGCGGGGTCACTCCAAAGGACAGCATCGCCAGAGTGGCGATGTTCGGTTGCCGATCAGAATCGGTATTGCCAAGGGAGAGATCGAGGAACTGGCAGGTGATTGCTACGGTGACGCTGTCAATGTGGCTGCAAGACTTTGTGATCTTTGTGGCCCCAACCAGATTTGGGCCAGTGATTCTGTCGTCGAATCAGTTTCGTTTGCGCGTGGTGTGTCTACTCGTTCCCTCGGGCCCATACATATACGTGGGCGGGTTGAGGCTTGTGGTGTGTACCAGATTGAATGGCGTGAGGAAGAGCCCTCAGACTTTTTGACTATGCAGGCCCAGTTGGTCACTGATTTTGGCAGTGAACGTGATGCTTTGGGCAAAGAGGTTTGCTTGCGCTGGGGCGATAACGTGGTGTCGTTTAGATCCTATGAGTTGCCGGCGCAGATCGGCCGTGTCAAGTCAGCAGAGTTCGTGGTTTCAGATCCCCGTGTATCCCGCAACCATGCCAAATTGGTTTGGCGAAATGGCGGAGTGATTTTGGTTGACTTAAGTACCTATGGAACATGGGTTCGTTTTTCGGATGATGCTCCTGGCGATATTTTGCTGAGGCGCGAGGAGTGCGTTTTGCACGGAAGCGGTCAGTTGGCCCTAGGGGCATCCTTTTCTGATTCAACGGTCCCAACAGTTCATTTCGATATCCGTTAAATCATTTGTTCAGTAACTTAACATAATATACATCGTATGAAGTGATTACCAAGCGCCTTTAGGTCGTCGGGCCCGTATGAAGGCTGCGATGATGGCGGCGGATTCCTCTTTCTTTACCTGCTGGGCAAACTCCAAAGCCCCTAGACCCTTGTCATTCCTCAAGCCAGGGTCTGCACCAGCCTCCAGCAGAAGCTTTACTGCAGAACTATTTCCATACATCGCAGCCATCATCAATGGCGTTGTGCCGTTGGGAGATGCAGCATCGATATAGGCAAATTCATTCAGTAAATACCGCATAACGGCAGTATGTGCGTTCGTCGCTGCATAGTGCAAGGGAGACCAACCGGGCTTGTTTACATCTGCGTCCAGTCTTACCAATGATTCACAAAGCGCCAGATCGCCGCCAAAGGCTGCAAGCATCAAGGCGCTTTCATCCTGGGGGCTACGAGCTTCTACCTTGATTTGGGGATGCGCCAACAGAAGCTTCACAACCTTCGGCGCTGGTGCCTTGATAGAAACCAACAAGGCTGGTAGGCCTCGGGGATTGACCGTGTTGGGATCAAAACCGCGTTGCAGCAACGATTCAACGACGACTGCATTGTCCTTCTCTATCGCGAGAAAAAAGTCTTCATAGGATCCGGCTCGACAGATCGAAAATCCAATAAAAACAGAGGTAAAAACCAGAAACTTAATGTAATTTCTCATGTATTTACCTTGAATAAATCCTCAAAATTCTGGCTGGTAACGGACGCAATGTCTTCGATGGAGCAGTCCTTGATCCGGGCAATTTCTTGAGCGACGAAGGGAACATAGGATGGATTGTTGGTTTTCCCGCGGTGGGGTACTGGAGCCAAATAGGGACTATCGGTCTCAATCAATAGGCGATCGAGGGGAACCATGGCAACAACATCCCGGATGCTCTGCGCCGACTTGAAGGTAACAATTCCAGAAAAAGAAATGTAGAAGCCCAGGTCCAACGCACGGCGGGCGACTAAGGTATCTTCAGTAAAACAATGGAACACTCCACCCGCGCTCCGGCTATCTCCGCACTCCCCCTCCTCCTTGAGCAACTTTAGGGTATCTTCTGATGCATTTCGCGTGTGGATAACCAGAGGTTTAGCCAATTGGCGCGCTGCTCTGATGTGGAGTCTGAAGCGCTCACGCTGCCATTCCATATCAGCAATGCTTCTGTCGCCGAGACGGTAGTAATCCAGACCCGTTTCGCCAAGCGCAATTACCTTGGGAAGTGAGCCGAGAGACAGCAGCGTTTCTAGGTCCGGTTCCCTGCCCCCTTCGTTGTCAGGATGTACGCCTGCACTAGCCCAAATGTGCGGAACGGAAAGTGCAAATGCATGAACAGCTTCAAACTCTTCCAGAGTCGTGCAAATACACAAAGCACGGTCCACTTTGGCGGCCTGCATTGCTTCGGAAATACTGGGCCAACTGAGTGCCAGCTCAGGAAAAGTAAGGTGGCAATGGGAGTCTGTAAACATGCGGTACCCGATGTGATCTCGGGTGCATGCATATGAACGGAGTCGCAGGCAGTCCCGATGAAGTGAATCTTTATACTGTTTGGGTTGGGCGATCAGATGCCATATGGGCACCCAGAATCTCTTCGATCTTGAGTTTGAGTGCTCTCGACTTTTCGTCCTTGGGAAAAAGAATGCCCACGCCCTGGGTTCTTCCCCCGGCAGCTTTTGCCGGAGTGACCCAAGCTACTTTCCCGGCTACAGGGTAGCGCTGCATGTCTTCAGGCAAGGACAAAAGCACGTAAACATCGTCACCTAAGTTGTAGTCACGGGTAGTAGGTATGAAGACCCCACCTTCGGTAAACATGGGAATGTACGCAGCGTAGAGTGCAGCCTTTTCCTTGATGGAGAGCTGGATAACGCTGGGCCGTGCGCTGGGGGTCGAGGTGCTGCTCATTTTTTCCTTGGGTCGCCAGAGTTTAGGACGGATTGCGCCTGAGAGACAAGCGCTTCAGCCATCAATCCTGCATTGAAGGGATGTTCCATGGTTTTCATCGCATTGGCCAATTGCTTTGACCATTGCGCTAGCACCTTGTAATCCGTCTTTATGCCCTGCAATGAGGCCTTTGGAAAGAACCGAGGCTCAGCGCCGGAGGCCTGAAGCATCAAATCGTGGCACACCTTGTGTGCAGCGTCGATCTGAAGTGCAGCTCCCCAATCCTTGAAGACAGTCGTGTCACCTGCCATCAAGGCTTTGGGTATCAGGGGCCAGGCTTCCAGCGCGGAACCGGCACTCGCCATAGCCAAGGCATCGTCTGGTCGGCCGCCTGAGGCCTGAAGAGCCAAAGGAACCACGTCCCGAGTAAGGCCCTGCGCCACCAGCCAATCGCGGGCCTCGTCTTGGGATGGCCATTCCATGGTGTGCGCTATGCACCGGCTGCGAATGGTGGGTAACAACTGATGCGCAGATTCACTGGCCAATACAAACCGTACATCGCCCACCGGCTCTTCCAAGGTCTTCAATAAAGCGTTCGCAGTGATGTGGTTCATGTCCTCCGCAGGGAACACCAGCACCACTTTCCCCCTGCCCCTCGCGCTCGTTCGCTGTGCGAATTCGACGGCTTCCCGCATGGCGTCGACACGAATCTCTTTACTCGGTTTACGTTTCTTCTCGTCGATTTCGGATTGCGCTTTCTCACTGAGCGGCCATTGCAGCTCGAGCATGGTTGTCTCCGGCATCAATACACACAAATCTGCGTGGGTGCGCACATCAACAGCATGGCAACTTCCGCAATTTCCGCAGGCGCCATGGGGGCTTGGGGATTCACATAGCCATGCTCTGGCCAAAGCGAGGCCCAGAGCGTATTGCCCGAGTCCCGAGGGGCCCTGCAATAGCCACGCATGACCTCGCTGGGTCAAGAGCGAATCCGTCTGACGCTGAATCCAGGGCGCCACAGGATAAGTGTTGCCGTCTGTCATGTGGAGAAGTAGCCACGTTCAGACAATGCAGCCATCACGTCACGTCGGACTTCTGAAGGCGTCTGGTCTGCATCAATTCGTGCAAAACGTGCTGGATCTGACGACGCCCGGCGTGCATATCCCTTCGCAACCTGATCAAAGAACGCCTCTGGCTGCGACTCAAATTTGTCTGGAACTCGGGCGCCAGCCAGTCGGACAGCAGCAACGGCCGGGGGTAAATCGAACCAGATGGTGGTTTGGGGCTTCAAGAGCTCTACCGGGAGGTTGCCACCGTGCGAAAGCAGCTTACCCTGCACCCAACACTCCAGGGTTTCCAACATTTGCCAGTCAAAGCCTCTTCCTGCACCTTGGTATGCAAAACTGGCGTCCGAAAAACGGTCGCACAACACGACATCCCCTTTGTGCAGCGCTGGAACGATCACCTTTTGCACATGGTCACGACGCGCTGCAAACACCAGCAGGGCCTCGGTCATGGCGTCCATCGGGTCGTTCAACACCATGTTGCGCAACTGTTCGGCCAAGGGCGTTCCACCCGGTTCCCGGGTCAATGTGACGGTACGGCCTGCATCCAAAAAAGCTTGTCGCACAGCATCAATGTGTGTGGACTTGCCCGCACCATCGATACCTTCAAAACTGATGAATAGTCCTTGCATAGCCGGCAACTCAGCGCCCTCTTTGGTATTTGTCAACTGCCCTATTGTGCTCGTCCAGGGTATTGCTGAAGTGGCTACTGCCATCCCCGCGGGCCACGAAATAGAGGGCCTTGGAGCTCTGCGGGTTGACCGCCGCCAGCAATGCCGAGCGGCCGGGAAGCGAAATAGGGGTGGGTGGCAGGCCGTTGCGTGTGTAGGTGTTGTAGGGCGAATCGGTCTGCAAATCAGTACGACGCAGGTTGCCATCAAACTTGTCACCCAGGCCATAAATTACCGTCGGGTCTGTTTGCAAACGCATGCCAATCTGCAGGCGGTTGTTGAATACGGCTGAAATCAATCCTTGGTCTGCAGTGCGCCCTGTTTCCTTTTCGATGATGCTCGCCAGTACCAGTGCCTGGTCAGGGCTCTGCAGCGCCAACGAGGGAGTCCTGAGTTTCCATGCCGCTTCCAGGTGTTGATCCATGGAGCGCATGGCCCGCCGCAAAACAGCCAGATCACTGCTGCCCTTGGAGTAGGTGTAAGTGTCCGGGAAAAAGCGCCCTTCGGGATGTTGACCACTCCTGTCCAAGGCTTCCATCACTGATTCGTCAGACATGGTTTTGCTGTCAGGTCGCAGACCTTCGGCCTTGGCTAGTGCCTGTCTGGCTTGGCGGAAGGTCCAGCCCTCCACCAGGGTCACGGAATGTAAGGCTTCATCTCCTTGAACAACCTTTTGCAGCAGAGTCATGGGCGTGGTGCCTTCCGGCAACTCATAGCTGCCCGCCCGGATGTTGCGGGACTTCCCTGAAATCCGGAACCACCAATACAACAGGTCGGGCTGGACCTTGACTCCGGCAGCGGCGACCAAGCGCGCCACGTCTCTGGGGCTGCTACCTGGCTCAATATTCAGGTCCACGCTCGCAGCGCTTTGCGCCAGTGGTGCATGGACCCACGCAAATCCTGCGGCAAACAGGGCAGCTACTGCCAGAACAACCGCAATCAAAAAGCGCACAGCCCTACTCTCTGTCTGGATGAAACGGGGAATCATAATTCAGCCTATGACCAGTCAGAACCTGTTGCCCTCCCCTTCCCTGCCCGACGGTGTCGCGCGTTTGAGCCATTTGGGCGTGATCCGTATCCATGGCGAAGACTCCGCCAAGTTTATTCACGGCCAATTGACGCAAGACTTTGCGCTTCTAGGGCCTGACCAAGCCCGTCTCGCCGCCTTTTGTTCCGCCAAAGGGCGCATGCAGGCATCATTTATTGGCTTCAAAGCCCCCGATGGGGATGTCCTTTTGATATGCAGCCGGGATTTGCTGCCCACGACCTTGAAGCGACTGTCCATGTTTGTGATGCGTGCCAAGGCCAAGCTCACAGATGCGTCGGACGAGCTCGCCCTTTGGGGCCTTGCGGGAAATGCTACAAAAAATATAGCTGCTGGCGCATATCCGGCGTGGGCCAAGTGGGATATTGAGCAGGATTCAATCATTAACCTTTACCCGGCGGCAACAGTGCCCAGGCAGCTCATGATCAGCCCGGTGAGCCGTGCAACGCCCGAAGGGGCAGAAATGGAATTGCCGGTGTGGCAATGGGGTGAGGTGATGAGCGGAGTCGCCACATTGTCCAACCCGGTCTTTGAGGCATTCGTGCCCCAAATGTTGAATTACGAATCTGTGGGGGGCGTGAGTTTCAAAAAAGGCTGCTACCCGGGTCAAGAGGTGGTGGCGCGTAGCCAGTTCCGCGGCACGTTAAAACGCAGGGCTTTTGTTGCCCGGAGCGCATCCCTTCTCACGGCTGGTCAAGAGATTCTCGCTGACGGTGATGCCGATCAACCCGTCGGACTCGTAGTCCAGGCCGCACCTGAGCCGCAGGGGGGGGCTGTGGCCATTGTGTCGCTTCAGTTGTCGGCTACCGAAGGGCATTTGAGTGCGGGCGATAGCGAAATTCAGCTGTTGCCGCTCCCCTATCCGCTGCTGGAAGACATTTGAACGGTATTCACCCGCTGAATTTTTGTCTAGACGGATGACGTTGCTTGATTAGCCCCCCATAATAGGTAAAGAAAGACAACGCGCCGAAGGGAATCCGTTCGCTTATGTCCACACCGCTCACCAAAGAAGAAGCATTCGCCCGACTGGGATCGATCACCCGTGAGATGCACGAGGCTCTGTCGGTGCTGGGGAATAACCAGCTCCACAACATCGTGGAAGAGATTCCGAACGCGCGCGATCGCCTGGCCTATGTCGGAAAAATGACCGAGGACGCCGCCAACAAGGTGTTGACCCTGGTAGAAGTGGCCAAACCGGCCTGTGATGATCTTTCCGGTCGTGGCAATGAGTTGGGCGAAGCCCTGAACCGGCTGGCCCAGGCTCCCGACCTGAATACCGACAAGGCGCGCGGCATGCTGCTGACATGCGCAAAGTTTGCCCACGCTACTGCAGAGTTTTCGGGCAAGCAGGCTGAGGTGCTGAGTGACATCATGATGGCGCAGGACTTTCAGGACTTGTCTGGTCAAGTGATCAAAAAGGTCATTGACATCATCACCCGCACCGAGATGCAGCTGGTCCAGTTGCTGATCGACAGCTCCCCTGAAACAGTCGCTGTGCCGAAGTCCGGCGAGGCTGGTGCTGCGGCCTCTGTGGACACCCATGTACTCGAAGGCCCCCAGACGGCAGAGACTGCGCTCAAGCAGGACGATGTGGACGACCTGCTGGCATCACTGGGTTTTTAAGTTTTCTAGGGCTTCAGGCCCAGCGCAATTCCATGGTCTGGTGCGCAATGCCGGCCTCCATGAATTCGGGGCCTTGCCGCACATAGCCTTCTTTCAGGTAAAAGCCCACCGCGCTTACTTGCGCATGCAAGACGATGCCTGTGTCTCCCCGGTCTTGGGAGGCGGCCATCAACGCTTGCAAAACTTGCCGGGCCAGACCCTGACCCCGCAAGGCTTTTTCGGTGGCCATGCGCCCAATGCGGCCCAATCCGGGCGCATGTTGCATCAGACGTCCGCTCGCTACGACTTGGCCCAATCCGTTTTCAGCTACCGCATGGATGGCGGTAGCGTCTGCCTCGTCGCACATGAGCGCTTCATCTATCCCCTGCTCGTCTGCGAACACACGGTGGCGCAGCGGCGTAATCCGCTCCGCCAGCGCACCCCACGCCCCGGTGTGAGTACGTACAGGGAGATTGCCCGCTTCATAGTCCGTCATCAAGCGGCGAAGCGAGTCGGGAACCGCACGCGAGGTTTGGGTAGAGGGGTCAGCGAACACGTAAACCAACTCGGCCGTGATCAGCAGCTTCTCGCCCTGAAAAATCGCCCCCCTGAAGTTGATGGAGCTGGTGCCAATTCGCTCGCAACGCAAGCCCACGTGCAACAGATCGTCGTAGTGGGCAGAGGCGTGGTATTCCACTGTGGCCTTTTTGACGTAGAGGTCGCCCTCCAGCATCACCATCGCAGCCTCATAAGGTACCGCCAAGGCGCGCCAATAGTCGGCCATGGCAGTGTCCAGATAGGTCAGGTAGTGGGCATTGAACACAATTTTTTGCATGTCCACTTCAGACCAACGCACCCGCAGGGTGTGAAAGAAGCGGAAGTCATTGCGCGTAAGGGTCATGGCTGATGTACTGTTCAAAAAAGTAGGTGATGTTCGCTTCATCCAGCACAAAGCCCTTGGCAAATCGCTTGTGGGAGGCCGTGTTCTGGTGGCCGGCGCAGCCCGGATAAAACAAGAGCTGTAGTGCCAAGGGCAGCGCATGGTCTCGCGCTTCGATGGCGCAAGCTGCCGACAAAGTGCCCCCTGCACTATCGCCCCCGATGGCCAGCCGCGTTCCGTCCAAGCCCCTGGCTGCGCCATGGTGCGCAATCCATTGCAGAGCATCCCAGCTGTCTTCATGGGCGCTGGGAAATTTGAACTCCGGCGCCAACCGGTAGTCCAGCGACACCACCGCGCAGTCCGCCAGGTGGGCCAATCGGCGGCACAAGCCATCGTGGGTGGCTATGTTGCCGACGGTAAAGCCGCCGCCGTGCAAGTACAGCAGCACCGGCAAGGTGTCGTGGGTGGGTGCATAGTGGCGTGCCGGCAATGCGTAGCCATCCCGCGCAGGGATGGTGAAGTCCTCCACACGGGCCAGCTTTTGCACCGGCAGTTCCAGCACATTGGCCGCCGCCGCGTAGGCCGCTTTGGCTTGTGCTGCATTCATCGCGTGCATGGGCACATGGCCGGCGCGGGCGATGCTGTCCACCACTTTCAGGGTGGCCGGCGTGAGCAGCGTGCGCGGGTTGGCGTGGTGGTCAAAATGGTGACTCATGGCAGGCAGAAGAATCGCTACAGTGGGGATTCGTTCAATCCTACACGGCGGCACCATGGCTTTGATCTATTACGTGACCCAGATTCAGTTCGAGTGTGGCGCCATCCGGCTATTACGCAGCGAATGCGAGCGCACCGGCATCACCCGCCCATTGATCGTGACCGATGCAGGTGTCAAAGCGGCCGGAGTTCTGCAAAAAGCATTGGATGCATTGGGCGGCATGCCCGTGGCGGTTTTCGACCAGACCCCCTCCAACCCCACCGAGGCCGCGGTTCGAGCAGCCGCAGCCCTCTACCGCGCGCAGGGCTGCGATGGCCTGATTGCGGTGGGCGGCGGCTCAGCGATCGATTGCGCCAAGGGTGTTGCTATTGCCGCCACACATGAAGGCCCCCTCACCTATTACGCCACCATCGAGGGCGGCTCCGCGCGGATCACCGAGCGGGTCGCTCCCTTGATCGCGGTACCCACCACCAGCGGCACCGGCAGCGAAGTGGCGCGCGGCGCCATCATCATCGTGGATGACCATCGCAAACTCGGCTTTCATAGCTGGCACCTGGTGCCCAAAACCGCGATTTGCGACCCGGAACTCACTTTGGGCCTGCCACCGCGTCTGACGGCGGCCACTGGCATGGACGCCGTCGCGCATTGCATGGAAACCTTCATGGCGGCGTCCTTCAACCCGCCGGCAGATGGCATTGCACTGGATGGTCTGGAGCGTGCTTGGGCACACATCGAACGTGCCACCACCAACGGCAGTGACGTGGAGGCCCGCACCCAGCTCATGAGCGCCAGCATGCAAGGCGCCATGGCCTTTCAGAAAGGGCTGGGTTGCGTCCACTCCTTGAGCCACAGTCTGGGCGGTGTGGACCCCCGCCTGCACCATGGCACCCTGAACGCCATGTTTTTGCCGGCAGTCATCGCCTTCAATGCGGCGGCTGAGTCCGTGCAAAAAGACAAGCGCTTGCAACGCATGGCCCACGCCATGGGTGTGGCGTCGGCCTCTGACCTGGGCGAAGCGGTGAAGGACATGAACGCCCGGTTGGGCTTGCCCCCCGGTCTGGCTGCCATGGGCGTCACCGAGGATCTGTTCGACCGCATCATCACCGGCGCCCTGGCGGACCATTGCCACAAAACCAATCCCCGACTTGCGACCGCAGACGATTACCGGCACATGCTCAGCAGCGCGATGTAAATGCTTGTGGGGCCCTCGGGGCCCCCAAGTCAGCGGGCCAGCGCCGCGGCCACGACCGGGCTGAGCCCGACCATGAATTGCTCGACGGCCTGCGTATAGGGCCCCGCAGTGCCCAGTTCTTTGTTGATTTCTCCGTGGCTCAGGTCATGCCCTGACACCTGTACCCGCACGCCCAAGGTGGTGGCATGGGCACTGAATGCTTTGGCTTGGGCGCAGGAATCTTCGCGCCGGGTGGAACATACCGCCAACATGGGCTTGGCTGAAGCCTGAAGCTGCTGGTAGGGGGATGCAGCCTTCCAAAAATCCGGATCGGTTCCGAAGGCCGGGTCGTAGAGCTTGAAGTGGCGCTCTTTCATGATGGGGGCCACGTCCAGCGCCGCACTGTCCAGCAACACCGAGCCCAACCAGGGCTGTGCGCCCGCTTGGGGGCCGTAAATGGAAGACGAAGACAACAAGGCAATCAGATGTGCACCGGCAGAGTGCCCCATCAGTACAAACTGCCTGGGGTCGGCGCCCCAGCCCGGCGCTTTGGACTGTGCACTGGCCAAAGCCCGAGCCACATCGCGCACCTGGTCCAAGGGATCGGCTTCGGGCAGCAAGCGGTTGTTCACGGAGATGAACACAAACCCCTTGGCCAGCCAGCGGTTAGCCTTGTTGTCCACCACATTGCTGTGGCGCTTGTCGCCCGTACGCCAGCCGCCACCATGCACCATGAATATCACCGGTGCGGTGGTGCCCGGGGCAGTCTCTGGCAGGTAGATGTCCATCTTCTGCTTGGGGTCGCTGCCGTAGGCCACATCGCGCAGCACTTTGAATCGGCTGTCGCTGACGGCAGTGCCGTCCGGGTCTTCCATGGACTCTTCGGCAGCTCCCTTGCCCATGCTCTCACGCCGTTCCATGATCTGCTGTTTGATGCGGTCCAGCAAAGGTCCGGCATGCAGGGGCATGGCCTGGGTCAGCAGGAATACGCCCAGCAAAGTAGCGAGAGCAAGAGGCGGAAAGCGCAGGTTTGTCATAGAGGGTGCACCAGGTTCATGTCAGGCTTGTCCAGCCAGGCGATGAACTCGTCCACCATCTGCTGGCTGGCGCGGGTGGCGGCTGTCCACGCCTTGACCCGTGCATCCAGATCATTGCCGTAGTGCGTAAAGTCTGTGCGGTCCGGTAGTTTGCTGTTCGGTAAAGTTTTCACCCAATCCGGGTTGGGCGCCAGTACGACCATGGTGTCCAGAAAGGGGCTGCTGCGGTGCCGCCACTTCAAGCCTTTGTCCAGCCAGCCGGGCACCACGCTCTTCTGGAAATGCGGGTACAGCACCAGCCTTGGGGCATCCATTTGGCCGCTGGCGCCCGTGGAATATGGGCGAGCAGCTCCTGAATTGATAGCGCCTTGCGTGTGACCGGCATCCGGGTAGTTCAGGTGCAAGTGGTAGTCGGTGATGCCGCCATCCCAATAGGCGCCTTTGGGGGCACCCGGAATGTCCTGGATGGCCCGCAGCACAAAGGGAATCGAGCAGCTGGCTTGCAGCGCCGGGTTGAAGTTGCCTTCACTTAAGGCCACCTGGCGGGTGCGGTAATCACCGGTGGCAAACGGTAACTGCACACACGCCCAACCCGACGCAGGGCCGCCCCAAGGCGGGTTAGCCCCCTCGGGGGGCAGCGACCCGCGCAGCGGTGGAGCGTGGGGGCCTATATGCACCGTACTGGAAAAAACCACCCGCTCCAGCCAGGCACCCATGGCTTTGCGCCGCACGGTGTTGGTCAGGAAGGCGCCGAGGTAGCCCAGTGGAGTGCGCAGCCCGTGCTCGGTGTGCAACACGTGGCGTCCGCGCGAAGTCACGATATGCAGCCGGTAGCGTGGGTGGTTCAGCACCTCGGGAATACGCCCGCCGTAAAACGATTGCAGGCTGCGGCCAAAAGTTTCGCTCACCTGGTCCGCAGTCACCCGCTTCTGGCCGGGTGCCAGCTCGTAATGCTGGTGAATATAGTCGTGCTCCAGCCGTTCAAACGCAGCCACCGGGTTGTCCAGGCAAGCGGTTGCCATGCGCCAGGCACCAATCGACGCACCGACCAGATCCACCGCCTGGTCCGAGCGAAGCAGCCATTCCCCGAACAAAAAACGGTCCATCGCGCCCAGAATCAACCCCTTGGGGCCACCGGCGGCACCGGGAATGGTGGCGACATGCTGGGGTTGCAGGCCGTGGGCCGCCAAAGACGCGCGGGCCACCGGGCCCGCATAAATTCGAAGTGCTTTCATGTTTCAGTCAGGTATGGGCTGCCCAGTCAAAAGGGTCTTGTTGCAGCACCATGTCGATGTTCAGGCCCAGTGCTACACCCACCGCGTCGGGGTAGGTCACGGCCAGGCCTTTGTCGTTCAAGTGGGCTTCCTTGCCGCGTGCGCGCCACGCCGCCAGGTGGATCACACCGGCCAGGGGCTCGTAGACGTTGTTTTCGAATGGCGCGTATTGGTGCTCAATGGCGTCCACCATGGGCTTGGGGAATTGCCACATGCGCGCGTAGCCGGCGCCCACGCTGGCATAGCAGTAGCCCAGCACACTGCGCTCTACAAAGGCCCGGTTCAGGCCGAGGGCGGGTACTTCGTTGTCCAGCATGGCGCACACCTCGGGCATGGCGAGATGCATGGCGAGTTCGCCTACCGCGTGAATCAGTCCGGTTGTGAAGGCGGCTTGCGGGTTGAGCCGCACCAAGGTGGCCAGCGAGCGCGAGAGCTTGGCCACGTTCAGGCTGTAGTCCCAGAACTGCGGCAAATGAATGCCGGGCACCGCCTTCGGCGAGGCCGCCGCCGCTGCTGCCTGCGCCATGGTCTGCACATGGCTCAGGTCCAGCAGGGCCAAAGCTTCCGAGACGGTGCTGATCTTGCCGGATTGCTGGAAGAAGCTGGAGTTCGCGAGCTGCAGCAAACGGGTGGTCAGCGCCGGGTCGGTGCTGATCAGCCGGTTGATTTTGTGGAGGTCTGGCTCCGGGCGCTCCAGTTCGCTCAGCAGCAAGGCGACCACTTTGGGAATGCTGGGCAGGTGGAACTGCTGCTCCAGCAACGCGCTGAGATTCATGACGTGCCTTCCGCAAACTACAAACGATAACCGCTTGATTATGGCCTGCAGAGGGCGCCGCGTGCTGGCAAAGACTCAGCGCTTGAGCTTGGCGAATGCCGCTGCCATGGCGTTGCCGGCGGCCGGTGTGCTGTCCTGGTAGCGGCCGACCTGGCGCTCGCCACGGGCAGGGCCCTGGTAGCGGTTGTCACCGGCTTTCTGGCCTCCAGCGCCCTTGGCGCCTGCGGGAGCAGCTCCTATTTTCATAGTAAGGCCGATGCGCTTGCGGGCCACATCCACTTCCACCACCTGCACTTTGACGATGTCGCCGGTCTTCACGACCTCGCGGGCATCGTTCACAAACTTGTGCGCCAGCTGGCTTACGTGCACCAGACCGTCCTGGTGCACACCCAGGTCAATGAAGGCGCCGAACTGGGCCACGTTGCTCACGGTGCCTTCCAGAATCATGCCTTCCTTGAGGTCGGCAATGTCTTCCACGCCATCGTTGAAGCGCGCCACCTTGAAGTCCGGGCGCGGGTCACGGCCGGGTTTTTCCAGTTCGGTGAAGATGTCTTTGACGGTGATCACACCAAACTGCTCGTTGGCAAACAGTTCGGGCTTGAGCGTCTTGAGCATGTCGGCCCGACCCATGATCTCAGCCACCGGTTTGCCGGTCTTGGCCATGATTTGCTCCACCACCGGATAGGTTTCGGGGTGCACGCCGGTCATGTCCAGCGGGTTGCTGCCGCCGCGAATGCGCAAAAAGCCAGCACTCTGCTCAAAGGTTTTCGCGCCCAGGCCGGTCACCTTCATCAAATCCTGGCGGCTGCTGAAAGCGCCGTTGGACTCGCGCCAGCGCACCACGGCCTTGGCCACGGTACCTGACAAGCCGGATACGCGGGACAGCAGCGGCACGGAGGCCGTATTCAGGTCCACACCCACCGAGTTCACGCAGTCTTCCACCACCGCGTCCAAAGTTTTGGCGAGTTCGCTCTGGTTCACATCGTGCTGGTACTGGCCCACGCCAATGCTCTTGGGGTCGATCTTCACCAGCTCGGCCAGCGGGTCTTGCAGGCGGCGAGCGATGGAGGCTGCACCGCGCAGGCTCACGTCCACATCTGGCATTTCTTGGCTGGCGTATTCGCTCGCGGAATACACCGAGGCGCCCGCCTCGCTCACCACGACTTTGTCGACCTTGATTTCAGGCGCGCCGGCTTGCGCCGCCATTTTGGCCAGGAGCTTGATCAAATCTGCCGCCAGTTTGTCCGTCTCGCGGCTGGCGGTACCGTTGCCGATGGCAATCAGGTTCACGCTGTGCTTGGCGCACAGCTTGCCTAGGGTGTGCAGCGAGCCTTCCCAGTCCTTGCGGGGCTCGTGGGGGAACACGGTGGCGGTGTCCACCAGCTTGCCGGTGGCATCGACCACGGCCACTTTCACACCCGTGCGGATGCCGGGGTCCAGGCCCATGACCACGCGCGGGCCGGCAGGTGCCGCCAGCAACAGGTCGCGCAGGTTGTCGGCAAACACCTTGATGGCCACCTTCTCGGCGTCTTCACGCAGGCGGGCAAACAAGTCGCGCTCGGTGGACAGGCTGAGCTTGACCTTCCAGGTCCAGGCCACGCACTTGCGGATCAGGTCGTCACCGGGGCGGCCCTGGTGGCTCCAACCCAGCTTGAGCGCCAGACGGCCTTCCGCCAAGGATACCACCGCTGCAGGTCGTTTTGCTACAGAATTGATAGCTGCTTGCGCAGATGCTGCGGGAGCTAAGGCCACATTTGATGTAGAAACCGGCTCGGGCAACACCAGCTTGGCATCCAGAATGTCCAGCGAGCGGCCCCGGAACACCGCCAGCGCGCGGTGGCTGGGCACGCGGCCAATCGGTTCGTCGTAGTCAAAGTAATCGCGGAACTTGGCCACGTCGGCGTTGTTTTCATCCTTGCCGTCCATGAGCTTGGAGCGGAACAGGCCTTCCTGCCACAGCCACTCGCGCAGATCCTGCAGCAGCACCGGGTCTTCGGCCCAGCGCTCGCTCAAGATGTCGCGCACGCCGTCCAGCACCGCCAGCACGGTGGTGAAGTCGTCGCCGGCCTCGGTCTTTTCCTTGAGCACAAAGGCCTGGGCCTCGTCCATGGGCACCAACTGCGGGTTGGCAAACAGCTTGTCCGCCAGCAGCTCAATGCCGGCTTCGCGGGCGATCATGCCCTTGGTGCGGCGCTTCGGTTTGAACGGCAGGTAAATGTCTTCCACTTCCTGCTTGGTCACAGCCGCGTCGATGGCGGCCAACAACGCGGGCGTGAGTTTGCCCTGTTCTTCAATGCTCTTGACCACCGCTTCCTTGCGGTCGCGCAGCTCGCGCAGGTAGCTCAGGCGGGCTTCCAGCTCGCGCAGCTGGATATCGTCCAGCCCGTCCGTCACTTCCTTGCGGTAGCGGGCGAT
>RFQA01000181.1 GCA_009925925.1 Betaproteobacteria bacterium
CATCACAAACAGACAGGCCCTCGACCTCCTCGCCCTAGATTCAGCCGAACAAGTGACTAGTATTTTCAGTAAGCTGCGCGAACAAGGCGCTATTGCTCGCGAAGATGAAAATCAAACGGGTGTCCGTGTTCGGTGGGTGCAGGGGCGGGGCAAGATGAACTAGTCTGTTGATGGGGAGCAGGTCAGTCAGCAATTTCCGGAGCAGATGGTCAAGTCAACCGGAATACGCAGCGTGGCCGTCTGACTAGTTTTTTGCTCAGGCGGCATGGATATGCTTCTTCACCCGGCACGGTTATGGTTCAAGCGACAAGCGGTAGCGCTACAGCCTCCAAATCTAGCCACCGCAGCGCCGCGGAGGCCAGTGCTGACGGCTGGCCTGAACTGTAGAACGCGACGTCAGTTGTTTTTCTGGGTTCCTCATCGTGGAGCTGGTTTGCAGCGACCAACAATCGTCGCGTCTGCTTTGCCACTGGCGCTCCGCCCTCCAGGTAGGTGACCTCGTGACCTGTGCCCAAGCGCAATGAACTCTCCGCGAAGGGGTAATGGGTGCACCCCAGTACCAAGGTGTCGATTTCTCCTGCATTGGAGCCAAAAGTGCCCATAGCCCTCGTGTATTCTGTGCAAGAAGCTCCTATTTTGATAGCGTCAAACGCCTCAATGGCCGGCACGAGGCCGGAACAGGGCTGTAGAACGAAGGTGGCCTGGTGTTCGAGCGACGTGAGCAGCCGCTTGAACTTTTCACTGTGGAGCGTGCTGCGCGTCGCCATCACGCCGATGACCTTGGTTTTGCTCTGTGCCACTGCCGGCTTCAATGCCGGCTCAATGCCGATGATAGGCAGCTCGGGGTGGGCCTCCCTCAGGACGTGAATGGCCGCAGCGGTTGCCGTATTGCACGCCACAACCAGTGCTTTGATCTGGTGGTGGTCTCTGAACCAGCGAACAATGGTGTGGGATCGCTCGATCAGGTAATCGTCATCGCGCTCCCCGTAGGGCGCGTGGCCGCTGTCAGCCACATAAACAAACTTTTCATGGGGCAGCTCGGCCCGGAGCGCCCGCAGGACGCTCAGGCCACCCACCCCACTGTCAAACACCCCGATGGGGCAGTCGCTGAGCTTGGACAAAGGCTTAGCGCGAAGTCACCGGGATGTTTTTGAATTCGCCCGTCGCAATTCTCTTTTGCCATTCCGCGGGGCCGGTGATGTGCGCGCTGGTGCCACCTGAGTCCACCGCCACAGTCACTGGCATGTCGACCACGTCGAACTCGTAAATGGCTTCCATGCCCAGGTCTTCAAAGCCCACCACCTTGGCGTGCTTGATGGCTTTGGAGACGAGGTAGGCGGCACCGCCCACGGCCATGAGGTAGGCGCTTTGGTGCTTCTTGATGGATTCGATCGCGACCGGTCCGCGCTCGGCTTTGCCGACCATGGCGATCAGGCCGGTTTGCGCCAGCATCATTTCGGTAAAGCCGTCCATGCGGGTGGCCGTGGTAGGGCCGGCGGGGCCCACCGCTTCGCCTGCCACAGGGTCTACCGGGCCTACGTAATAAATGACGCGGTTGGTGAAGTCCACGGGCAGCTTTTCACCTTTGGCCAGCATGCCTTGGATGCGCTTGTGCGCAGCGTCGCGGCCCGTCAGCATCTTGCCGTTCAGAAGCAATGTCTGGCCGGGTTTCCAGCTGGCCACTTCAGCGGGCGTCAGGGTGTTCAGATCCACGCGCTTGCTCTTCTGGGTGTCGGGTGTCCAGTTGACGTTGGGCCACAGATCCAAGCTTGGCGGGTCGATGTAGACGGGGCCGGAGCCATCCAACACAAAATGGGCGTGGCGGGTGGCTGCGCAGTTGGGGATCATGGCCACGGGCTTGCTGGCGGCGTGGGTGGGGTACATCTTGATCTTCACGTCCAGCACGGTGGTCAGGCCGCCCAGGCCTTGTGCGCCTATGCCCAGGGCATTGACCTTCTCGTACAACTCGAGGCGCATTTCCTCCACCTTGTCCAGCGCTTCGCCGCGGGACGACTTGGCCTGCAACTCGTACATGTCCAGGTCATCCATCAGGCTTTCTTTGGCCATGAGCACCGCCTTCTCCGCGGTGCCACCGATGCCGATTCCCAGCATGCCGGGCGGGCACCAGCCTGCACCCATGGTGGGCACAGTTTTCAGCACCCAGTCGATCACGCTGTCGCCGGGGTTGAGCATGATCATCTTGCTCTTGTTCTCAGAGCCGCCACCCTTGGCTGCCACGGTCACTTCGACCGTATTGCCCGGGACGATCTCGGTAAAGATCACAGCAGGCGTGTTGTCTTTGGTGTTTTTGCGCAGGAATTCGGGGTCGGCTACCACCGAGGCGCGCAGGGTGTTGTCAGGATGGTTGTAGCCTCGACGAACGCCTTCGTTGATGGCGTCGTCCAGGCTGCCGGTAAAGCCTTCCCAGCGCACGTCCATACCGACCTTGAGGAACACGTTCACGATGCCGGTGTCCTGACAGATGGGGCGATGTCCGGTGGCGCTCATCTTGCTGTTGGTCAGGATCTGGGCGATGGCATCTTTCGCGGCAGCGCTCTGCTCGCGCTCATAGGCGCGGGCCAAGTGGGCAATGTAGTCGGCGGGGTGGTAGTAGCTGATGTATTGCAGCGCGGCAGACACGGATTCGATCAGGTCAGCCTGGCGGATGGAGGTGGTCATGGTCTGTCTCTTTGGAGAAGTGGAAAGCGGGGAAACGCGAACTTCTTGAGTTTAGCGAATGACTCTCTCGCCATCCTGACGGCCGGGCTTGACCTGCGTCAGTCAGTGATTTGTAAGTGCATGGGATAACCATTCGCGCAGTTTTTAACAATTCCGAGGAGACAAACCCGTGAGCGCTTCCAACTCTGCCATTGAGTCCGTCCTGGTTGAAAACCGGGTCTTCCCGCCCAGCGAAGCCACCGTCAAAGCGGCCCGCATTTCGGGCATGGAGGGCTACAACGCCCTGTGTGCGGAGGCTGAGAAAGATTTTGAAGGTTTTTGGTCCCGATTGGCCAAAGCCAATGTGGTTTGGAACAAGCCATTCACACGCACACTCGATGAATCCAATGCACCTTTCTACAAATGGTTTGACGATGGTGAGCTGAACGCCTCCGCCAACTGTCTGGACAAGCACATCGGCACGCCCACAGAAAACAAAGTGGCCGTGATCTTCGAAGCCGATGACGGCAAAGTCACCAAGACCACCTACAAAGAGCTGCTTGCCCGAGTCAGTCAATTTGCCAACGCCTTGAAGGCCGATGGCATCCGAAAAGGTGACCGCGTACTGGTCTACATGCCCATGACGCTCGAAGGCGTGATTGCCATGCAAGCCTGCGCCCGTATCGGCGCGACCCACAGTGTGGTGTTCGGTGGCTTCTCTGCGAAAGCATTGCAGGAGCGCATCATTGACGCAGGCGCGGTGGCTGTCATCACCAGCAACTTCCAGATGCGCGGCGGCAAAGAGTTGCCACTGAAATCCATTGTGGACGAGGGCATTGCCATGGGTGGCTGCGAGTCCATCAAGACGGTGTATGTCTACCAGCGTACCCAGACCGCATGCAACATGGTGGCAGGGCGCGACAAGACCTTTGATGAAGCACTGGCCGGCCAGAGCACCGACTGCGCGCCCGTGCCTGTAGGCGCTGAGCACCCCTTGTTCATTCTTTACACCTCGGGCTCCACCGGCAAGCCCAAGGGCGTGCAGCACTCCACCGGCGGCTACCTGCTGTGGGCCAAACTCACCATGGACTGGACGTTTGACCTGAAGCCGGACGATGTGTTCTGGTGCACGGCCGATATCGGCTGGATTACCGGCCACACCTACGTGGCCTACGGCCCCTTGGCCGCTGGCGCTACCCAGATCATTTTTGAAGGCGTGCCAACTTTCCCGAACGCGGGTCGCTTCTGGCAAATGATTGAGCGTCACAAGTGCACCATCTTCTACACAGCGCCCACGGCTATCCGTTCGTTGATCAAGGCGGCTGAGGCTGATGCTTCGGTGCATCCGGATCGCTCTGACCTGTCGTCCTTGCGCATTCTGGGTTCAGTGGGTGAGCCCATCAACCCCGAGGCTTGGATGTGGTACTACAAGAACGTGGGCCACGAGAAGTGCCCCATCGTGGACACCTTCTGGCAAACCGAAACCGGTGGCCACATGATGAGCCCCATGCCCGGTGCCACGCCTTTGGTGCCCGGTAGTTGCACTTTGCCTTTGCCAGGCATCATGGCCGCCATCGTGGATGAAAGCGGCAACGAAATGCCCAATGGGTCCGGTGGCATTCTGGTGGTGAAGCGCCCATGGCCTTCGATGATCCGTACGATCTGGAACGATCCTGAGCGTTTCAAAAAGAGCTACTTCCCTGACGAGCTTAAAGGCTATTACCTGGCCGGCGACGGCGCAGTGCGGAGCGCGGACCGTGGGTACTTCCGCATTACCGGCCGTATCGACGACGTGCTCAACGTCTCCGGTCACCGTATGGGCACCATGGAAATTGAGTCTGCGTTGGTTGCCAAATCTGATCTGGTCGCCGAGGCTGCCGTGGTGGGCCGTCCGGATGACCTGACGGGTGAGGCCATTTGTGCCTTCGTGGTGCTCAAGCGCTCCCGTCCTGAAGGCGACGAGGCCAAGGCAATTGCCAAAGAGTTGCGTGATTGGGTTGCCAAGGAAATCGGCCCGATTGCCAAGCCCAAGGACATCCGCTTCGGTGAGAACCTGCCTAAAACCCGTTCCGGCAAGATCATGCGCCGCTTGCTGCGTTCCCTGGCCAAGGGCGAGTCCATCACGCAGGACACCAGCACGCTGGAAAACCCGGCGATTCTGGACCAGTTGGGTCAAGCCTACTGACGCCTCCTTGCGAACGGGCAACTTTCAAGTTGCCCGTTGCCGGGCACAAAAAAAGCCGCTGGTGACAGCGGCTTTTTTTCTTTGGGGCTTGCGTGATTAGTTCAGGGATAGCACCCAAGCGGCCAGTTTTTTGGCTTCGGCTTCATTCACCTGGGCGTTAGCAGGCATGTATGCGGTGCCCCATACGCCGCTGCCGCCTTTCATTATTTTGATGGCCAAGCGGTCAGCGGCGGCTTTGTCGCCTTTGTATTTGGCTGCTACTTCCTTGAATGCCGGGCCCAAGACTTTCTTATCCACCATGTGGCAAGTCATACAGTTTTTGGCGGTGGCCAAGGCTTGGTCTGCCCACGCTGCAGGCGCCATTGCTATCAAAGTTACTGTCACACTGCGCAAGAAAAATTGTTTCATCACGAGCCTCTCGGGTTTGGATACCATCTCCACAACGGGATTGTAGTAACGCACGTTGACCCCCCACCAGAAACAGGGGCAACGAACTGGAGCAACGACGATGTACTTTTTAGGATTGGGTTTGATTCTTCTGGTGATGAAATACATGCTTATTGAGCCGGTGGCCAACTGGGCTTGGTGGCAGGTATTGGTTCCTTTCGGATTGGCAGTTACCTGGTGGGCATGGGCGGACAGTTCGGGTTACACCAAGCGCAAAGCGATGGATAAAGAGAATGCCCGCAAACAGGCCCGCATTGACCGCCAGAGGGAAGCCATGGGTCTTCAAGGGACAAAGAAGCGACGCTGAGAAGGTGCTGGGCGATAATGGCACACAGCCCGACGTTTAACTGAACAATCACATTCATTCACATGCCAGCTTACCGTTCTAAAACTACCACTGCAGGCCGCAATATGGCCGGCGCCCGTGCGCTGTGGCGCGCCACCGGCATGAAGGATGGGGACTTTGAGAAACCCATCATCGCAGTTGTAAATTCGTTTACACAGTTCGTGCCGGGGCACGTCCATTTGAAAGATTTGGGCCAACTGGTAGCACGCGAGATTGAAGACGCGGGTGGCGTAGCCAAAGAGTTCAACACCATTGCGGTGGATGATGGCATTGCCATGGGGCATGACGGTATGTTGTATTCGCTGCCCAGCCGTGATGTGATCGCTGACAGTGTGGAATACATGGTCAACGCGCATTGCGCGGACGCCATGGTGTGCATCTCCAATTGCGACAAGATCACCCCCGGCATGTTGATGGCCGCCATGCGGCTGAACATCCCTGTGGTGTTTGTATCTGGTGGGCCGATGGAAGCCGGCAAGGTGCGTCTGGCAAACCCACAAACCCAGGTGGTGGAGTTTAGAAAACTCGATCTGGTTGACGCCATGGTCATGGCCGCCGATGACAAAGTATCGGACGCCGATGTTGCAGAGGTTGAGCGTTCAGCATGTCCTACCTGCGGTTCGTGCTCCGGCATGTTTACGGCTAACTCCATGAACTGCCTGACCGAGGCATTGGGCCTGTCCCTGCCGGGCAACGGTACTGTGGTGGCCACACATTCCGACCGCGAGCAACTTTTCAAACGCGCAGGACATTTGGTCGTGGAGCTGTGCAAGCGGTATTACGAGCAGGACGATGCAAGCATCCTGCCGCGCTCCATGGGGTTCAAGGCTTTCGAAAATGCCATGGCGCTGGATATCGCCATGGGCGGATCGACCAACACTATCCTTCATGTGTTGGCGATTGCCCGTGAGGCAGAGATTGACTTCACGATGACGGACATCGACCGCATTTCGCGCGACGTTCCGCAATTGTGCAAGGTGGCGCCCAACACGAACAAGTACCACATTGAAGATGTGCACCGCGCGGGAGGCATCATGGGCATCCTCGGTGAGTTGGACCGGGCCGGAAAATTGCACACCGACGTGCCCACGGTGCACAGCAAGACTTTCAAGGATGCACTAGATCAGTGGGACATCAAGCGCAACCCCTCAGACGCGGTGAAGACCTTTTACATGGCCGGACCGGCGGGAATCCCGACTCAGGTCGCGTTCAGCCAGAGCACCCGTTGGCCCAGCCTGGATACAGACCGCGCTGAAGGGTGCATCCGCTCGAATGAGCACGCTTTCTCCAAAGAGGGGGGGTTGGCCGTACTTCGTGGCAACATTGCGATCGATGGCTGTGTGGTGAAAACAGCGGGTGTCGACGAATCCATTCTTGTATTCGAAGGCCCTGCCCATGTGGTGGAGTCGCAAGACGAAGCTGTGGCCAACATCCTGGCCGACAAGGTCGTGGCAGGTGACGTGGTCATCGTGCGTTATGAAGGCCCCAAGGGCGGCCCCGGCATGCAAGAAATGCTGTACCCCACCAGCTATAT
>RFQA01000182.1 GCA_009925925.1 Betaproteobacteria bacterium
GGGGCCCCGCGGGGCCCCTTGGTCGTTCGCGCTTAGTGCTGAGATTACTTCAGCAAGGAGTAATTCAAAGGCACCCAGACATAGCCTTTGCCATTGGCTGCCGGCCGCAGGTTGCCCAAGCCTGGAAAGGCCACATGGGTAATGCCGACCAAATAGCCGCCTTTGGCTGCATCTTCAAAGGCCTTCATGCGCTGTTGCTGGGCAGCACTGTTGTCAGAGTCGAATGCGATGGTGGCACTTGGATCGTCAAACTGCACAGCGGCCAAGTGCATCAAATCCCCCCACAGCATGAGCTTCTCGCCCTTGCTTTCGACCAAGTAATTGGCGTGGCCTGGGGTATGGCCATAGGTAGACACAGCGCGGATACCGGGAACCAGCTCAGTATTGCCGTCAAACGGCTTGAGCTTGCCGGCAACCACATAGGGCTTGACTGAGGCCATGGCGCCCTGGAAAAAGCCTTTGTTGCCGTCCGGTGCGGCAGCCATGTTGGCGTCGCTCAGCCAAAAATCCACATCGCGCTTGTCGATGCGCAAGGTGGCGTTCGGGAAGGCGATGCCGCCTTCTGCCATCAGCCCACCCACGTGGTCGGGGTGCATGTGAGTGATATAGATCTCATCGACCTGCTCAGGCTTGTAGCCAGCCGCCTTCAGGTTGTTGACCAGATTACCCAAAGTGGGGCCGAAGAGCCCGGCTGCACCCGTATCAATGAGCACCAGCTTGCTGCCGGTATTGATCAGGTAGGTGTTGACCGAGGTTTCCACCATCTCTTTGAGAAAGCCGCGCTTGAGGGCTTCAGCAATCTTTTCTGGCGGCTGATTGTTCATCAGCTTGAGCATGGGGAGCTTGACGGTGCCATCGGAGATGGCAGTGACTTCAAAATCACCCACCATGGTGCGGTAATAACCGGGTGCCTGCGTCTTGACCATGGGTGCGCCGGCCATGGCGTGGGGAGCGGCGAGGCTACCGACCACCAAACCAACAGCCAATGCCATGCGGGAAAGAATGCGCTGCATGAAAAATCTCCTTAGATAGGGGTAACGGAATCAATGAAATCTGACCTGATGGTGCCGCCTATCCAACTGAAGCGCTTGCGCAAGGTTTTTGATTTCAGGCTAGGCTGCGCGGCCCCGCCCCTACTTCAATCAGAGGATTGAACTTCTTCGTTAGCACTCTCCTCCAACGAGTGCTAATATTGAATCTGAACACAAGGAGGTTCTACATGTCCGCATTGATCGCTGCCCCCCGCACCGCCCTGGCCACGGCCAATCCGTGGTCATTGGTGCCGCCGCTGGGGAATTTGGACGCCTATATTTCTGCCGCCAACCGCCTGCCCATGCTCACCTTGGAAGAAGAGCAGGAATATGCCCGCAAGTTCAAAAATGAGAACGATCTTGAGGCTGCCGGTAAGTTAGTGCTCTCTCACTTGCGTTTGGTGGTGTCGGTCGCCCGCCAATACCTCGGCTATGGCCTGCCCCACGGCGACCTGATTCAAGAAGGTAACGTGGGCCTGATGAAGGCCGTCAAACGCTTCGACCCCGAGCAAGGCGTGCGCCTGGTGAGCTACGCGCTGCACTGGATCAAAGCCGAGATTCACGAATACATCCTGAAAAACTGGCGCATGGTGAAGGTGGCCACCACCAAGGCCCAGCGCAAATTGTTTTTCAACCTGCGCTCCATGAAGCAGCGCTTCAAGGGTGAAGACGCTGCGGCTGACTTAGACACCCACCGCGACACGCTAAACACCGAGCAAGTGAACACCATGGCCCGGGAACTGAACGTGAAGCCCGAAGAAGTACTGGAAATGGAAGCACGTCTGGCCGGTGGCGACGTGCTGCTGGACCCCAGTCCTTCCGATGATGGCGAAGACGCCTTCGGCCCGATTGCTTACTTGACCGACACCAATCACGAGCCGGTGGCCATGATTGAAGCGCGCCAGCGCGACGTGTTGGCCACCGACGGGATTGCGACTGCCCTAGCCAGCCTGGACGAGCGCAGCCGGCGTATCGTGGAAGAGCGCTGGCTCAAGGTGAATGACGACAACTCCGGCGGTATGACCCTGCACGATTTGGCCGCCGAATACGGCGTAAGTGCCGAGCGCATCCGCCAGATCGAAGTCGCTGCCATGAAGAAAATGAAAACAGCGTTGGCCGCCTACGCCTGATTGCGCAGCGGCACTCGCCGCATAACTTCACGCACAATGCCCCTGCCGGCCCCGCCTGCAGGGGCTTTTTCTTGGACACCAAGCTGATGACACACACACGCCGCACCGCCGCTTTTGCTATGCTTTCCATAGCTGCTTGCGCAATATCCACGGGCGCCAATGCCCAGAAATCCACTCAATCCGCTGCGTGGCCGACCAAGCCTGTTCGCATCATCGTCGGCTTTCCCGGCGGGTCTTCGCCCGACCTGACGGCGCGAGCATTCGCAGAACCACTCTCAAAAGCCCTCGGCCAGCCTGTGATCGTGGAAAACAAAGTGGGCGCAGCGGGCAACATCGCCGCCGATGCGGTTGCCAAAGCTACCGATGACCACACCATCGGACTGATGATCAACGGCAACATGACGATTGCCAAGCTGCTCAACCCCAAGCTGAGCTACGACCCGCTGAAAGACTTGACGCCGGTGAGCCTGCTAGGCGTATCTCCCTTGGTGCTGACCGCACCCGCCAACGCGCCGGGCAATAACGCGGCCGAGTTTCTGGCCGCGGCACGGGCCTCCGGCGACAGGTGGAATTACGGCACACCCGGCGTGGGCACCGTGGGCCATATCGGCATGGAGCTGCTCAAATCCAAAGCCCGCATGGCGCCTCTGCATGTGCCCTATGCCGGCTATCCGCAAGTCGCCACCGCCATGATTGCGGGCGATTTGCAGCTCAGCCTGCTGCCCCCTGCCCTGGCTTCCGCCCAGATCAAGGCGGGCAAGCTCAAAGCCATCGGCATCACTGCCATCGTGCGCAGTGCGCTGGTGCCGGAGATTCCCAGCCTGTCAGAGGCTGGAGTGAAAGACCTGAATCTGGAAATCTGGAACGCCGTGGCCGCCCCCAACAGCATGCCCAAACCGGTGGTGGCAAGACTGTCCTCCTTGTTCAGTGAGATTGCGCGCAGTCCGGAGATGCGCCAGAAGATGTTTCAGCAGGGCTGGACCGTGCAAGGCACTTCCGCGGAAGGACTGGCTAACCGGGTGAAGGCCGACACGGCGTTGTTGGGCGGCATCATCACCCAACAGAACATCAAGACAGATTGACCTCCTGCATCGAATGCCAGTCAGCCTTTCAGACCGGCTGGCAACGAGCGTCAGGCTAAGCCCATCAAGACTTCAGGAGCTGCTGAATATCGGCAGCCAGCACTTGTGCACCGCTGCCGTAGCGGGTGAACAGGCGCAAATTCCCTTGGGTGTCGTAGATGTAGCTGCCCGCCGAATGGTCCATGGTATAGCTGGTAGGTGTCTGACCATTGACACGCTTGTAGTACACCTTGAAGTCTTTGGCCAAAGCTTCCAGTTTCTCGGGCGTGGTGTAGAGCGCGAGGAAGGTCGGGTCAAAGTTTTCCATATAGCCCTTGAGCACCTCGGGTGTATCGCGGGCAGGATCTACCGTGACAAACAAACCCTGAAGCTTGTCGCCATCGGCCCCCAATGCCTTCTTCACTTCTGCCAGCTCTGCCATCGAAGTCGGGCAGACATCCGGGCATTGGGTGTAGCCGAAGAACATGACGACCACCTTGCCTTTGAAGTCCGCCAGATGACGGACCTTGCCATTGTGGTCCGTAAGCTCGAAGTCTTTGGCGTAGCTGGCGCCGGTGACATCCACCGAGGAGAACTTGGGCTTTGATTCAGAACATGCACTCAACATGCCTCCAGCGCCCGCCAACAATGCGCCAGCAGCTATGAATTGAATAGCGGAACGTTTATTCATATAAGGTAATGGTCCAGCAGCAAGGCTGCGAAAAGCACGCTCAGGTGAATGAGCGAAAAACGGAAAGTCGCACGGGCAAGCTCATCCGAGTAGTTACGCAACAGGCGCACCGCGTACCAGCAAAATCCCAGACACAAAGCCACTGCCACGATCAGGTAGGGCCAATGGCTCATGCCATACACAAACGGCAGCAGACACGCCGCTAGCAACATGAAGGTGTAGAGCAGGATCTGCAGGCGGGTGAACTCACTGCCATGGGTCACCGGCAGCATGGGCAGGCCTGACTTGCGGTAATCCTCCACACGGTACAAAGCCAGCGCCCAGAAATGCGGTGGCGTCCACAGGAAAATGATCAGGAAAAGAATCAGGGCCTCCGGCCCCACATCACCCGTCATGGCGGCCCAACCCAATACCGGCGGCATGGCGCCGGAAGCGCCGCCGATCACGATGTTTTGAGGAGTCAGGGGCTTGAGGATCACGGTGTAGATCACCGCGTAGCCCACAAAGGTGGCAAAGGTCAGCCACATGGTGAGGGGGTTCACCCAGAGATACAAAATGGCAGAACCCGCAGCACACAGAATGGCCGAGAAGATCAAAGTCTGGGTATCGCTGAGTTCCCCGCGGGCAGTGGGCCGCCATGAGGTGCGCTTCATCTTGGCATCAATGCCTTTTTCCACAATGCAATTGAAGGCAGCTGCTGCACCGGCCACCAGGTAAATGCCGAGGCAGGCTATCGCTGCCAGCATGACTTGGGCGCCCGTGGGTGCGCCGGGCACGGCTAACACCATGCCGATGAGCGCACAGAACACAATCAACTGGATGACCCGTGGCTTGGTCAGTGCATGGAACTGGGCCAGCACGGAGGGCTTGGGGGCGGCTACTTGTACGCTCATTCGAGTTCTCTTTTTTTCTATCTTTCAGCGGCCGAAGGGTCGGGTGCGGGATACCACGATGACCCAGACCAGCACCATGACCATCGCGCCGGCACCACCGGTATGCATGACAGCCGCCAACAAGGGCCAGCCCAACACCACATTGCTCAAACCGGTAGCCAGTTGCAATGCCAGCAAGCCGGTGAGCCACTGAGCGGGCTTCTTCAGGAAAGGCTGTTTCCAGAGTGCCCACGCCAGGCCGCCCAGCACGAGCACCGTGATCCCTGCGAGCAGACGGTGCGCCATGTGGATAGCGGTCAAAGCCTGAAAGCTCAGATGGTCGCCAGAGGCTGTCAGGCCCAAAGGACGCCAGATTTCCGTCGCAGCCGTCCAATCCATGGGGGGCCATATCACCCCCTGACAACCGGGAAATTCAGCACAGGCGAGCACCGCGTAGTTGGTGCTGACCCACGCGCCGGATGCAGCTTGTACGGTTAGCATCAGCAAGGCTGCCCATGCCCAGCGATAGACCCAAGGCGGTGCAACTTGCACAGTGGTTGGCGTTCCAGTTCGGGACGCGGCACCCATCGCGACTTGCGCCATCAGCAGGGCCAAAAGCACATAGCCTCCCAAAAGATGCAGACTCACAATGGCTGGAAACAGTTTCATGGTCACCGTCAAGGCTCCGAAAGCGCCCTGGATGCACACCCAAAACAAGGTGGCTGTGGGCCACCAAGGGTTGAGTTTCAGCTGACCTTCCTGCTTGCGGCCACGCCACGCAAGAATCACCATCAGCGTAATCAGTGCGCCCACCGACGTGGCCATGTAACGGTGCACCATCTCAATCCATGCTTTGCTGTGGGTGACCGGACCGCTGGGCAGTGCCGATTGCGCCATGGCGATTTCATGCGTCGCACCCAAGGGGCTTGCGTTGCCATAGCAACCGGGCCAGTCTGGGCAACCAAGTCCGCTGTCCGTCAAGCGGGTGAAGGCACCGAACAGCACGAGGTCAAAAGTGAGAAACAGGGTAATCACCACCAGCGCGTGGTAACGGCTTACGGAACTGCTGCGGCGGTTTCGCAAATACACCCACAAAGCCGGCACAGAGGCCACCAGCGCCCCGATCAGCAGTACCCGGAAAATGGGCGACAAGTCGTACAAGGTCGTTTGCATGGGATTCATTCAGTCTCTGCCTGGGCGATCCCAGAACTGGGCAGCCCGCATCAGGCGGTCGAGATCGCGCTTGGCCTTCAGAGCAGTCTCTGCATTCATGCCGGCAGGAAAACGCATCATCAAGTTACCCAGTGGATCAACCAGAAACAGGTGTTCTTGGATCTCATGGCCTGTTTCAGCAGGCAGCCATTGCGCGATGGCCGTAGCGGGCAAGCGCAACACAGTGGCGCCTTTGAGCGCTGGCAAGAGCTCCGGCTTTACCGGAGCGTCGTCATTGATCAGCCACACCCAGTCAAGGCGGTCTTTCTCTTTGCCCAAGCCCTCGCGCAACTGGCGTTGGATATACAAATGTTGCTGACACGCAGCGTCACACGCACCACCAGCGACACTCACAAACAGCCATTGGCCTTTCAAGCTAGGCAAGGCCACCGCCTCGTTAGCCAGCCCCTGCGCCTGTAGCGCAGGCAAGGGGCGCTGCGGATCGATCAGTTCACCGAAATTCCGTCGACCTTCAGGGCGAATTACGTAATATGTGAAATAAGACGCGACGACAGGGGCTGCACACACCAGTATCACCAGCAGCATGCGGATTCTGCCCGCGCGCGTATCGACAGCGGCCGACTGGAGTTGGCCAGAGGGCTCTGGCAAGGAGTGAACGGTCAAACCAAGGGGGCGATCGTCGGGAACTGGAGCGCTAGACATGGGTAGAAGAATCCTTGGAAGATGCGAAAAGCGGTCGCAATTGAAACCAGAAAAACAAACCCATGATCAGGGCTGTCAGTGCAAACCATTGCACCGCATAGCCATAGTGTTTTTCGACACCGAGATTGATCGCCGGCCATTGCCGAAGCAAGCCTTCGGATGCTGCACCAATTTGCACAACAGAAAGATCGGTTCTCAATGAAAGCCCGGTTTCCTGGTGGAACACTTGCAAGTCGAGATTTTGCCGGATTAGGCCGGTCGATGCCGCACCCGGCTCATAAAGCTTGGAAGGCGGCAAGGCGATTCGCCCTGTGATTTCAACAGGACCAGCGGCGGTTTGTACCTCTGGCACGCGATCACGCTCGACAAAGTTGCGAGGTGCCCAGCCGCGCTGCACCATGATGATCGCATCAGATCCTTCGACCCGCAGAGGCGTTAGTACATAAAAACCAACTTTGGCCTGCATCTG
>RFQA01000183.1 GCA_009925925.1 Betaproteobacteria bacterium
TGGTAGCGGATGGCGCCCAGCGTTTCCCGCTCTGCGGGGCTGGCGTCGCCAAGCAAGGTCAAGCTCTGGTCGGAGTGGCAGGCCAGTACTACCTCGTCAAATCGCTCGGTTTGCCCGTTGATGGTCAGTGTGACACCCTGTTCATCACGGACGATATGTTGCACCGGAGTGTTGAGTCGCTTGTCGGCAATTTTGGAGATGATTTTCTCGACATAGTGCCGGGCGCCCCCGGTCACCGTCCACCATTGGGGCCGGTTACTCACCTGTATCAAGCCATGGTTGTGGCAGAAGCGGATCATGGTGGCCACCGGGAACTGGAGCATCTGGTCGGTGGGGCAGCTCCAGATACAACCCAACATGGGCAGGAAATACCAATCCCGGAACTCAGTTGAGAGTTTGTGCTGCACCAGAAACTCAGAGAGGGGCTGCATCAGCTCTTTCTCGGCATTGCGCACGGCAATGTCGGTGGCCAATGCGTTGAACCGGAGCACGTCCCTCAGCATGCGAAGAAAGCGCGAATTCACCAGATTGCTGCGCTGGGCGAACACGGTGTCCAGTGAGGAGCCGCTCCATTCCAGCGCACCAGACCCTTTGGCCCCGGGTACTTGGACCGAGAAGGACATGTCGGACTTTGCGGTGTCCACACCCAATTCGGCAAATAGCGCGATCAGGTTGGGATAAGTGCGTTCATTGAAGACCAGAAAGCCTGTGTCCACACCATGGGTCACCAGGCCGGCGGAGCAAGGCAACGTGACATCCACCGTGTGCGTGTGCCCACCGAAATAGTCGCCTGCTTCCAGTAAGGTGATGTCTGCGAGGCCGTGCAAGCGGTGAGCCACGGCAAGGCCCGAGATGCCGGAGCCGACGATGGCAATCTTCATGCGGCGCTCCGGGGAGCAGTAGAGACGGTGACTGGATAACAGCGCATACGGTAAGGATTAAACGTTTCGGTAATTTTGTGACTGATTGGTAATATATCGCAATGCTTGGTTTTTGTGTGGGTTTTTCTAATACTTTGCCCGCCAAGCAAAAAGCCCTTATGACTGAAATGTGTCAAGTAATTGACACACGTCAGGACTAAAATTTGGCCAGTTTTGAAAGGTTGTCATGCTCTACCCCGAACTCTTTAAACAGTTGGAATCTGTGCGCTGGGACATGGATAAAGACATCCCTTGGGATAGCTTTGACCCTGCCATGCTCTCTGACGAGCAGGCTGCCACGATCAAAATGAATGCGATCACCGAATGGGCAGCGTTGCCGGCTACCGAAATGTTTTTGCGGGACAACCGGGGCGACAGCGATTTTTCGGCCTTCATGTCGATTTGGTTCTTCGAAGAGCAAAAGCACTCCTTGGTATTGATGGAGTACCTTCGCCGTTTCCGGCCCGACATGGTGCCCACCGAAGAGGAGCTGCATGCCATCCGTTTTGAGTTTGATCCTGCGCCCGCGCTGGAAACGCTGATGCTGCACTTCTGCGGCGAGATTCGCCTGAATCATTGGTACCGTCGTGCCAGTGATTGGCACACTGAGCCGGTCATCAAGGCCATCTATACCAAGCTCAGCCAGGATGAGGCGCGCCACGGCGGCGCTTATCTGAAGTACATGAAGCGCGCTATCGGCAAGTTCGGTGTTGAAGCCAAATCTGCGTTCGCCAAAGTCGGAGTGTTGATGGCCAGTGCGCGCCGCACGGCACAGGCGCTTCACCCCACCAATTTGCACGTCAACAAATCCCTGTTTCCCCGGGACACCATCCAGAGCCGACTGCCCAACCCGGAGTGGCTGGAGCACTGGCTGGACAAGCAAATCAATTTCGACGCCGTATGGGAAACCAAGGTGGTGGAGCGCATCCTGCATAACATGAGTCTGCTCATGGAGCGCAGCTTCACCACCGTGCAGGAGCTGAACAAGTTCCGCAAAGAATTGTCCAAAGACCTGGCGGGCGCGCCCGTTGCGTCACCAGGGGCGGTCTGACTTCGGAAGGGCAGTGAGCGGCAATAGCCGCTCCAAATTCAGTTGCACCTTCACATCGCGGTGCGGCACGCTGGCCACAATGCGGTGTTCCCGCATACTGGTGTCGCGGATGGCGGGTTCCACTGTGGGCACGCCGCTTTTGTTGAGAAGCACTGCAACCCGGGGCGTCGTGGTGTTTTGTCCGCGTTGAATGACTACACCGACTTCATTGGTCGCCAAGCGCACAAACGAGCCCGGTTGATAGATACCCACCGCCTTGATGAGGGCAGCTCCTGCCTCGTCAATGGCCTGGTTCTCGTCGAAGTAACAGGCCTGCATGGCCGCGGCCGGAGCGATCGGCAGGCGTGAAGCCCGGGGCGCCAGTCTTGCCGCAAACATGTCGGCGCGCCGGATCAGACGTGCCAAGCGGTCACCGGGCGTGCGCGGGGCCAAGGGGCCGGGCGCTGCAGTGTGATGTTGGTGGACTGCCGTCAGCCACACCGGCTCCTGAATACCCATCTGTTTGAGCAACAGTGCGGATCGCGCGGCATGTTGTTCAATCTGCAGTTGTTGCGCTTGGTTGGGCGGTTCCAGTTGCTGAGCGAGCTTGTCCTGCATGTCCGTCATGCTGTAGTTCATGGTCAGCGCAGCCAAGCCCACCAAAGACTGCTCCTGTTCCGGCCAGTTCAGCACATCTTTGGCGGCCAACATACACATCACGCTGACCAACATGGCGTGGGTCGCGCTGTACATGCGCAGCTCTGTGGAGGACAGGTAAATCAAGGCGAACAGCGTGCCGTCAGGGTTGCGCTGGGTGTGCCTTACCAACTGCCGTTGCAGGCGTTCCAAGCGGTCTCTGAAACTGGCTTCGTGCGTGTCGCGCAGCAGTGCATTGCAAATGGCTTGCAAGTCAAGCCAGTCCATGCGATCGTCCTGCGCGGCCTGGCGTTCGGTCAATGTGTCACTGGAAATCTGGGTTTCCGCAATCTCACCCAAGGGTTTGTCGTCCCGCACCAGACCATACAAGTGGTCTACATAAGCGCGGTGATGGGCCTCAGAATCTGCGACGTCGATGAACAGTCCGCCGCCTCTTAGTGAGATCTCATCCAGGTCGCGCCGTGAGGGAATGACATAGCCTTTGCGGGCCAAAAGAATTCCATCCTTGTCCATGAGCGGGAAAGGGAGGGGGGATCCGATACGTATCGATTCGATATTGACGGCGACGAGGTGCATAAGGCTGCGCGATTATGCAGCTTCCATCGGCGTTTGGCCTCCACTCTTGAATTGGGTGGTGAAACAGGTGGAACTGATAGGATCTCTGCATGCAAGATGTCGTTCCCCTCCCCGCTTTCCTCGACAAAATCACCCGTTTCGAAGACCTGTCAGAAGCGCTCGCCAAGCTACCCAAGCCTTGGGTGTTTACGAATGGAGTATTTGATGTTCTGCACCGGGGTCACGTCCTGTATCTCGCCCAAGCCCGCGCCTTGGGGGGGAGCCTGATCGTGGCGCTCAATACCGATGCCTCGGTACGTCGACTCGGCAAGGGGGATGACCGTCCGCTTAATGCGGAAGCGGATCGTGCGGTGGTGATGGCCAGCCAAGGCGCCGTGGATCTGGTGACCTGGTTTCCCGAAGACACGCCGGAAGCCCTGATTGCGCACATCCGCCCCGACATTCTGGTCAAAGGCGGCGACTACGATATGTCCAAACTGCCGGAAACCAAGTTGGTAGAGAGCTGGGGTGGATTCGCCCGCGCACTGCCTTTTGTATCCGGCTACTCGACAACCGGTCTGGTTAAAAAAATCCGGGCTACCGCTGCCGGTTAGCAAAACCTTACTCAGGCGCCGAAGACATCACGCCACACTGCCAAACCCGGATTTTGTAGCACAGAGGCCTCTTCCGCTGGAACCTGCGTGGGGGCTTCATCCAATCGGGCTTGGTGCTGAAGTTGACGCAGCTGGCGATAGGTTTGTGCGGCCTCGTCTCCGACCGGAGCTGGCAACAAGCCCACCGCCTGAGCACGTTGTAGCAAAGCGATGTTTCCAACGTTGTCCAGCAAAGTTGGGTGCAAGCGCCCCACACCGAGCACCAGGTACTGCACAGTAAATTCGATATCGACCATGCCACCCGGGCTGTGCTTGACGTCAAACCATTCCGGGCCCGTGGTGTGGCTGCTGCGCACCTTGTCGCGCATGCTGTGAATTTCTTCGCGCAAGGCGATCGGGTCGCGCTGACTGCACAGCACTGCGTGGCGCACTTCTTCAAAACGCAGGGCCAGTTCCGGTGAGCCAAACACACAGCGTGCGCGGGTAATGGCTTGATGTTCCCAAGTCCAGGCTGTATTGCTACCGCGCTGTTGCTGGTAGTTGGCGTAAGCCTCGAAGCTGGTGACCAGCAGGCCTGAATTGCCGTTGGGGCGAAGGGCAGTATCGATCTCATAGAGATCACCCTCGCCCGTCTTTACGGTCAGCCAATTGATCAGCTTGCGCACCAGGGTGGAATAAACCTCCGATGCACGTTCATCTGTGTCGTCATAAACAAAAACAATGTCGAGATCACTGCCGTATCCCAGTTCCTTGCCGCCCAGCTTGCCATAGGCAATGATGCCGAAGTGCGGAACCTCGGTGTGGCGCGTCTTGAGGCGGCTCCAGCACCAGCGGGTGGTCGTGCTCAGCACGGATTGGGCCAATGCACTCAGGTCATCGGCTACCTGCTCAACAGTGATGCGTCCCTCCACATCGCGAGCAAGTGTTCGGAACACCTCTGCATGGTGGGCACGACGTAGAAGGTTCAGCAGGCTTTCGTCATCATCTTCCCCGCTACCTTGAAGTGCCTGCAGGCGGCGTTCCAAATCAGCTTCAAAGACCGCGGGATCGAAGCGCTCTTCCAAAATGCGGCTGTCAGCCAACTCGTCGATGACGCCGGGGTGCTTGAGAAGGTATCGCGCAGGCCAACGTGCCGCGCCCAGCATGCGGAGCAAGCGTTCATGGACTTGCGGGCGCTCCAGCAACATCGCGAGGTAGCTTTCCCGCCGTAACAGGGGCTCCATCCAATCGGCCAGCCTCACGGCTGCGTCTTCTGACGTTCTGCCGTCTTGCACCCATTGCGCCGTGCGATGCACTAGGCGCGCCAGACGCTGTCGAGATTCCTCTTTCAGTGCCAACACTCTGGGGTGGGCGCGCCAAGCAGCAATACGCTCTTTGAAGCTGCCGCTCAAAGCGTCCAAGGTGGCATCGAAATCGTATACCTCGGCTTTACTTTTTCCGGTGCAGCCCTTGCATTGCGGTTCGCCGCCACCCAAGAGAGCATCAAATTCCTGTGCGACCATCTCGCGATGGCGGTCCAGCTCGCGCAACAGCGCGCTGCTATCTGCGAGACCCATGGATCGGGCAATCCAAAGCAGGTCGGATTCTTCTGTCGGCAACACATGGGTTTGCTGGTCATCCAAATACTGGATCCGGTGCTCCACTTGGCGCAGAAACAGGTAGGCTTCTGACAGCCCGGTGGCACTGCTTTGCGGCATCAGGCCGGCTTGCACCAGGCGCTGCAGTGCGCTGACAGTCGGCCGGGTACGCAGGTCCGGGTACTGACCTCCGCGTACCACCTGAAGCAACTGGACGGTAAATTCGATTTCCCGGATGCCCCCGCGGGACAGTTTGACGTCGTTGCTGCGCTCAGGCCGGCCGGCACTGCGTTTGGCAGCGTGCTCCCTGATCTGGCGGTGCAGGATCCGCAATGAATCAAAAACGTTGTAGTCGAGGTAGCGCCGGAACACAAAGGGCACCACAACCCCGCGCAACTGCAACGCAGTAGCTGAGCCTACAGCCGCTGCCGGCGCGACGACCCGGCTTTTTAACCAGGCAAACCGTTCCCATTCCCGGCCTTGTACGTGGAAATACTCTTCCAGTGCGCCCAGTGATACCGCTGAGGGGCCGGAGTTGCCATTGGGACGCAACGCGAGGTCAACGCGGAAGACGAAGCCATGGTCCGTGCTGTCTCCCACCAGGGCATACATGGCCCGCACCATCTTCCCGAAGAATTCCTGGTTTGAGATGCGCCCGCGCCCTTGTGGGTCACCGCTGGTCTCTCCGTCCTGGTCATACACATAAATCAGGTCGATATCACTGGAGACATTGAGTTCGCGAGCGCCTAGCTTTCCCATGCCAATGACCAACAATTGCGCGGGGCTGCCATTTGCGGTTTGGGGTGTTCCATACTGACTGGCCATCTGCGAGAAGCTGGCCGCGTACGCCTGATCCAGTGCCCATTCGGCCAGGTTCGTCATGACGCCTGTGACCTGGGAAACATCCGCGGCACCGCCGCAATCGAGGCAGACCAAACGTTCCAATGTGAGCTGCCGGGTAATGCGCAGCGATGTACCCAAGTCATGCCCTGCACTTTGCAGGGCTTTTGTGAGGTGGGAAAGGTCCGCCTTGGTGGGCAGGCCTGCAGGCAGCATGGCTAGCTCGGTGGCATAACGCCGCCGTATGCGCTGGGCAAAACGGGAACCGTCCGACACAGCGGAATTCTCAAGGCGGGTCATAATTCCTGACTAAGTCCCCATAGCACGATGAACGATTTGATTTCCGCCCCCTCACTCCGTCTCCGGGTGTTTGCAATCCTTGCAAAATGGGCGTTGCGTGTGCTGGCTATGGCGTGGCTGGCCGTTGGCTTGCTGTGGTGCGGACTTCATTTTGTCATTGTGCCGCGAATCGCGGATTTCCGCCCATGGGTGGAAACGCAGGCCACGCAAGCTTTGGGGTTGCAGGTTCGTATCGGGGAATTGCAAGTCCGGTCCAATGGAGTCATCCCTTCTATTGAATTGCTGAGCGTCACGGTCTTCGATCGCGAGGGGCGCGAAGCCTTGCTATTGCCCAGCGTGTCTGCCGCCTTGTCGCCGCGCTCCATCTTGGGGCTGGGCTTTGAACAGTTGCATGTCGATAGTCCCCAACTCGATATCCGTCGGACCCTGGACGGCAAATGGTGGATTGCGGGATTGGAGATGGCGACTTCCCCGGCTGAGGACGGTGCGGGAGCTGACTGGTTGTTCTCTCAAGCCGAAGTCGCCCTGGTGAATGGCAGCGTGACTTGGACGGATGAAACGCGCTCTGTTGAACCGGTCACTTTTCAGCGCGTCAATTTGGTCG
>RFQA01000184.1 GCA_009925925.1 Betaproteobacteria bacterium
TCGTGGACGCTCACGAGATACTGGTGATGGATGCAGGTCACATCATTGAACGCGGCAACCATGCCGAACTATTGGCGGCCAGTGGGCGTTACGCGTCCATGTGGGCCTTGCAGCAAAGCGGGGAGTAAGCCATGGACATGTTGCTGTTGTTGGCGGCAGCCCTTGGATTTGCTTGGGCCAAAAAGAAAGACCAGAGCGAGCGCATTGCCCGGTTGGGAAGCGTGCTCTCTCGTTTTGACATCGAAAAGCTGATGGAAAGCCTCACGGACGGGTATCTGCGCGCCTTGGGCGAGGAAGACGCGGAGCGCCAGACCCAGGTCTGGAGCTACCTGGAAGTGCAGGAACAAACGCTGAGCGAACAGTTCTCTGCCTTCGCTGCCGAATTCGCAACGCAGGATGCAGCTGCCACGCGGGTAAGCCGCCTCCCGGTGGCCATTCCCTATGCGGCCCGCTGGTGGCCTTCCGCCGGCTTTGATGCGCGTGAAGCGTTTGCAGTCCACGCGCGTGGCATCGCGTCGGTGATTGAAAACCGGGCAGGTCTGTCGCCCAAGCGCCGTGCTTTCACCCTGTCTGCAGAACTCTTTTTGATGCAGCACACCTGCCACTGGTATTGCCGCTCCAAGACCGTGGCTTCAGCTCGTTTGTTGGCGCGGCACAAAACCTCGTATCCGCAGGTGCTCGACAGCATCTCGACCTCCACGCGTGATGCCTACCTGCGTTTGGTTGGATCGCCGGCCTAAAGCCCCACAAGTCTTGTATCCATGCGTTTCCCGCATAATTCTCGCCCATGGAAACCAAATGGCTTGAAGACTTTGTGTCTCTGGCTGAAACCCGGAGTTTCAGCCGATCAGCGCAACTGCGCCACGTAACCCAACCCGCGTTTTCGCGGCGCATTCAGTCGTTGGAGGCGTGGGCAGGCACTGATCTGGTGGACCGCAGCAGTTACCCCACCCGGCTGACCCCGGCTGGCGAGACGCTGTATGACCAGTCGTTGGAGGTGCTTCAAGCCTTGCAAAGCACCCGCGCCATGCTGCGCGGGCATACCACCGCTGCGCAAGACGTGGTCGAGTTCGCGGTGCCGCACACCTTGGCATTTACCTTTTTCCCGGCCTGGGTCTCCGAGTTGCGCGAGAAGTTCGGTCCACTTAAAAGCCGCCTGATTGCACTCAATGTGCATGACGCGGTGATGCGCCTGGTCGAAGGCAGTTGCGATTTACTGATTGCCTACCACCATCCCTCGCAGCCCTACCAGCTGGATGCGGACCGCTATGAAATGGTGAGTCTGGGCGAGGAGGTGGTGGCACCGTATTCCAAGCCGGATGCGGATGGCAACCCCCTGTTCAGCTTGCCCGGCAAACTCGGTCAGCCCTTGCCCTACCTGGGTTATGCGCCGGGCGCCTATTTGGGCCAGATGGTGGAACTTATCCTGAAGCAGGCCGAAGTGCCCGTCCATTTCGACCGGGTCTATGAAACTGACATGGCCGAAGGCCTGAAGGCCATGGCACTGGAGGGCCATGGCGTGGCCTTCCTGCCCCACAGCGCGGTAAAGAAAGATCTGCGTGCCAAAAAACTGGTGAGTGCCTTGCCGAATCACATGAAGTCGCTGCAGATCACCATGGAAGTGCGCGCGTATCGTGAACGTCTGGCTGTCCGGGAAGCCGGTCGCAGCTTGAGCGCCGCACAGCGGGCACAGACCCGAACTCCCAAGGGCTCAGCCCAGGCTTTGTGGGACTATTTGCATTCCCAGGCGACAGCAGAGGCATAGTTGTTGCATAACGGTTTTGCATACCGGCCCAATGAATAGGCATTGGCGGCGGTGCAAGGGGCTGGCTAGAGTCACAAATTCAGTCAAGCCCCGTCGTTGGAGAAGTTATGACAAACACATACGCAGCCGCACCCCGTCGTGCGGCGTTTTTTCTACTTGCTGTCCTGTTCGCTTTGGCCGGACAAGGCAAGGCCGCTGCAGCGGGTGTTCTGGAGCGGGTCAGCAGTGGCGGCAAATTGATCATCGCCCATCGTGAGTCATCGATTCCGTTTTCTTATGTAGATGCTGACAAGAAGCCCGTGGGCTATGCCGTGGAGCTGTGCCTGAAGCTGGCTGAGGCGGTGCGCAAGAAGACCGGTGCCAAGAACATGCAGGTGGAGTTCTTGCAGGTTACGCCTGCCAATCGCATCGCCATCGTGGCCGAAGGCAAGGCAGACCTCGAATGCGGATCGACCACCAACAACGCCGAGCGGCGCCAGAAGGTGGCATTCACCATCCCTCACTTCATCACTGGGGCCCGCATGTTGGTACGGGCTGACAGCAAGATAGAACGGATTGAAGACTTGGAAGGCAAAAAGCTGGTGTCCACCAAAGGCACGACCCCGTTGAAGGCCGCAGAGCAGGCCAATCGCGAGCGGCTCTTGCGCATCACCATTCTCGAAGCCCCTGACCATGCCAAAGCGGTTGACATGGTCGAAAAAGGCGAGGCAGATGCCTTTGTGATGGATGACGTGCTGTTGTACGGCCTGGCATCCAACCGGCCCAAGCCTGAAGCGTTGCGCGTAGTCGGCAAGTTCCTGACCACAGAACCCCTGGCCATCATGTTGTCCAAAGACGATCCCGAGTTCAAGAAGCTGATCGACGAGGAAATGCGTCGCCTGATCGTCAGCAAAGAGATTCAGCCGATCTACGACAAATGGTTTCTGAAGCCCATTCCGCCGAACGACAAAGCGCTGAATCTGCCCGTGAGCTATCTGCTGCGGGACTTCTGGAAATACCCCAGCGACTTCGTACCGTTTTAGACGACTCCGCACTCTTAGCGGGGTGCACGGCGGTTTTGGGACAATAGAGCCCATGACCTCCACAGCCACCCCCCAGACACTGACCATCACCCGCCCGGACGACTGGCACCTGCATGTGCGCGACGGCGCTGCCCTCAATACTGTGGTGCCGCACACCGCTGCCCAATTCGGCCGTGCCATCATCATGCCCAACCTCAAGCCACCGGTGACCACCGCCGAGCAGGCGCTGGCTTACAAGGCCCGCATTCAGGCCGCGGTACCGGCGGGTGTGGGGTTTGAGCCTTTGATGACGCTCTACCTCACCGACAACCTGCCCGCTGATGAAATTGCGCGTGCCAAGGATGCAGGCGTGGTGGCTGCCAAGCTCTACCCTGCAGGGGCCACCACCAACAGCGATGCCGGCGTCACTGAAATCCGCAAAACCTACAAGACGCTAGAAGCCATGCAAAAGGCCGGCATGCTCTTGTTGGTACACGGCGAAGTCACCAGCAGCGATATCGACTTGTTTGACCGCGAAGCGGTCTTCATCGACACCCAGCTCATCCCCCTGCGCCGCGATTTCCCCGAGCTGAAGATTGTGTTCGAGCACATCACCACCCTGGAAGCTGCGCAGTACGTAGCCGCTGCCGATCGATTTACCGCTGCAAGCATCACCGCCCACCACCTGCTGTACAACCGCAATGCCATCTTCACCGGTGGCATCCGCCCGCATTACTACTGCCTGCCGGTTTTGAAGCGTGAGACGCACCGCAAGGCCCTGGTACAAGCGGCAACTGGCGGTTCGCCGAAGTTTTTCCTGGGTACCGACAGTGCGCCACACCCCGCGCACCTCAAAGAGCATGCTTCGGGTTGCGCAGGCTGCTACACCGCCCACGCCGCCATGGAGTTGTACGCTCAGGCTTTTGATGCGGCGGGCGCGCTCGACAAGCTGGAGGGCTTTGCCAGTTTCCACGGTGCGGACTTCTATGGTTTGCCACGCAACCGGGGCACCATCACCTTGACGCGCGAAAGCTGGACCCCACCCGAGAGCTACGCCTTCGGCGAAACTACGCTCAAACCCCTGGCCGCGGGCGAAGCACTGCAGTGGCGTTTGGTCTAGAAGCGATTGACTGGTCCGCGCCGTGGCTCAACCCGTGGCGCGGCTTAGGGGAGGGCCTGGCTCTGCAGGTTGAAGCTGGTCTGACAGTGGCGCAGGCGCTCAATGCGCCCGCTACCGCCCCGGTGCGCTTCATCCCCCAAAGCGAGTTACCGGCGGGTAGCGCCTACGAGCAGCACATTTTTGATACGGGCTGCGTCCCGACCCGTGACGGTTTGCATGACTTTTTCAACGGTCTGTGCTGGATGCAGTTCCCGCTGGCCAAGAAGACGCTCAATCTCTTGCAGGCTGAGCAAATTGCCCAGACCGGCATCCAACCGGTACGCGGCCCCGCCCGCGATGCGTTGACGGTCTTTGACGAAAACGCCGCACTCTTCATGGCGCCGGATGCCCTATGGGATGCTTTGGCCGCCAAAGATTGGCAGACGCTGTTCGGCCCGCTGCGTCCGATGTGGGCCGACGCTACGCTGGTCCTGTTTGGTCATGCACTGCTGGAAAAGCTGGTTTACCCACGAAAACCTATCACAGCCCACGTATTTCGTGCGCAAGCAGCTACGAATTCGATAGCGGATATAGATGCCTGGCTGGCAGACACGCTGAGCGCACCCATGCTGGCGGGCAAGCCCTTTGCCCACTTACCGGTGCTCGGTGTACCCGGCTGGTGGCCGGAGAACGAAACGGCTGACTTCTACGCTGACGCCAGCGTCTTTCGCACGCCGAGGGGGCAATCTGCCCTGCGCTAAAAGGCCATAAACTTCATGGGCTCAAGCTGCATGATGCTTGAATTCGTACGCTTCGTCCCTACCATTCGCGCAAGCGGTCCGGTACCGGCGCATTCCTCAGAGAGACAACTATGAAACGCATTCTTTTGTTTGTATTGACCAACGTGTTGGTGGTGGCAGTGCTGGGCGTCGTGGCCAGCCTGCTCGGCGTCAACAAGTTTTTGACTTCTAACGGCCTGAACCTGGGCGCATTGCTGGGCTTTGCGCTCATCATGGGCTTTGGCGGCGCCATTATTTCGTTGCTGATCAGCAAGCCCATGGCCAAGTGGACATCGGGCGTGCAAATCATCGAACAGCCCCAGAACGCCGACGAAGCCTGGATTGTGGACACTGTGCGCAAGTTTGCGGACAAAGCCGGCATCGGTATGCCGGAAGTCGGCATTTTTGAAGGTGAGCCCAACGCATTCGCGACCGGCGCCTTCAAGAACAGCGCCTTGGTGGCAGTGTCCACCGGCTTGCTGCGTGGCATGACCCGAGAAGAAATTGAAGCCGTTATCGGCCATGAGGTAGCCCACATTGCCAATGGTGACATGGTCACCATGACCCTGATCCAAGGCGTGATGAACACCTTCGTGGTGTTCCTCAGCCGTGTAGTCGGTTACGCCGTAGACAGCTTCTTGCGCAAGAACGATGAGCAGAACAGCGGCCCCGGCATCGGTTATTACGTGACGACCATCGTGCTCGACATCGTGCTCGGCTTTGCCGCTGCCATGGTGGTGGCCTGGTTCAGCCGCCAGCGCGAGTTCCGTGCGGACGCAGGCGCCGCCCAGCTGATGGGCCGCAAGCAGCCCATGATGAACGCCTTGGCCCGCTTGGGTGGCATGACGCCGGGTGAGTTGCCCAAGAGCGTGGCGGCCATGGGCATTGCAGGTGGTATCGGTCAGTTGTTTTCGACCCACCCGCCTATTGAGCAGCGCATTGCAGCCCTGCAGGCGAACAACGGGCAGTAAGCCCTGCAGCGCCCTGCGCTGCGTGTCTTGAGCGAACCCCTTGCCGTTGAGTGCGTCCAGGGGTTCTTTTTTTGTGGCGCGCTCCTGCCTTTCCGATCGCCGCCAAGACCGACGGGGCGGTGCTGGCGAGTGTGCGCACACAAATTTTCGAAGCGTGGGTCATCAATGCGCTGGACCCCAAGGGCACGGTTTTCCTGTTGGCGGTGGTGCCGCAATTCCTGAACCTCGCACAAGCTCTCGCGCCGCAGTACCTGATCATCGGCGCCACTTTAGCTTTTACTGATCTGGTGGTCATGGGCTGCTACACGGCCTTGGCCGCCAAAGTGCTGCGCGCACTCACATCCGAGTCGCACCTGCCGACCATGAACCGGGTGTTCGGTGGCCTGTATGTGGCAGCCGGCACCCTGTTGGCGCTGTTCAAGCGGACGACTTGACTGTCTGCCTGCAAAGGCTGGATTTCGCAGGCCAGGCCGTTCAAAAGGCCAGCTGTAAAGGGGCCCCCGACCCGGGCAGGCGGTTCTGTTCAATCCGGAACATGCTTACTACCTCTTTCAGCCTGGCGGCTTGTTGTTTGAGGCTATCCGCAGCGGCGGCGCTTTCCTCCACCAGTGCGGAGTTTTGCTGGGTTACCTGATCCAGCTGCATGATGGCCTCGGTGATCTGGGTGAAGCCTGCGTTTTCTTCCGCTGTGGCGGCAGAGACCTGGTTCATCAGTTCGTTCACGCGTTGCACCCTGCCCACGATGCCTTGCACAGATGCGCCGGCCAACTGGGCTTGCTGCTCGCCGGTGGCCACCCGGCTGATGCTGTCGCCGATCAGCGTTTTGATCTCCTTGGCAGCTTCCGCACTACGCTGTGCCAGGCTGCGCACTTCAGAGGCCACGACGGCAAAACCCCGCCCTTGTTCGCCAGCCCGGGCTGCCTCCACGGCCGCGTTCAGCGCGAGGATGTTGGTCTGGAAGGCAATTCCGTCAATCACCCCGATGATCTCGCTGATCTTCTTGGAAGACTGTGCGATGGACTGCATGGTGTGCACCATGGCGTCTACGTGTTGCCCGCTTTCCAAGGCCGCCCCGGAAGTTTCGTTAGCCATGGCACTGGCCTCACGGGTGTGCTCTGCATTGAGCTTGACGGCACTGGCGATCTCTTCGGTAGACGCGGCAGTTTCTTCGAGGTTGCTGGCTTGCTCCTCGGTCCGCGCACTCAGGTCTGCGGTGCCGGAGGCAATCTGCTCGGACGCAGAAGCCACCTGCTCGCTGCATTCGTGGACCAGACCCGCCATGTGGGTGAGGCTGTATTTCATGCGCAGCATCGCGGCTACCACGCTGTCGGTTTGTTGTTGGTGCGCTGGAATCACCACCGTCAGGTCGCCCTGTGCAATCGCGTTGGCTACCCGGACTACTTCACCCGGCTCGCCCCCCAGTTGACGGGTCAGGCTGCGGGTGATCACGATGGCTACGCCCAAG
>RFQA01000185.1 GCA_009925925.1 Betaproteobacteria bacterium
CCCTTCGTCAAGTTCCCCGGTGTAGACACCATCCTCGGACCCGAGATGAAGTCCACCGGTGAAGTGATGGGCGTGGGCAAGACCTTTGGCGAAGCCTTTGTGAAGAGCCAGTTGGGTGCGGGCGCCAAACTGCCACGCGGCGGCAAGGCTTTCATCTCGGTGAAGCAGACTGACAAGCCCCGCGCTGTGGAAGTGGCCCGCAAGCTGGTGGCCCTGGGCTTTGAGGTGGTGGCCACCAAGGGAACTGCGGCGGCCATTAACGCTGCTGGTGTGACCTGCGGTGTGGTCAACAAGGTGACCGAGGGTCGCCCGCACATCGTGGACATGATCAAGAACGAAGAAATTTCCATGGTGGTGAACACGGTGGAAGAGCGCCGCAATGCGATTGCGGACTCACGTTTGATCCGTACTTCCGCCTTGCTGGCCCGCGTGACCACCTACACCACCATTGCCGGTGCTGAGGCCGCCGTAGAAGGCATGAAGTATCTGGACAGCTTGGGCGTGATCTCTGTGCAGGAAATGCACGCAGAACTTCAGGCCTGAAGGGGCTGTTTCAGCGCCGGGCCGCCCCAAGCTCAAACACGACCCCCTTTGGGGGGGCAGCGACCCGCGCAGCGGCGGAGCGTGGGGGCTCAATAACTTGGCATAATCGAGGCCAACCGCATAGGACAGTGCCGCGCGCAAGCGCCGCACTGTCCTTGTACTTTGAGGCTCCATAAAACCTGGCTATAGACACCATGGCAACCTATCCCATTACCAAGCGCGGCGCTGAAATGCTCAAAGCCGAGCTGCACAAACTCAAGACCGTCGAGCGTCCCTCGGTGATCCAGGCAATTGCCGAAGCCCGTGCCCAGGGCGACCTGAGCGAAAACGCGGACTACGACGCCGCCAAAGAACGCCAAGGCTTTATTGAAGGCCGTATTCAGGAAGTCGAAGGCAAATTGTCTGCCGCCCAAGTGATCGATCCATCCACCATCCAAGCAGACGGACGTGTGGTGTTTGGTGCCACGGTGGAACTGGAAGATGAAGACAGTGGCCAGCAGGTCAAGTACCAGATCGTGGGTGAAGACGAGGCGGATCTGAAGCAAGGCCTGATCAACATCAGCAGCCCGATTGCCCGTGCCCTCATCGGCAAAGAAGTTGGCGATACCGCCGTCGTGCAAGCCCCCGGAGGCGAGCGCGCCTACGAGGTCGTTGCGGTTCACTACATCTGATGCGGCAACTCCCGGTCTGTTTGGCGGCAGCGTGGGCCATGAGCCTGACGATGCTGGGTTTTTTGGTGGTGCCCATGTTGTTTGTGCATCTGCCTACCCCGGCCATGGCCGGCCAAATGGCAGCCAAACTCTTCAGTGCACAGGCTTGGGTGTCGGTGGCCTGCGGGGCCATGCTTTTGATGGTTTTCAGATCAAATCGCTTGTTGGTCCCCGTGGAATCTGCGCGGGCAGCTACACTTTTTGTAGTGGGTGGCGTGCTGTTGGCCTTATTGGTAGAGCTGGCTGTGGCCCCCCGCATCGTTGCCCGAGAAAACTTGGCCTTGTGGCACCGCTTAGGCAGTGCCATGTACTTTGCGCAGTGGGTGTGCGCTCTTGTGGTGTTCAAGAAAATGATCAGTGCACTCTTGCTTGCGAATGCCGATAGCGACGTTCAGGCATAAAAAAACCGGAGCTTTGGGCTCCGGTTATCAGTAGAAAAATCCGTATCAGGTCTGGCTGCGTTTCTTGACGCTGGTCTTCGGCTTCGGCTTGGCGCGCTTGATGTTGCCGCCGGGTGTGAGGCGTTGGTTGCCCAGCACACGCAGGGTTTTGACTTCGGGGCGGGTGCCGGGACGGCCGAACTTCAAGACCTTGAAGTCACGAGGGCCGGGCATGCGGTCTTCGTCAACCGCTTTTTCCTTGGCCGGCTTGGGGCGCCAGAGCACCAGCAGTTTGCCGATGTGCTGGATGGGCGCAGCATTCAGCTCTTCCGCCAAGGTTTTGAACATCTCGTCGCGGGCGGTGCGGTCATCCGAAAACACGCGGACTTTGATCAGTCCATGGGCGTTCAGGGCAGCGTCGATTTCTTTTTTTACGTTGGCAGTCAGGCCATCGCCACCGACCAGAACCACGGGGTCCAGGTGGTGGGCTTCAGCGCGGTGTTCTTTGCGCTGAGCGGGTGTCAATTGGATTTGAGGCATGTGGGTATTATCAACGCAATGAAAACGCAGAGCAAAAGTAACAAGCCCGATAACAAGGCGGGCAACAAAAAGGTCAACAAGGCATGGTTGCACGACCATATCAATGACCCTTACGTCAAGCTCGCAAACAAAGAGGGATATCGCGCCCGCGCAGCCTACAAACTCAAGGAAATTGACGAAGCCCTGCACCTGGTCAAGCCGGGGCAGTTGGTGGTGGACTTGGGGTGCACGCCCGGTGCCTGGAGCCAATACCTGCGCCGCCGCATGTCACCCCAAGGGGCGGCGGTCGGTGAAATGAACGGCACCATCATCGGCCTGGATTTGCTCCCGATGGAGCCCATTGAGGAGGTGACCTTTATCCAGGGTGACTTCCGGGAAGCCGAAACCTTGGCGAAGCTTGAGGCAGCCCTGGGCGGGCAGAAGGCGGATCTGGTGATGTCGGATATGGCGCCTAACCTCTCAGGTATTTCGTCGGCTGATGCTGCGCGGGTGGAATACCTGGTTGAGCTGGCTATTGAATTTGCCCAGAACCACATGAAGCCCCAAGGGGCTTTGGTCGCCAAGGTGTTTCATGGCGGCAGTTACAACGAGGTGGTGCAGCGTTTCAAGCAGGCGTTTGTCACGGTCAAGCCGCTCAAACCCAAAGCCTCGCGCGACCGTTCGTCAGAAACCTTTCTTATCGGGCTGGGTCTCAAGGGTTTTTGAGCCCGAGTTGACTAAACCCATGCAGATTCTATGGCCGCGATAGCGTAAAAAACGGTGCCGCTTGCTTGAAAGGCCTAAAATGGGTCCCATGTACGCGGAGCACGGGCCTTCGCGTCCTTATTGGAGCTTCGCTTGAATAATCAGTGGTTTTCTAAAGTTGCAGTGTGGTTGGTGATCGCCTTGGTGCTGTTCACCGTGTTCAAGCAATTTGACTCACGCACGGCAGCGTCGGGCACGGTCGGCTATTCCGATTTCCTGGAACAGGTGCGGAACAAGCAGATCAAGAGCGCCATCATCCAGGAAGGGCAGGGCGGCACCGAAATTCTGGCCATTACTTCTGATGACCGGAAAGTGCGTACGACCGCTACTTACCTCGACCGGGGTCTGGTGGGCGATCTCATTAGCAATGGCGTCAAGTTTGACGTCAAGCCCCGTGAAGAAGGCTCTTTGCTCATGACCCTGCTGGTCAGCTGGGGCCCTATGTTGCTATTGATCGGCGTGTGGGTGTACTTCATGCGCCAAATGCAAGGCGGCGGCAAAGGCGGAGCGTTCAGCTTCGGCAAGAGCAAGGCCCGCTTGTTGGACGAAAACACCAATACTGTGACTTTTGCCGACGTGGCAGGCTGCGACGAAGCCAAAGAGGAAGTGAAGGAAGTCGTCGACTTCCTGAAGGACCCCAGCAAGTTTCAGAAACTCGGCGGACGCATTCCCCGTGGTTTGCTATTGGTGGGCCCTCCCGGTACCGGCAAGACTTTGCTGGCCAAGTCGATTGCCGGTGAAGCCAAGGTGCCTTTTTTCAGTATTTCTGGCTCCGATTTCGTGGAGATGTTCGTTGGCGTGGGCGCATCCCGTGTGCGCGACATGTTCGAGAACGCCAAAAAGAACGCACCTTGCATCATCTTTATCGATGAAATTGACGCCGTAGGCCGTCAACGTGGTGCTGGCTTGGGCGGCGGTAACGATGAGCGCGAACAGACCCTGAACCAGATGCTGGTGGAGATGGACGGCTTTGAGACCAACGTCGGCGTGATCGTGGTGGCTGCTACCAACCGCCCTGACATTCTGGACGCCGCTTTGCTGCGCCCCGGCCGTTTCGACCGTCAGGTCTACGTGACACTGCCCGACATCCGTGGCCGTGAACAGATTCTGAACGTTCACATGCGCAAAGTACCCTTGGGCCAGGACGTGAGCGCCAGCGTGATTGCCCGCGGCACCCCCGGCATGAGTGGCGCCGATCTGGCCAACCTCTGCAATGAAGCTGCCCTGATGGCCGCGCGCCGCAATGCGCGACTGGTCGAAATGCAGGATTTTGAGAAGGCCAAGGACAAAATCATCATGGGACCTGAGCGCAAATCCATGGTCATGCCCGAAGAAGAGCGCAAGAACACGGCCTACCACGAAGCCGGCCACGCCTTGATCGGCAAGATGCTGCCCAAGTGCGACCCGGTGCACAAGGTCACCATCATTCCCCGCGGCCGTGCCCTGGGTGTGACCATGAGCCTGCCTGCGCAAGACCGTTACTCATACGACAGCGAATACATGCTGAATCAGATCAGCATGTTGTTCGGCGGCCGTATTGCCGAAGAAGTGTTCATGAACCAGATGACCACTGGTGCCTCCAACGACTTCGAGCGCGCGACATCGATTGCCCGCGACATGGTGACCCGCTACGGCATGACCGACGCCTTGGGTCCCATGGTGTATGCCGAGAATGAAGGCGAAGTGTTCTTGGGTCGCAGCGTGACCAAGACCACCAGCATGAGCGAGCAAACCATGCAAAAAGTGGACTCGGAAGTCCGCCGCATCATCGACCAGCAATACTCTTTGGCCCGCAAGCTGATTGAAGACAACCAGGACAAGATGCACGCCATGGCCAAGGCCCTGCTGGAGTGGGAAACCATCGACAGCGACCAACTGGACGACATCATGGCCGGCCGTGAGCCCCGTCCTCCCAAGGACTGGACGCCCCGTACTCCGCCCAACAACGGTGGTGGCAGTGGTGGAGCCCCTGCCGTAGCGGCAGACCCCGCACCCAACGCGGCTTGATGCGATAGCCATCACGTGACAACAGGGCCTTCGGGCCCTGTTGTCATTGGGGATAATCAAACGCTATGCATTGGCAAACCACCCGTTTCTCGCTTGACCTCAGCCGCCCACGCGTCATGGGGATTGTTAACGTCACGCCGGACTCGTTTTCTGATGGCGGCTTGCATGCCACCAGCCATTCGGCCATGGCGCATTGCGAGACTCTGCTCAAGGATGGTGCAGACATTTTGGACATCGGTGGAGAGTCCACCCGCCCGGGCGCGCCTCCAGTCTCGCAAGAGGAAGAGCTCGCCCGCGTTTTGCCGGTGATCCGGCATGCGGTCACTCTCGGGGTGCCGGTGTCAGTGGATACCTATAAGCCGGCCGTCATGCGGGCTGCGCTGGACCTGGGCGCCGACATCATCAACGACGTGTGGGCGTTACGCTGGGCGGGCGATGCACAGGGCAAGACCGGCAAGGACGTCATCGCAGCGCACCCCAACTGCGGCGTGTGCCTGATGCACATGCACCGTGACCCCCAGACCATGCAGGTCGCGCCCATGGACGGCGACGTGGTGCCCCAAGTGCTATCATTTTTAGAGCTGCTCGCGCAGGATCTGCGAGAGCTAGGCATTGATCAGGCTCGTATTTGCCTCGATCCGGGCATTGGCTTCGGCAAAACGGTGCAACAGAATTTTTCACTCCTTGCACGCCAGGCACAGGCCGTTCCTCAAGGCTATGTGGTGTTGGCGGGTTGGTCCCGCAAATCGTCGCTGGCGGCGGTCACTCACACCTCTTTGGCGCAAGCGGCCGGCATGAATATCGAACTGCGCCGTGCGCCCAGCGTCACAGCAGCGGTGCTGGCTGTGCAGAACGGCGCGCATGTGGTGCGCGTGCATGATGTGCGTGATACGGTCAGCGCCCTGCGGGTGCTGGCGGCCATGCAGGCTGAAGAAATGCCCCCACGCTCCACAGCTGCTCCCGCAAATACATAACAGAACAGGAATTTCATCATGGGACGACAATATTTCGGCACCGACGGCATACGCGGCACCGTGGGCCAAGCCCCCATCACCCCCGACTTTGTGCTGCGCCTCGCGCATGCCGTAGGCCATGTACTTAAGGAAACCGAGCCACGCCCCACGGTGCTGATCGGCAAAGACACCCGCATTTCCGGCTACATGCTGGAAAGCGCGCTGGAAAGCGGCTTCAACTCTGCCGGGGTGGACGTGGTGCTGTTGGGCCCCTTGCCCACGCCGGGCGTTGCTTATTTGACTCGCGCGCAACGTGCCTCGCTGGGCGTGGTGATCAGTGCCAGCCACAACCCGTTTGCCGACAACGGCATCAAGTTCTTCAGTGCAAAAGGCAGCAAGCTGCCTGACGCCTGGGAGCTGGCGGTAGAAGCAGCCCTTGAGAAACCACCCGTGTGGGTGGAATCCGCCCATTTGGGCAAGAGTCGCCGGCTTGACGATGCAGCTGGCCGCTACATCGAGTTTTGTAAGAGCACGTTCGCCAACGATTTGACCTTGAAGGGCATGAAGATCGTGGTGGACGCGGCCCATGGCGCGGCCTACCACATTGCGCCCAAAGTCTTTCACGAGCTGGGTGCCGAGGTGATTGCCATCGGCTGCTCGCCGGACGGGCTCAACATCAACAAGGGCGTGGGTGCCACCCACCCTGAAGCGCTGGTGCAGGCCGTGAAAGACCACCGCGCCGACTTTGGCGTGGCGCTGGACGGCGATGCCGACCGCCTGCAGTTAGTAGACGCCAGCGGCCGGTTGTTCAATGGCGATGAGCTGTTGTATTTGATGGCTGATGACCGTCTGGGCCGCGACGAACATGTGCCCGGTGTAGTGGGCACGCTTATGACCAACATGGCGGTGGAAGTGGCCCTCAAGGCCCGAGGTGTGCAGTTCGTGCGGGCCAAGGTGGGTGACCGTTATGTGCTCGAAGAGCTAGAAAAGCACAAATGGATCTTGGGTGGCGAGGGCTCAGGTCACTTGCTCGCGCTGGACAAACACACCACCGGCGACGGACTGGTATCCGCCTTGCAGGTGCTACAAGCCTGCGCGCGCAGCGGCAAGACCATGGCCGAGTTGCTGGCCGGCGTGACCCTGTTCCCCCAAACCCTGATCAATGTGCGTCTGACCCCCGGTCAGGACTGGAAGAGCAACACA
>RFQA01000186.1 GCA_009925925.1 Betaproteobacteria bacterium
CGACCCGGCCGCCGCCCTGGCCCAGGTGCATGCCATTTACGACCAGAGCATCAGCCATTTGCGCCAGGCCATGCAGCGCTTTGTGGCCGGTGAAGAATTGGGCGGCCATGTACGCGCCTGCTACCCGCTGGTGCGCATTCATACCGACACCGTGTCACGGAAAGCGGCCGCCGACATTGCCTGCCTGAGCTACGGCTTTGTGGCCGGCCCCGGCCGTTTCGAGACCACACTGACGCGGCCCGACCTGTACCACCGCTATTACCTGGAGCAGTTCCGCCTGCTGCTGCAAAACCACGGTGGTGAGATTGAGGTGGCCACCAGCAACCAGCCTATTCCGGTGCACTTTTCCTTCGCCGAGCACGACCATGTGGAAGGCCAGATGAGCGCCGAGCGCCGCACCCTGATGCGCGATGTGTTCGATCTGCCCGACCTGGCCGCGATGGACGACGGCATTGCCAACGGCACCTACCAGCCCCGCCCGGGCGAGCCCCTGCCGTTATCGCTGTTCACCGCACCGCGCATGGACTATTCGCTGCATCGACTGCGCCACTACACCGGCACCGGCCCGGAGCACTTCCAGAACTTTGTGCTTTTCACCAACTACCAGTTCTATATTGATGAGTTCATCGCGCTGGGCCGCAAAGCCATGCAGGACCCGGACAGCGAATACATCGCCTTTGTAGAGCCTGGCAACATGGTCACCCGTCGGGTTGGCTTGCCTCCAGAGGCCGCAGATTCCCTCGGGAAAGAGCCACCCCGCCTGCCCCAAATGCCCGGCTACCACCTGGTGCGAGCCGACAATGCCGGCATCACCATGGTGAACATCGGCGTGGGCCCGGCCAACGCCAAGAACATCACGGATCACATCGCCGTACTGCGCCCGCATGCCTGGATCATGCTGGGCCACTGCGCCGGCCTGCGCAACAGCCAGCAACTGGGCGACTACGTGCTGGCCCACGGCTACGTGCGCGAAGACCATGTGCTGGACGAAGAGCTGCCGTTGTGGGTGCCTATTCCAGCCCTCGCGGAAATCCAGGTCGCACTGGAGCAAGCCGTAGCCGATGTGACCCAGGTCAGCGGAAGCGCGCTCAAGAGCATCATGCGCACCGGCACCGTGGCCAGCACCGACAACCGCAACTGGGAGCTACTGCCCGACAACCAGCCCCAGCGCCGCTTCAGCCAGAGCCGCGCCGTGGCGCTGGATATGGAAAGCGCCACCATTGCAGCCAATGGCTTTCGCTTCCGGGTGCCTTATGGCACTTTGTTATGCGTGAGCGACAAACCACTGCACGGCGAGATCAAACTGCCCGGCATGGCCAACCACTTCTACCGTGAGCGGGTGGACCAGCATTTGCGCATCGGCATCCGCGCCTTGGAGCTGTTGCGTTCTCAGGGCATAGACCAGTTGCACAGCCGCAAGCTGCGCAGTTTTGCGGAAGTGGCATTTCAATGATGACAAGCTCCAACACCCCCTTTTTCCAGGTCGATCACCTGCGCAAGCGCTACGGCGATGCCGAAGTCGTCAAAGACCTGTCTTTTCACATCGCGCCGGGTGAATGCCTGGGCGTCATCGGCCCCAACGGTGCAGGCAAAACCACCACCATCCGCATGTGCCTGGGCCACACCCTGCCTGACGGCGGCACCATTACGGCCATGGGCTTGCAAATGCCCCATGAGGCCATGGCCATCAAGGCGCAACTGGGCGTCGTCACCCAGTTCGACACCCTGGACCCGGACTTCACCTGCGCGGAGAACCTGCTGGTCTATGGCCGTTACTTCGGTATGAAGGACGCCGCCATCAAGGCTCGCATTCCGCAGCTGCTGGAATTCGCCGCGTTGACCCACAAAGCCAATGCCAAGCCCGGCGAGTTGTCCGGCGGCATGCGCCGCCGCCTGAGCTTGGCCCGTGCCCTGGTGAATGACCCTAAGCTGCTACTGCTCGACGAGCCCACCACCGGGCTGGACCCGCAAGCCCGCCACCTGATGTGGGAGCGCTTGCAGGTGCTGCTACAACAAGGCAAGTCAATTTTGCTGACCACCCACTTCATGGACGAGGCCGAGCGCTTGTGCAACCGCCTGCTGGTGTTGGACCATGGCAAGAAGATTGCCGAAGGCACGCCGCGTGACCTGATTGCCGCCCACCTCGAGCCCGATGTGGTGGAGGTGTTCGGCGTAGGCGCTCAGGCGCTGGTCGACAGCGCTTTGCGCAACTTGGCGGCCCGCGTGGAGGTCAGCGGCGAGACCGTCTTCTTTTACACCCAGGATTCCGCACCCCTGCTGCAGGCGCTGACATCGCACCCCCAGTTGCGTACCCTGCACCGCCCAGCCAACCTGGAAGACTTGTTTTTGAAATTGACCGGACGCCAGATCCGGGAGGACGCCTGATATGAGCAACCCCACAACCGCCCCACTTCTCAAGCCTCAGAGCATCTGGCGTGCGCCCGAGCTGTCCATGCGTTTCTGGCCGGTGTTTTTGCGCAATTTGCTGGTCTGGCGCAAGCTGGCCATTCCCAGCCTGGTGGGCAATATTGCTGAGCCCTTGATGTGGCTGGTCGCCTTCGGCTACGGCATGGGCGCGCTGGTCGGGCAGATCACGGTGAACGGGCAGCAAGTGCCCTACATCCTGTTCTTGGCCAGCGGCTCCATTTGCATGAGCGCGATGCAGTCGGCCTCGTTTGAGGCCTTGTATTCCGCGTTTAGCCGTATGCATGTTCAAAAGACCTGGGACGGCATCATGAACGCGCCCGTGAGCTTGGACAACGTGGTGTTGGCTGAGATGCTGTGGGCGGCGTTCAAGTCCTTGTTCACCGTGACCGCCATCATGGGCGTGATGCTGGTGCTTGGCATCAGCCACAGCCCCAAGCTGCTGGTGGCCTGGCCTATTTTGCTGGGGGTGGGCATTACTTTCAGTTGCATTGCGCTGATCTTCAATGCGCTGGCCAAGGGCTATGACTTTTTCACCTATTACTTCACGCTGTTCCTCACACCCATGATGTTTTTGAGCGGCGTGTTTTTCCCGCTGGAGCAACTGCCCTTGGTGGTGCGCATGGTGGCCGACTGGCTACCCCTGTCCAACGCGGTAGCTTTAGTGCGGCCGCTCTTTATGGACCAGTGGCCTACCGATGCGCTGCGTCACATCGGCGTATTGGTGGGCTTTGCGGTCGTCTCTTTCTGGGTCGCTCTGGCGCTTACTCGCAAGCGCTTTGCCAAGTAAAAGGTTTACTTGGTGAGGCGGTCCAACCAAGATAGGTCGCAGCAGTCTGAGAACACATCGCCCATCAGGTAAACCAGAACGCCGCAAAACACCACGGACAGGGCGCAGGCAACTAGCAGGCGCCCGAAGCGGGGCTTGATCTCGCGGGAAGTGGTCTCATGCTGGACTGTCATCTCACCGGCCCCAGTAGGTACCCAGCCCCATGCAAATGCATGCGACCACCGTGATCTGGAAGCGCAGCGGCAAGTACCAAGGCGGGAGAAAGCCGTCATTGTGCAAGCGGGTGTCCTGCCAGTAGTGGGTCGCGAAGCCGGCAATCAATACATAGCCGGTCGCTACTCCGTCAAACATCAGCGCGACCCAGGCCACCAAGGTGGGTACCACGCTCCAAATCAGCACCGCATCGCGCTGCTTTTCGGGAATCTGCGGTATCGCCAAGGCAAAGCCCCAGTGCAAAGCGCCCACAAAAGTCAGAATGACCGCGCCATAGGAGAACAGCGACTGGCTCCAAAAGACGACGTGCGCAGGGTCCCATGCGGTCGCGAGGGTGAGGAACACGAAAGGCAGCAAGCCACCATAGCCCAACCAGCCGATGGTTCGCACAACGGGAGGAGGAATAGGTGAAGCCACTGGGTTCCGTTCGATAAGTGAAGCGGCGCACGTGCCATCGCACGGCGTATTCAGGTGCGCAATGTAACAGGTGGCATCTCGCTGACGTACATCGCCGGGCAGATCAAAGCTTCTCTGGCTCAGAACTCCCGGGATGGAGTATCAAGAAGATTGGCTCGCGCGTGCGGCCTTGATCATGTCTGCCGCCTTTTCCGCAATCATGATGGTCGGAGCATTCGTATTGCCACTGACGATACGGGGCATGATGGACGCGTCCACCACCCGCAGGCCCTCCATGCCGTGTACCCGCAATTCGTGATCCACCACATCCAACTCACCCGGCCCCATGCGGCAACTGCCTACCGGGTGATAAACGGTGTCTGCATAGTCACGGATGAATTGCTCGATGGCCAGGTCGCTGGTTGCGTTGGCCGAGGCTGAGACTTCCTTGCCGCCCAACTGGGCCATGGCCGGCTGCTGCAAGACATTACGCATGATGCGAAAGCCCCTTATCAGTCGCTGCACATCGTCCCGCACGCCGAGGAAGTTCGGGTCGATGACGGGGGCGGCGAATGGGTCCTTGCTCTCCAGCGTCACACTGCCACGGCTTAAGGGGCGTAACAGACACACATGGCAGGAATATCCGTGGCCGAACACGGTGCCACGACCATGGTCCACCAGTTTGGCGATCACAAAGTGGAACTGCAAATCAGGCGTGAGCTCGGAGCTTTGGCTCTTCACAAAACCACCAGCCTCCGCGAAATTGGTGGTCAACAGCCCCGTACGCTGCTTGCGCCACTCCAGGGTGGCACCGATCAGACGCGCAATCCCGCCGGGTGTCACGCCTACGCTTTGGGTGAGCTTGGGCGCATGCACCATTTGCACAATATCGATGTGGTCATGCAGGTGCTGCCCCACGCCGGGCAGGTCGTGCACCGTCGGAATGCGATGCTCCAGCAATTGCTGATGCGGTCCTATGCCCGACAGCAGCAAGATCTGGGGTGATTGGAATGCACCGGCGCACAGCAACACTTCTCGGCTGGCACGTAGTTGTTTGGTTTCACCTTCGTGCACGAACTCCACACCGACCGCTCGCTTGCGCTCCGTCAGGATGCGGGTGGTATGTGCACCTGTAAACACATGCAGATTCGGACGACCAAGGTGGGGGGTGAGATAGGCCTTGGCGGCACTGAAACGCTCACCTTTCTTGTGGGTCACCTGGTACATGCCCACACCTTCCTGCACCTGTCCGTTGAAGTCCGGGTTGTGCGGGTAACCGGCCTCTTCCCCGGCACGAATAAATGCGGGGCCCAGATCCGTCGGACTGGTCAGGTCCTGCACATGCAGTGGACCACCTTCTCCGTGGAAAGCATCCGCGCCACGGGCGTTATCTTCCGCCTTCTTGAAATAGGGCAATACCTCGTCATAACTCCAGCCGGGGTTACCTTCCGCAGCCCAATGGTCATAGTCCTCTTTCTGGCCACGGATGTATATCATGGCATTCACAGAGCTGGAGCCCCCAAGGACTTTGCCTCGAGGTTGGTAGCCCCTGCGCCCATTCAGACCGGCTTGTACGGTAGTGTTCAAGGCCCAGTTAGCCTGTCCGTTACGGGCCAGCGCCGCGATTCCGGCCGGGCAGTGAATCAGCACGCTTTTGTCCGCCGGCCCAGCCTCCAGCAGGGCGACCTGAATGTCAGGGTCTTCGCTCAGCCGCCCCGCCAACACGCAGCCTGCCGATCCGCCACCGATGATGATGTAGTCCCACATGTGCATTGCCCCTTGTACCCGTGTGAGGCTTGACGTTAGCCATTGCGCCGCACCCTGCCAAGACCCGATTTACCCTTGTCCCCGATGTGACCATGGTTTCTCAATTTAAATTGCACACAATTTAATTGCTCACTACAATTCATCCCATGTCAAGCAAACGCACACTCCCTGCCAACGACGCCGCATTGCGGCTGGACAACCAGCTGTGCTTTGCGCTGTATTCGGCATCGCTGGCGATGACCAAGCTGTACAAGCCCTTGCTGGAAGCCCTGAAACTCACCTACCCCCAGTACCTGGTCATGCTGGTGCTGTGGGAAACCGACGGCATGAGCGTCTCGGCGCTGGGGGAGCGCTTGTTCCTCGATTCAGGCACGCTCACCCCCCTGCTCAAACGCATGGAAGCGAGCGGCTTGTTAAGCCGCCAACGCAGCGCGCAGGATGAACGGAAAGTGGAAGTCTTTCTCAGCGTCGAAGGCCGCGCCCTGAAAGCGCGGGCGATCAGCATTCCGGCCTGCGTCGTGGCGGCCAGCGCCTGCCCGGTCCCGGAACTGATGTCACTGACCGGCCAGATCCAAACCCTGCGTGACCGGATTACCTCCGGACACAACTAGTTTTTCAATTACCCAACCGCTGCAGCCGCAGCATTTTCTAAAGGAAGCACCATGGTCAACAAGATCGAAAAAGTTCTCTACACTGCACACGCTACCTCCACCGGCGGCCGTGACGGCACCACACGCACTTCCGATGGCCTGTTGGACCTGAAACTGGCAGTGCCCAAAGAAATGGGTGGCGCTGGCGGCGGTGTGAACCCTGAGCAGTTGTTTGCCTCCGGCTACAGCGCTTGCTTTATCGGCGCCCTGAAGTTCGTGGCCGGTACCCAGAAGATTGCTCTGCCTGCAGACGTGAGCATCAACGCATCGGTGGGCATCGGCCAGATTCCTCAAGGCTTCGGCATTGAAGTTGCTTTGGAAGTCAGCATCCCCGGCATGGACCGTGCTGCAGCAGAGGCCCTGGTTGCCAAGACTCACGAAGTCTGCCCGTACTCCAACGCAACACGCGGCAACATCGAAGTGACCATCACGATCGTCTAATCGCGAATTTCTGTGCGGTGCCAAAACACCGACAGTCAAAGAAGCCGGCATCCCCTAAGGTGTGCCGGCTTTTTTATTTGGGCCATCTGTCCGCAGGGTGTGAACTTCATCGCGTAAATGACGCACTTCAAGCCGCAAGGCGTGGATCTCGCGCAGCAACTCACTGTCCACTGCACGCTCCTCTACCTCCACCAGCATGGCAGCCACCGATGCTGTCACGAGCGACAGCACCGCCAGTCCCATCAGCACCACCACAACCGCAAAAAAGCGTGAGGCATGCGTACTGGGCACGATATCGCCGTACCCTACCGTCGCGGCGGTCGTGAAAGCGAGCCACAGGCCATCGCTGTAAGTCTCAGCCCGGGGCTCCAAGGCCCAAAAGCCCAGACCGCCTATTC
>RFQA01000187.1 GCA_009925925.1 Betaproteobacteria bacterium
ATCACAAACCGCTGCTTGCCGGATTCCACGGCGAAATGCCCCGCATGCTCAGGTGCAGGCGCACCCTGAGCATGCGGGGCATTTCGCCGTGGAATCCGGCAAGCAGCGGTTTGTGATGGTGCCCGTGGCTACGTCGACCGGAGCGATCCGGCTGGAAGATGCAGCCCGGGGTGCCGTCTGGTTGCAGTTAGCCAACAAATCCATGTTGATGGATCACCGGCAAGGCCGGCGTCTGGCGGACGCTTGTATGAGCGCTGATCAACAGGCTGTGGCACTGGCAATAGAGAAGAACCCGGCACCCAACTTGCTGGAGCCCTTGCCCGCGCCACAAGATGGCGCTGCTATGAAATAAGTAGCTGCTCGCGCAGATAGTGCGGGCGCTGGAATGTGTTTTTTTGTTTTTGAAGGAGAGTGAAGATGTTGCAAGCTTACCGAGACCATGTGGCTGAACGCGCTGCGTTGGGCATTCCCCCCCTGCCTTTGTCTGCCAAGCAGACCGGCGAGTTGATCGAACTGCTGAAGGCGCCGCCCGCAGGCGAAGAGGCAACGCTCGTCGAGCTGATCACCCACCGCGTGCCAGCGGGTGTGGATGATGCTGCCAAAGTCAAAGCCAGCTATTTGGCTGCTGTGGCCCACGGCACTGAAAAGTGCGCCCTGATCTCCCGCGCCCGTGCCACCGAATTGTTGGGCACCATGCTCGGTGGCTACAACATCAGCCCGCTGGTGGATCTGCTGGACGATGCCGCCGTGGCTGCAGAAGCTGCCGAAGGCCTGAAGAAAACCCTGTTGATGTTCGACCAGTTCCATGACGTAAAGGAAAAGGCCGACAAGGGCAACACTTTCGCCAAAGCCGTGCTGCAAAGCTGGGCCGATGCCGAGTGGTTCACCAGCCGCCCAGAAGTGCCCCAGAGCATCACCGTGACCATCCTGAAGGTCACCGGTGAAACCAACACCGACGACCTGTCTCCTGCGCCTGACGCCTGGAGCCGCCCTGACATTCCATTGCACGCATTGGCCATGTTGAAGAACAAGCGCGATGGCATTACCCCTGAGGAAGATGGAAAGCGCGGCCCTGTGAAGTTCATCGAAGACTTGCGCGCCCGTGGCAACCTGGTCGCCTACGTCGGTGACGTGGTCGGTACCGGCTCCAGCCGCAAGTCCGCTACCAACTCCGTGCTGTGGTTCACCGGTGAAGACATTCCTTACGTGCCCAACAAGCGTTTCGGCGGCGTGTGCCTGGGCACCAAGATCGCTCCCATCTTCTACAACACCATGGAAGATGCGGGCGCGTTGCCTATTGAACTGGACGTGAACCAGATGAACATGGGCGACGTGGTGGAACTGCGTCCCTACGACGGTAAAGCCTTCAAAGACGGCAAGGAAATCGCTTCGTTCCAAGTCAAGAGCGATGTGCTTTTTGACGAAGTGCGTGCCGGTGGCCGTATTCCCTTGATCATTGGCCGTGGCTTGACTGCCAAAGCCCGTGAGGCTTTGGGCCTGAAACCTTCTACTCTGTTCCGCCTGCCACAGAACCCTGCTGACACCAAGAAGGGTTTCAGCCTGGCCCAGAAGATGGTGGGTCGCGCGTGCGGTCTGCCCGAAGGCCAAGGCGTGCGCCCCGGTACCTACTGCGAGCCCAAGATGACCTCTGTCGGCTCCCAAGACACTACCGGCCCGATGACCCGCGACGAGCTGAAAGACTTGGCTTGCCTGGGCTTCTCTGCCGACCTGGTAATGCAGTCCTTCTGCCACACAGCGGCATACCCTAAGCCCGTGGACGTGAAGATGCACCACGAACTGCCCGACTTCATCAGCACCCGTGGCGGCGTGTCCTTGCGTCCCGGTGACGGTGTGATCCACTCTTGGCTCAACCGCATGTTGTTGCCTGACACCGTGGGCACTGGTGGCGACAGCCACACCCGTTTCCCTATTGGCATCAGCTTCCCCGCAGGTTCCGGTCTGGTGGCATTTGCTGCCGCTACCGGTGTGATGCCTTTGGACATGCCTGAATCGGTGTTGGTGCGCTTCAAGGGCAAGATGCAGCCCGGTGTGACCCTGCGTGACTTGGTGAACGCGATTCCTTTGTACGCCATCAAGGCGGGCCTGTTGACGGTTGAGAAGAAGGGCAAGAAGAACATCTTCTCCGGCCGTATCTTGGAGATCGAAGGTCTGCCAGATCTGAAGGTCGAACAGGCGTTTGAGCTGTCTGACGCGTCCGCTGAGCGTTCTGCCGCAGGTTGCACCGTGCACCTGAATAAAGAGCCCATCATCGAATACGTCACCAGCAACATCACCATGATGAAGTGGATGATTGCCAATGGCTATGCGGATGCGCGCACTTTGGGTCGCCGTATTGCGGCACAGGAAGCCTGGCTCAAGAACCCTGAGTTGCTCAAGGGCGATGCCGATGCAGAGTACGCAGCCGTCATAGAAATCGACCTGGCCGACATCCATGAGCCTATCGTGGCATGCCCCAACGATCCGGACGATGTGAAGACATTGGCCGAAGTGGCCGGCGCCAAGATCGATGAAGTGTTCATCGGCTCCTGCATGACCAACATCGGTCACTTCCGTGCAGCTTCCAAGCTGATGGAAGGCAAGCGCGACATTCCGGTCAAACTGTGGATTGCACCGCCTACCAAGATGGACGCCAAGCAACTGAGCGACGAAGGCCACTACGGTGTGCTGGGTGGTGCAGGTGCGCGCATGGAAATGCCGGGCTGCAGCTTGTGCATGGGCAACCAGGCGCAGGTGAAAGAGGGCGCCACCGTGTTCTCTACGTCCACCCGCAACTTCCCCAACCGTCTGGGCAAGAACAGCAATGTGTACTTGGGCTCGGCCGAACTGGCAGCTATCGCTTCCAAGCTGGGTCGCATTCCTACCAAGGAAGAGTATCTGGCCGACATGGGCGTACTGACGGCCGCCAGCGACAAGGTGTACCAGTACCTGAACTTCGACAAGATAAGCGACTACACCGAATCTGCCGCGACTGTGAAGTAACCAGACGGCCGGGCGCCACCCGCGCCATTCGCTGCAAAGGCCCTGCAACTCCGGTTGCGGGGCTTTTTTTATGGGGTCTTTGGGTGGCTCTGGGGGCAGGTGTAACGCCCTGAAACCTGTAGGGCTGTAGCCGGTTAAACTCGCAGACATTCTTAAATCAGTCACGAGACTGTCATATTTAACCGTTAGGAGCTCCGCATGTTGTTTGGAAAGTTGTTGCCTCGTGAAGGCAATTTTTTTGAGATGTTCAATCAGCATGCGGATCGTATCGTGGAGGCCGCCCAGGCTTTTTCCAAGCTGGTGGCTAACTACAACGACGCTGATCTGCGCGCGAAATACAACCAGGAAGTGGACGACGCCGAACGTGCAGCAGACCGCGTGACCCATGAGGTGAACAAGGCGATTCACATCACCTTCATCACGCCCATCGACCGCGAGCAAATCCACTCCCTGATCAACACCATGGATGATGTGGCGGACCTGATTCAGGATTCTGCAGAGACGATGGCGCTGTACGACGTCCGCGTGATGACGGAAGAGATCGTGCGTTTGACCGACCTGAGCGTGAAGTGCTGCGAGCGTTTGCGTGATGCGGTAAAGCTGTTGGCGGATATCGCCGATCCCGCCACCGCCGAGGCAGCCTTGAAAACCTGCGAAGAAATCGACCGTCTGGAGTCGGATGCTGACCGCGTGATGCGTACCGCCATGAGCAAGCTGTTCCGCGAGCAGGAAGATGTGCGTGAACTCATCAAGCTCAAAGCCATTTACGAGCTGCTGGAAACGATCACTGACAAGTGTGAAGACGTGGCGAATGTGATCGAGGGCATCATCCTCGAGAACTCCTGATCCACCGCGCAGGTTCAATACGATGGAACAAGTCCAGACAGCCCTGTGGGTCGTAGCCCTTTTGGTGGCGCTCGCGCTGATGTTCGACTTCATGAATGGTTTTCATGATGCAGCGAACTCGATTGCGACCGTGGTGTCCACCGGGGTACTTAAGCCCGGTCAGGCGGTGATTTTTGCCGCCTTCTTCAACTTCATAGCCATTTTCATTTTTCACCTGAGCGTCGCGGCCACCGTGGGCAAAGGCATTGTGCAGCCCGGCGTCGTGGACACCCATGTGGTGTTCGGTGCGTTGGTAGGCGCTATTACCTGGAACGTGATTACCTGGTACTACGGTATTCCCAGCAGCTCTTCCCACGCGCTGATTGGTGGCATTGTCGGCGCGGTGATTGCCAAGGCTGGAGCAGGGGCCTTGATCTCCGCCGGCATTATGAAAACGGTAGCGTTCATCTTTGTGTCGCCACTATTGGGTTTCACTTTGGGCTCCATGATGATGGTGGCAGTCGCCTGGATTTTCCGGCGCGCACGGCCTTCGCGCATAGATAAATGGTTCCGGCGTTTGCAACTACTGAGCGCAGGTGCTTACAGCCTGGGTCATGGCGGTAATGACGCGCAAAAGACCATTGGCATCATCTGGATGATGCTGATTGCAACAGGGTTTGTTTCCGCCAGCGATGCTGCGCCACCCACCTGGACCATTGTGTCTTGCTACATAGCGATTGGCGCCGGCACCATGTTCGGTGGCTGGCGGATTGTGCGCACTATGGGTCAGAAAATCACCAAGCTGAAACCGGTGGGCGGCTTCTGTGCGGAGACCGGTGGCGCAATGACACTGTTCTTGGCCACTGCTTTGGGTATACCGGTTTCTACCACCCACACCATTACCGGCGCTATCGTCGGGGTAGGCTCCACCCAACGCGCCAGTGCGGTGCGCTGGGGCGTTGCTGGAAACATTGTGTGGGCTTGGGTGCTGACCATCCCGGCTGCGGCCTTTGTCGCGGCAATCGCTTACTGGGTCAGTCTGCAGATTTTTTGATCAAGGCGCCCGTGACGGGTGCTTTGTCTTCTTGCATCTGGTACTCAAAAGTGCGTTGAATGCTGAAGGCGAGGGTCGCCATCAAAATGGTGGTGCCCATGCCCAGAGCGACGATCAAGCCACCCACGGTGAGCCAGTTGGTTCCGCCTTGGGGGCTATCGGGTTGCTCCGGGTTGTACCGGGCGTTCCACTTTTCAAGACTCATGAGTCCAAAAATCAAGGCGTTCAGCGCGCAAGCCGCGAGCATGAAGCCCAGCAAAGGGATCAACGCCCAGCTCAGCTGATCGTCTACCCCCAGATTGCGGGCCCGCAGTACGCCATAGGTGCCCAAGAGGGTAGGTATGGGGGATAACCTGGCAATCCAGTCGTAGCGCCCGAGGTAGAGCCGATGCAAGCCCAAGGCACCCAGCGTCAGCGTGAGCCAGACAGCGACAGTTTTGTTTTTCATGCGACAGGATCCACTGGCGGGGTGGATGAGCCGGCTCCAATGGTTTTTTCCATCAACACGATGTCCAGCCAGCGATCAAACTTCCAGCCACAGGCTGAAATCACGCCCACTTTGTCATAGCCGCAGCTGGTGTGTACACCGATCGAGCCAGCGTTGGCGGAGTCGCCGATAACCGCAATCAACTTGCGAACTCCACAGCGCTCTGCTTGCGACATCAGTTCAATGAGCAAGAGTTTTCCAAGTCCCTTCCCGTGTGCGGTCGGAGCGAGGTAAATGGAGTCTTCTGCGGAAAAGCGGTAAGCGGGCCGTGGCTTGAACCAGTTGCAATAGGCGAAACCTATGACCTCTCCGTCTACTTCTGCCACCAGGTAGGGCAGTCCTTTGGAAAGTACGTCGGCCCGTCGTCCCTGCATGTCACTTTCGTTGGGCGGCGTGGTCTCAAAAGTACCAGTGCCTGTCAGCACATGGTGTGCATAAATGGCAGTAATAGCGCTGATATCGGATTCGGTACTGGGTCGGATTTTGGTCATGAATGAGAAAACGGTATAATGGAAGGCTATTCAGAGTGTCACTGGCCGGGTGGTCAGTTGCGTGTCTCAAACTTTGAATCGAACTTTGAATACTTAGGCTGAATTCTCTCAGCTGCCCAAAGGATAAATCATGGTCGTCATTCGACTCGCTCGTGGTGGTGCAAAAGCCCGCCCGTTTTTCAATATCGTTGTTGCTGACAAGCGCACCCGTCGCGACGGCCGCTTCATCGAGCGTATCGGGTTCTACAACCCCATCGCCAAGGAAAACGAAGAAAGCATCCGTATTGCGCAAGACCGCTTGACCTACTGGAAGGGCGTTGGCGCACAGGCATCTCCTACCGTGGAACGCCTGATCAACCAAGCCGCCAAAAAAGCTGCTTAATGGTTTAGCCGGCGTGCGGAGTTTGCGCCCGTACGCCGGTTGATACTTCCACCCCATGCTCACAGGACTTGAAGTCGCCGAATTGCCGGCAGACGCCATAGAAGTCGGTCGCATTGCGGACGCTTGGGGTATCAAAGGCTGGTTCAAGGTCTTGCCTTACAGTGCCAATCCTGAGGCACTCTTCTCTGCGCGTCAGTGGTATCTGCTGCCCACTGAAAAAGGTACCAAGCCTTTTTCCGGCACAGCGCTGATGGCCGTCAAAGAATCCAAAGTTCATTCTGATTCGGTGGTCGCCTGTGCGGCCGGCATCGATGACAGGAATGGCGCTGAAGCCCTCAAAGGCTCCCGCATCTTCATCTCCCGTGCGACTTTCCCCAAGGCTGCTGCCGACGAGTTTTATTGGGTCGATCTCATCGGTCTGCAAGTCGTCAATCGCGAAGCCCAAGCGCTCGGCATCGTCCGTGAGTTGATGTCAACCGGCCCGCAAACTGTCTTGGTCATTGAGGCCATGCAGGATGACAAACCGGTCGAACGGATGATCCCCTTCGTCTCTGCTTATGTGGACGACGTCAGCCTGACCGACAAGACCATCCGCGTGGACTGGCAACTGGACTATTGAGGCGCCTCCAGTGCGCTTCGACATCATCACGCTTTTCCCTGAGCTGTTTGCGCCCTTGCTGACAGCAGGCATCACACGCCGGGCGTACGAGAGTGCCTTGGTAGATGTGCATCTTCACAATCCCCGCGATTTTGCGTCTGGCAATTA
>RFQA01000188.1 GCA_009925925.1 Betaproteobacteria bacterium
TTTGGGCTGCTCACTGGCAAGTACGACGAAGAAGGTCTGCTGGGCGAAAACGTGTCGCCCGATGTGCGGCTGCGCAAGTTTGAGTCCACCCGCAAGCAACGCTGGGGCCGACCTGACGCGCTCAAGGCCGCGCGCAAATACAACGCGCTGGCCCGCGAGTACGACTTCACGCCCAGCCAGATGGCCCTGGCTTTTTGCTATACCAAGTGGCAAGTCGCCAGCACCATCATCGGTGTGCGCACCTTGGAGCAGCTAGATGCAAACATCGACGCATGGGGCACCGTGCTACCTGAAGAGCTGCTCAAAAAGATCGACGAAGTCCGCTGGGAAATCCGCGACCCTGCGGTGTAACGTCATCAGAGGCGCAAGGCGTATGAAAATACGCCCTTATGGCCAAAAAAGACCACGTCTCTGAAACCCCCGCCACCCAGCTGCTCAAAGCGAACAAGGTGGCATTCACCGAACACCCCTACGAGTACCTGGAGCATGGCGGCGCGCAGCACAGCGCGGCGGTGCTGGGGTTTGATCCGTTTACCGTGGTCAAAACCCTGATCATGCAAGACCAGGACGCCAAGCCCTTGGTGGTTCTAATGCACGGTAATCGCAAGGTATCGACCAAAAACCTGGCGCGGCAGATCGGCGTCAAGTCGGTGGAGCCCTGTGCCCCTGATGTGGCGAATAAGCACAGCGGGTATCTGGTCGGCGGCACCTCGCCGTTTGGTACCCGCAAAAACATGCCGGTGTTCATTGAATCCACCATTCTGGAGTTGCCCCGCATCTGTATCAATGGCGGGCGTCGCGGATACCTGGTCGGCCTTGATCCCCAAGTGTGTGTGCAATTGCTGGGCGCCAAGCCTGTACAGTGCGCGCTGGAAGAGTGATTGGAGAACCTGTTTTGAATTCTGTGTTGTACCCCTTGCTGGCTACAGTAGCCGCCTACCTGATCGGGTCTTTGTCGTTTGCTGTCATCGTGAGCCGCGTTATGGGCCTGAACGACCCGCGCACCTACGGCAGCAAAAACCCTGGCGCCACCAATGTGCTGCGATCCGGCTCCAAAGCTGCAGCGGTGGTGACCTTGCTGCTCGATGCCGTCAAAGGCTGGTTGCCGGTCGCTGCCATTCATTGGTGGGGGCAGCCTTATGGCTTGGGTGAGGGCAGCATGGCCTTGGCAGGTTTTGCCGCCTTCATCGGCCACCTGTACCCGGTGTTCTTCAAGTTTGTGGGTGGCAAAGGCGTGGCGACTGCGCTGGGCGTTTTGGTGGCCACCAGCGGCTGGCTGGCGCTGGCCACCGGTCTGACCTGGCTGATCGTGGCCTATGCCTTCCGCTATTCGTCCCTGGCGTCTTTGGTGGCGGCTTTGTTTGCTCCGGCCTATTACGCCTTTGGTGACGGGGTGGCGTGGGTGACGGACCGCAACCTATTGCTGTCAACGGCAGTGATGTCCATCTTCTTGATCTGGCGCCATTCGGAAAACATCTCCCGCTTGGTGAAGGGCACAGAGTCCAAACTGAGCAAAAAGAAAGAAGCGGCCAAATAAGCCGCCGCTGGCGAGAGGTAGTTTCAGGCCATGCTCAGGGCCTGACTACCCAGCTGCAACAGATAGAAGTGGTTGAGTGGTGTACGCACCGCTACCGAGGGTAGGGCTGAGCGGATACGCGGCGGGGTGTCGCCGGTGCCATGCAGGCGAGGGTTGTTGTGAAACTCGCCGTTTGCCTTGCCGATGATCACCACAAAAGGCTGATTGGTCTTGATGCTGCGCCGCACCACCACTGCCAGCTCGTCGTTGTCCAGCCGCACATAGGTGCCAGGCGGGCACAAGCCCACTGCCCGCACCAGCGCCTGGCCTATTTCGTCCACCCCTGCAGTGGCGCGAGCCAACACCGAGCGGGCGGATTCAATGGCGCTGCGTCCGGTACGGGATGCCCGCGGCGAGATCATGGCCGCATAGCGGTCCACGACTTTCAAAATACGGGTCAGGTGCAGTGTGCCGTTGGGGTCTTCCGGGGTGTCGCGGTCTACGGCATCGTCGTGATGGCTGGAGACAATGTCCAGCCAGTCATCATCGGCCACGCCCAAATTGGCCAGCATCATGGCGCCTTTGATGGGGTGGGCACGAATGGCATCCTGTTGGGCTTGGTTGGGGCGTTCGGTTTGGGTGGCCAACTGGTCTTGCAGCGCCGTCATGGCCACATTCATGGTGAGTGCCGCGTGGACCAGACTGTTGCGCTCTTTGAGCGGCAACCGCAGTTCACCCGCTACCAGGTGGCAGAGCACTGCGCATACCAGCGCGTGAGATGCGCTGTAGCCCACCGGCGAATTGCTTGCCAGCTGGAACAAGAGGTACAGGCCTACATCCGGGTCCCGTTGCAACAGGCCTTGCATCCATCGGTCGTACTGGAGCACACGGTGTGCAAACTGCTGCGTGGTGCCAGGGCTGCCCAGAATCACGCCGAGGCCTGACTCCAGGTCCGACCACTGGCCCAACAAATCTTCGTAAGCGTTCTCGTCCTGCACGTCCATGCTGTCGATTAAAAGCGTCGTTCCAGCACCATCTGGTCGTTGGTACGGTTCATTTGGAAGCGGCTCAGGAAACTGTTGCCCAACAAGACATAGGGCATGGAGACCGGTGAAATCACGGCGTCCACTCCACCTACCAGCACATCACCCAATCGAACGTTATCCAGCGTCATGCGCCAGCCTTGCACCACACCATTGGCGGTGCTCATTTGCACGCGATCGCCGTTCTGGTATTTCAAACCTATGCGCTCTGCCTCTGCCACGCCCATGGACACTGCGGTAGCACCGGTGTCCACCATGAAGCGCACCACACGGCCGTTGATTTGACCTTCACTGGTGAAGTGACCGCCGGGGCCGGCGGTCAACACAACGCGGGAACCGCTGGACTGTTGTCCCGCATTGCTGCCCACGCTGGCCGGCGCATCGCCCACCCGCAGCGTCATGCGCTTGCCGCCCACTTCGACGACCACCGAGTCACCCTGCATGGAGACTACCTTCACACCCTGGTGCGTGGCACCGATCGCTACGCTTTTGGGGAAACCGCCATCCACAATCAGCAGCGCCTTGTCACCCAGCGTTCCATTGATGGCTACCGTCTGGCCCCATACAGTGGGTGCCAGCAGCAGGGCGAACAGAAAGCGGGCGGCGGTGCGCATCAGTCGCGGAAGTTGTTGAAATCCAGGGGGACGTCCGTAATCTCTTTGCGCAAGAGTGCCATGGTGGCTTGCAGGTCATCGCGCTTGGCGCCTGTGACACGCACTTTTTCTTCCTGGATGGCCGCTTGCACCTTGATCTTGCTGTCTTTGACCAGGCGCTGGATTTTCTTGGCCAATTCGGACTCGATGCCGTTGCGTACCTTCACCACTTTTTTGACCTTGTCGCCGCCGATTTTTTGCAAATCGCCGAACTCCAGGAAGCGCACATCCACGCTTTGCTTGGTAAGCTTGTTGCGCAGTACGTCGGCAATCTGCTCCAGTTGGAAGTCGGCATCACCGATCATGGTGATTTCCTTGTCCTTGATTTCAATACTGGCAGAGGTGCCCTTGAAATCAAAGCGGGTGCCGATTTCTTTGGCAGAGTTTTCTACGCCGTTCTTGACCTTGACCAGGTCGGCTTCGCATACGGTATCAAATGAGGGCATGGGCTCGCTCTAAAAAATGCAATGAGACAATCTCGGAATGGTAGTCGAGAAAAACATTCCCCTGCAGGCGTTTAACACGTTCCGTATCGTCGCCAAGGCCTATGCCCTGGCCCGCATCACCCATGAACAGGACGTCCGGGACCTGTTGGCCGACCCCGAATGGGCCGCCGCACCCAAGTTTGTGCTGGGCGGCGGCAGCAATATTGTGCTGACCGGCGACGTGAAACCTTTGGTGCTCAAGGTCGAGGTGCCCGGCATCAAAGTGGTGGGCGAAACCGCCAAAGCGGTCATTGTGGAAGCCGGCGCCGGCGAGAACTGGCACGACTTCGTGACCTGGACGCTGGACCAGAACCTGCCCGGCATGGAAAACATGGCCCTGATTCCCGGCACGGTGGGCGCCTCGCCAGTACAAAACGTGGGCGCCTATGGCGTGGAGCTGCAAGACCGCTTTGACTCGCTGGACGCCATCGACCTGCAAACCGGCCAGGTCTTCACCCTGAATGCCGCGCAATGCGCCTTTGGCTACCGCGACTCGGTGTTCAAGCACGCCAGCAGCGGTGAGTTGAACGTGCACCAACCCTTGGGCTTGAAAGACCGCGCTTTGATTCTGCGCGTGCGCTTTGCCTTGCCCAAGGTGTGGAAGCCCGTGCTGGGCTACGCAGATATCGAGCGCAAGATGGTCGAACACAGTGTGACAGAGCCCACCCCCCGCCAGATATATGACTGGGTGTGCGAAGTGCGGCGCGCCAAGTTGCCGGACCCGGCCGTCATCGGCAATGCCGGCAGTTTTTTCAAAAACCCGACCGTCACCGCCGAGCAGTGCGAAGACATCATCGCCCGCGACCCCAAGGTCGTGCACTACCGGCTGGACAACGGATCGGTCAAGCTGGCCGCAGGCTGGCTCATCGACTCCTGTGGCTGGAGGGGCAAATCGGTCGGTCAGGCCGGTGTTTATGAAAAGCAGGCGCTGGTGCTGGTAAACCGAGGCGCCGGTGTGGACGGCAACGGTGCCACCGGCGGCGAAGTCATGACCCTGGCCAAGGCCATCCAAACCAGCGTCTACGAGCGATTCGGCATTCTGCTGGAGCCGGAGCCGGTGGTCATCTAATCCCCTGCCTTGCAGTCAGAAAGGCTTAAGGGCTACCCTGTCTGCATGAAAAACATATTTGTTCTCGGTGGCACCGGCTTCGTCGGGCGCCACGTGGTCCAGAAACTGGTCAAGCAAGGCTACGCGGTGACCGTCGCCACACGGCGCGCCGTCAATGCGCGCGACTTGCAAACCCTGCCCACGGTTACGGTGGTGGAGCTCAATGTCCATGAGCCCGTGGCCTTGCAGCAAGCGCTGGCCGGTCATGACGCGGTGGTGAATTTAGTCGCCATCCTCCACGGCTCCGAGGCCGCATTTCAGAAAGTGCATGTAGACCTACCCGCCAAGCTGGCCCGCGCCGCAGTGGCTGCCGCTGTGCCGCATGTAGTGCATGTCAGCGCGCTTGGTGCCAACCCCCAGCAGCCGGACGCGACACCTTCGCGCTACCTGCGCAGCAAATCCCGCGGCGAGCTGGCCTTAAGCCATCCGGCCCTGGCGGTGTCGGTACTGCGCCCCAGCGTCATCTTTGGGGCGGAAGACAAGTTTTTGAATATGTTTGCCAAGCTGCAGCAAGTGTTTCCCTTCATGCCGCTCGCGGGTGCCCATGCGCGTTTCCAGCCGGTGTGGGTGGAAGACGTGGCCACCGCTGTGGTGCGCTTGGTGCAGGCACGTGCCTCTGCAGGGGCTACTGGCGTGTGGGAGGCTTGCGGCCCGCAGGTCTTTACCTTGGGTGCGCTGGTGCACGGCGCTGGGGTGTGGGCCGGCATTGCCGAAGGGCGTGGCCGCCCGGTAATTCCGCTGCCCGAGTGGGCGGGGCGATTGCAAGCCGCATTGATGCAGCTCGCCCCTGGCGAGCCGCTCATGAGTGGCGACAACCTCGATTCGATGAAGGTCGACAACCTAGCCAGCGGCACCGAAGCGGGTTTGTCTGACTTGGGCATCCAAGCTGCTGCGCTGGAGCCTATTGCCATGGACTACCTACAGCGCGGCCTGCCCAACCATGGCTTGTTAGGCCTGCGCCGCCGCACCTGAGGGCGCAGCATTTGCTGCAGCCAGGCACTTTTGCATGGCTGCTTGCAGCTGGCCGATTTGCACCGGCTTGGTTACAAAGTCGTTCACGCCGGCGGCCAGAGCCTGCTCTTTGGCGTCGTTCATCACATCCGCCGTCAGCACAATGATGGGCACCTGCGCCATCGGGCCTGCCATGGCGCGTATGGTGCGGGTGGCGGTCAACCCGTCCATGATGGGCATGTGCACGTCCATCAGCACCAGGTCAAACATTTCGCGTTCGGCGGCTTCCACCGCCAGCTGACCGTTCTCGCAGAAGGTGGCTTTGCAGCCCATCTTGTCCAACAAAATGCCCACAAACTTGCGGTTCACCGGGTGGTCTTCGGCCACTAGCACGCGCAATGCGTTCAAGGGTGGCGGCGCATCGCTTGTCGGCGAGTTTGCCGGGCTAGAAGAGGCATTGGCAGCTGCATCGGCGGGCGCAGGCTTGGTGAAGGTTTGAATGCTCACCGGTGCCGCAGCCGTAGGCGGAGCCGGGCAGGTGGTGAACGGCAAATGCAAGGTGAACACCGAGCCCTTGCCCGGCGTGCTTTCCACCTCAATCGCGCCCCCCATCATGCGGGCCAGGGTTTGTGAAATTTCCAGTCCTAGGCCAGTGCCGCCAAACTTGCGGGCCAGCCCACCGTCCACCTGGTAAAAGCGCTGGAACAGGCGGGACAACACATGGTCATCCATGCCGATGCCGGTGTCTTCCACCAAAAAGGCCAAGCCAGTGTTGCCATCGGTACGGGGGCGGGAGACGATGGTCAGCGTCACGCCACCGTGGTCGGTGAACTTCAGCGCGTTGTTCACCAGGTTGAACAAAATCTGCTTCAGGCGGGTGGCGTCAGCCAGCACCCAGGCCGGCAGTTCTGCTTGCACCACGATGGAAAACTTCAGTTGCTTTTCCACCGCCAGCGGCAGCATGAGCGCATTCACCTCGTTCAGCAGCGCACTGAGCTGCACCGGCTCGGGGTTCAGCGTCATCTTGCCGGACTCGAGGGCCGACACATCCAATATGTCGTTGAGCAGTGTCAGCAGGTGGTTGGCCGAGCCCTTGGCAGTCTTGATGTAGTCGGTTTGCGCGGTGGTGAGCGGCGTGCTCTCCAACAGGCTCATCATGCCCAGCATGCCGTTGAAGGGGGTGCGCAGCTCGTGGCTCAT